>NZ_JBNKFS010000007.1:0-171052 GCF_050289425.1 Sedimenticola sp. | reverse complement strand
AATGCAAAGGCGGCGGTTTTCCCGGTCCCGGTCTGGGCTTGTCCCAACAGATCCCGGTTGGCCAGCAGCTCCGGAATGCAGGCAGCCTGGATGGGGGTGGGTGTTTCGTAGCCCTGCTCCTGAATGGCCTTAAGTACAGCTGGCGACAGACCAAATGAGTCGAAACCGGCAACGGCGGGTGCGGAGTCCATAGTGATAACCTCTGGAGGGTGTGGGATCCACCGAAGAAGCTCAATGGAGTCAAGATATGAAGAAGCCGCGGGATTGTACAGGCTTAGCGCCCGGATGTGTACCGCTATTCTCGGTTTGGTCAACGTTGGCAGAGCATATTAATCGCTAAATTACTCGCCCTTGCCTGAAAACAGCGCCTATCCTGAAACGCCTCTGGAGCATGCCGTCCCTGGAATCATGTGCTCCGCGGAATAAGCCCATCGATCACCGACAACACAGGGCAACCACAGGGGGTTGCCCCTACAGCCAACCTAAAATAACCACCCTCCGGCCCCGTAGGGGCAGGCCCCCGTGCCTGCCCACTCCCTGGACAGATCCGCCCCGCACCTCCTCCGGCTCGAGCCTTCTGCTTCGTTCTACCTCCTCCATCCCTGGAGTCGAGTGCTTCGCGGTATAAGTCCGTCCCTGGACAAATCCGCTCCCGCACATCCCTGTGCTTTGCGGTATAAGTCCGTCCCTGGACAAAAAACGGGGCCATCGGCCCCGTCTCATAAGGTTGGATCAACGATGCGATCAGGCATCAAACGGATGACGCACCACCACCGTCTCAACCCGATCCGGGCCGGTGGAGATCACATCGACCGGCACCCCGGTCAACTCCTCGATCTTGGCCAGATAGCGGCGGGCATTCTCCGGCAAGCCACCGACACCGGATACACCGATGGTGGATTCGTTCCATCCGGGCATCTCCATATAGATCGGCTCACACTTCTCAAAACCGTCTGCACCGACCGGCGGCACCTTTACTTCCTTTCCGTCCAGCTTATAAGCGACACAGATCTTCAGGGTTTCCAGCCCGTCCAGTACATCCAGTTTGGTGATGCACATGCCGGTTACGCTGTTGATCTCCAGGGAACGTTTTAGAGCCACCGCATCCAACCAGCCACAGCGACGTTTGCGACCGGTGGTAGCACCAAACTCGTGCCCCTTTTCGCCCAGGCGGTCACCCACGGCATCAAACAACTCTGTGGGGAACGGACCGGCACCTACACGGGTGGTGTAGGCTTTGACAATACCGAGCACGTAGTCGATGTGACAAGGACCGACACCACTGCCGCTGGCAGCCCCACCCGCCGTGGTATTGGATGAGGTGACGTAGGGATACGTACCGTGATCGATATCCAGCAAGGCGCCCTGGGCACCCTCAAACATGACATTACGCCCCTCTGCGCGCATCTGATGCAGGGTACCGGTTACATCCTCAATCAACGGAGTCAGGATCTCCGCCTGGGCCAGTGATTCGTCCAGCACCTTGTGATAATCAACGGCTTCAGCCTTGAAGTAATTGACCAGGGTGAAGTTGTGGTACTCCATCACTTCACGCAACCGCTCCTTGTAAACCTCTACATCACAGAGTTCACCGAAGCGGATTCCGCGGCGGGAGACCTTGTCCTCGTAGGCGGGCCCGATACCGCGACCGGTCGTGCCGATGGCCTTCTTACCACGCGCCGCCTCACGCGCCTGATCCAGGGCAATATGGTAAGGGAGAATCAGTGGACAGGACTCGCTAATGCCCAACCGCTCCAGAACCGGCACACCACTCTGCTTCAACACCTCCATCTCTTCCAGCAAAGCGGTGGGACAGAGCACAACACCGTTGCCAATGAGACAGCGGACGTTCTCCCGCAGAATCCCGGAAGGAATCAGGTGTAAAACCGTCTTCTTACCGTCTATTACCAAGGTATGGCCGGCATTGTGGCCACCCTGAAACCTCACTACAGCTTCAGCTCGATCGGTCAGCAGATCGACGATCTTACCCTTACCCTCATCACCCCATTGGGTGCCGATTACTACTACATTTTTACCCATGTTCGTACTCTTCAATACGTGATTCTACGAGTCTGGCAGCGGCTTTAGAGCGGCTTGACGACCCAGTTATCACCCTGTTTTACCAGGGCCTCCCCACAATTCATCGTGTTCGCGTCACCCGGCTGCCCAGGTAATGCGACGATTACGCGACGCCCTTCGCTACGCAATGTTTCCACGCGCTGGCGGAGGGCCGGATCATTGTCTGCCGGCGCAAAAATTCCGGTTTCAAATTGCTGGACTTCGGCCTGCCCCAAGCGCATCAGCATTTTCAAATCAGCGCTGAAACCGCAGGCCGGGCGCGCCCGACCAAATAGCTGCCCGATATCATCGTATCGTCCGCCGCGGGCAATCTCCTGTCCGAGGGACGGCACAAAGGCGGCGAATACAACCCCGGTATGATAGTGGTAACCGCGCAGTTCGGCCAGATCAAAATGCACCGGCACATCTGGCCGTTGTTCAAGCAAAAGCGCAGCCAGCCGCTCAAGCTGGGCCAGAGCCGACTGTACATCCGGTCCAGCGCCCTTGAGGGACTCCCGTGCCCGGACCAAGGCGTCATCACCACTCAGGCTGGCGAGGGATATCAACCTTTGGTGGGCCGCCGGATCTAACTCGTAACGCTCCAGCAGGGCGTTAATCTCCGGTACCGCCTTACGTTGCAGGGCATCAAACAGTGCCAGTTCCTGCTGTTTGTTCAGCCCGCTCTCTGCCGCCAGGGCACGAAAAATGCCCACATGACCGAGATCGAGATAGACGTTGTCGATTCCGGCCCGTTCCAGGGTCTTCAACATCAGGCAGAGTATTTCGTGTTCACTCTCTGCTCCGGAGTGCCCATAAAGTTCCGCGCCGATCTGTACCGGCGAACGGGAACCGGCAAAACCGTCATTGCGGGTGTTGAGCACCGTTCCGACATAGCAGAGTCGCGTAGGACCTTCCCGGCGTAACTGATGGGCATCGATGCGTGCCGCCTGGGGGGTAATATCGGCACGGATCCCCAAGGTTCGGCCGGTGATCTGGTCCGTCAATTTAAAGGTACGGAGATCCAGATCGCCTCCCGTACCAGTCAACAGCGATTCCAGATATTCAATAAAGGGGGGGAGTACCAGGTCGTATCCCCAGCTATCAAACAGGTCGAGAAGGTCCCGTCGCACCCGTTCCAGCTGGATCGCCTTTGGAGGAAGGAGTTCATCAATCCCCTCCGGCAACAACCAATGCGCATTGTTCATTATTTTCTCAATCTAATTAACCAGATAGAGGGCCAACACACCCAGGACCATACTCACCAATCCGCTGATCCGTAAGGATTTGTCGTCCATCTCGGCAACAGCCAACATCATACCCTTTGTGGCGCCGGGACTGAGGAAAGGGATAATCCCCTCAATCACCATCACCAGCGCCAAGGCAACCCACAAGTCGTGCCACATATCTCTGTCCACATACGCCGCCACAAATGGCGCCGTTCGCGTAGTTAAGTCCGTCCCGGGCAATAAAAAACCGGGGTCATAACCCGGCCAGAATATTCTGATTTGTTTGGACAGGGGGGCTGATTCTGCCAAACCGTGCCCCGATTGTCCATGTCCGACCTGGACCCAACCTGCCTGCGCAAAATAGCAGGCAGGTTGAATCTCGACCTCTATTTCTTACCTTCAGCGCTCTTGAAGTAACGGAAGAACTCCGAATCAGGGTCCAGTACCATCATGTTACCGCTGTTGTTGAATGTCTTTCCATAGGCATTCAGACTACGATAAAAGGCATAAAACTCCTTGTTCTCCTGGAACGCCTTGGCATAGATCTCGGCAGACCGGCCTTCGCCCTCACCGCGTGTCTCCTCGGACTCTTTGTAGGCGTTGGCAACAATCACGACGCGCTGGGCGTCGGCATTGGCACGAATCTTTTCCGCTGCCTCGGCACCTTGCGCCCGCAACTCGGCCGCCACGCGTTCACGTTCCGCACGCATACGATCATAAACAGATTGACTCACCTCTTTCGGCAGATCGATCTGTTTGACCCGTACGTCAAGTACTTCAATACCCAGCTCTGCCGCCTTCTCATCCGCATCCTTGGTCAGCAACGCCATGATCTCCGCACGCTCGCCTGAGATCACTTCCTGAATGGTGCGTTTACCGAACTCATCACGCAAACTGGTATTGATACGTTCAGATAGCAAGCGAGTGGCATTGGCCACATTGTCGCCGGTTGAACGGAAATACTGCGCGGCATTGGTAATGCGCCATTTGGCATAAGAGTTGACGATCACGTCCTTCTTCTCAATGGTCAGGAATCGCTCTGGATTTGAATCCATTGTCTGAATTCGACCATCAAACTTCTTGACGTTCTGAATCAACGGAATCTTGAAGTGAAGACCCGGTTCATAATCCGAATCCACAATCTTTCCGAATTGCAGCTTGATGGCCATCTCCCACTGATTGACAACGAACAGGGATGAGGTCGCCAGCACTATCAGCAGTACGACACCGACAAAATAGACTCCAAACTTACCACTGTTCATTAGCGAACCCTCCTGCCACGACTGTCTTCACGCCGTGAGGTATCCACTGACTCGGTTATGGCCGTCGATTGACTGCTGCTGCCGCTGCTGCGGTTGGCTTCCGGTCGCGCCTCCAATAGTTTGTCGATGGGCAGATACATCAGGCTGTTTCCAGATTTCACATCCATAATCACCTTATTGGTATTACCCATAACCTTTTCCAGCGTCTCCAGGTAGAGTCGTTGCCGAGTCACTTCAGGCGCCTTTTCATACTCTTTCATCACAGCCAGAAAACGAGACGTCTCACCTTCGGCTTCTGCGATCACCTGTTCTTTGTATGCCCTCGCTGCCGCCGTTATCCGGGAAGCGGCACCACGCGCTCTCGGCACCACGTCATTGGCGTAAGCTTCCGCCTGATTCTCCTGCCTGGCTTTATCCTCACGCGCCTTGATCGCATCATCAAACGCGCTCTTCACCGCCTCGGGTGGCTTGGCCGGCTGGGTATTGACACTGGTCACTTCGAGCCCGGTTTTGTAAAAGCTGATCAATTCCTGAATACGTCGTTTGATATCGCTGGCGATCGAACCACGCCCTTCGGTCAGAATGAAATCGAGTTTGCTTTTACCGATGGTTTCGCGCAACGCCGTCTCCGTTGCATCCCGGATGGTCTTATCCGGATTTCTATCCTGGAACAGGTAGTCCACCGGATCCTGCACCCTGAATTGAACCGTCAATTCGATATCAACAATATTCTCGTCCTTGGTCAGCATGGTCTCCTTTGACGGAAACGATGAGATCTGATCCACATTGACCTTGATCACATCATCCACAACCGGGATGAGAAAGTTAAGTCCGGGCTGGGTCACTTCATGATAGGCACCAAAACGCAGCACGACACCCCGCTCAGCAGGCGCCACGGTATAAAAACTCTTGAATGCCAGCAGCACGATCAGGCCTACAACTACCAGAGACACAATCCCTTTAGTGCCGGCGGGTCCGCCAACCGGGCCGCCCCCGGAACGGTTGCCGCCATTGCCGCCCTTGCCGCCAAACAGCCCCCCCAGCCTGTCCTGCATCTTCTTGACGACTTCATCCAGATCAGGCGGGCCTTGATCACCACCCTTGCCACTCCAGGGATCTTTATTGTCTCCCCCGGGTTCATTCCAGGCCATCGATAACTCCAGTGTTTTCTCGTATTGAATGTATACCCGGAGGATACTTCACAAACATCCGGGCAGCTAATTTTTCTTAACTTAACATCACTATGTCCAAGGTGACAGTCCATCCACTATCAGACTTGCCTGACCACCAAGCGACTTTCCAGGGCCGCTTCCTGCTGTAGCAGACGATCATAGGCAACTTTTGGCAGGTCAATCTCCATATCCCAGCCCCCTGTATCCGTTACCTTTTCCGAAATAACGCCGCCCAATTCAAAAAGCCGCGCCCGCAGGCGGCCGTCGGCTGGCTGCAGTTGCAGCAGTTTATGGACATGTTCCTGATGATAGAATTCAGCCAATGCCTCTTTCAGCAGTTCAATGCCTTGATGATTTAGCGCTGACAACCAAATGCGTTTGACCAGTCCATCCTCGCCTCGTTCAATCCGGGGACTTTCGGAATCGGTCAAATCGATTTTATTGTAGATCTCAATTTGAGGGATTTTATCCGCCCCAATCTGTTTCAACACATCATTAACTTCTGCCACACAGACAGCCCGCTGTGTGCTGGCAGAATCGATCACATGCAGCAGCAGCGACGCCTCAGTAGTCTCTTGCAGGGTCGACTTGAATGCCGCCACCAATTCATGGGGAAGATGAGAGATAAACCCGACCGTATCCGCCAGAATACAAGCCCCCTCTCCCGGCAATTCCAGTCGTCGTAGCGTTGGATCCAACGTAGCAAACAGTTGGTCCTGTGCATAAACTTCAGCATCCGTCAGCGTATTGAATAGCGTCGATTTGCCAGCATTGGTATAGCCCACCAATGAAACCGTGGGAATTTCGGCCTTGCTGCGCGCTTTGCGTCCCTGGTTTCGCTGACTGTCCACTTTCTCAAGGCGTCGACGAATCTGTGCAATGCGATGATTCAGTAACCGTCGATCTGTTTCCAACTGGGTTTCACCCGGCCCACGCAGGCCGATACCACCTTTTTGACGTTCAAGATGTGTCCAGCCTCTGACCAATCGGGTCGAGAGGTGTCTTAACTGCGCCAGCTCTACTTGCAACTTACCCTCAAACGACCGAGCACGTTGAGCAAAAATATCCAGAATCAGCCCTGTCCTATCGACCACCCGGCATTTAAATTCCCGTTCGAGGTTTCGCTCCTGACTGGGTGACAGCGCATGATTGAAAATCACCAGTTCAGCCTCTTCCGCCTGAATCAGATCACGCACTTCCTCGGCTTTTCCGCTTCCAATAAAAAAACGCGGGTCTGGCGAACGACGGCTTCCGGTCACTAGGCAGACCGGTGTCGCGCCGGCCGAGACAACCAGCTCACGAAACTCTTCAAGCTCTTCAGGATCCGCTTTGCTATCCCTATCCAGGTGAACCAAAACGGCCTTTTCACCTACTTTTGGACGTTCAAACACGGCACACCTCGTGCGACGGATGAGTCATCGACCGATAGGCATGTAAATCGGCACAAAAGCCACCTAAACCTGTAGTACGAATAGTCAGAGGCATAGTATCTGTTTAGATAGAGACAATGGATGAACGTGTTCTTGAAGGTATTGTGTCAGCATCTGTTCTGAAGAAATCCGCAAACAGTACGACCCCGGTCACAGAACGAAATGGAAAATAAGGTGTTCTGGATTATAAACCGAAACCCTAGACAGCGTTATATTCGGCAAATAGACACAATGACGCCTGCCGTTGCCACCACCACTATAACGGCAGGTCGTCGTTACTCTACCGTAATGATCAGCTGTTACCAGGCTCTGCAGGATCATCTCCAGTGGGCATTTGTAAACGCACATTCCGAGCGGGAACCACCGTCGAGATGGCGTGCTTGTATACCATTTGACTTACCGTGTTTTTTAACAACACGACAAATTGGTCAAATGATTCGATCTGCCCTTGTAACTTGATTCCATTCACCAGGAAGATCGACACGGGTATACGCTCTTTTCGTAGCGTGTTGAGGAAAGGGTCTTGTAGACTTTGCCCCTTAGACATCGGAGTTCTCCTTATTGTAGTATCGCGTCGGTAATTAAAAAATAGCTTATGGTACAAGCTTGTACCAGAAAAAAGTCCAATAATTCGCTAAAATTTTAGCACACAGCTCACACTGTCATTTCAAACTGAGGCCGGTGCGGAGTATTTTCAAGGCTTGCTGCAAAATATTACCTGCCTCTTCGTCCAGCCAATGCACATCCGGATAGGATCTGAGCCAGGTAAATTGCCGTTTTGCCAGTTGACGGGTGGCAATAATACCCCTTTCGATCATAGTTTCCCGATCCCACTCTCCTTGCAGATAGCGAATCATCTGACGATACCCCACCGAGCGCATGGCCGGCGTATCCGGGTGTAGATCAGGTCGTTGCAATAGACGACGCACCTCCTCTTCAAAACCCAATTCGAGCATTTTGTAAAATCGATCGGCTATGCGTTGATGCAACACGGCCCTATCGCTGGGAGCCCTGGCAAGTCTGACCAAATGATAAGGCAGGGCATCCTGTTCTTCTTGTCCATGCAGCCTGGATAAGGGTTGTCCGGTAAGCCGGTACACCTCCAGAGCACGTTGAATTCTCTGTGGATCATTGGGGTGAATCCGGGCCGCTGCCTCCGGATCGACGGATTCCAACTGCCGGTGCATCGTTTCCCACCCCAGGTCCGCTGCCTCCCGCTCCAATTCGGCACGTATCTCGGGATCGGCCTCCGGCAGTGGCGACAGCCCAAATTCCAGCGCCCTGAAGTAGAGCATGGTACCGCCAACCAATAGCGGGATACGTCCCTTAGCGCTGATATCGGCCATTTCACTTAGGGCATCTTGCCTGAAACGAGCCGCCGAATAGGCCTCGGAGGGATCACAAATGTCGATCAGTCGATGAGGCGCCTGGGACAGTTCTGCCGCATCCGGCTTGGCGGTCCCGATGTCCATACCGCGATACACCAACGCCGAATCGACGCTGATAATGTCGCAAGGCAGGTGTTGGACCAGCTCGATGGCCAGCGCCGTCTTGCCGGATGCCGTCGGTCCCATCAGAAAGATGGCAGGCGGCCCCCGCCTTTCTCTATCTTGCCAGGACACTATTGACCCCGCAAAAACAGCTTGTCGAGATTCGCCAAATCGAGTTGCACCCAGGTCGGGCGCCCATGATTACACTGGTCACTGCGTTCGGTCCGCTCCATATCCCGCAGCAGGGCATTCATCTCTTCATTTGTCAGCCGCCTGTTGGCCCGTACCGATCCGTGGCACGCCATGGTCGCCAACACCTCATTAATCTCATCTCTAAGGCGCTCACTGCTGCCATGCACCACGATGTCAGACAGGATATCCCGCAGCAATTTCTCGGCATCGGCTCCCTGCAACAGTACCGGTATGGCACGCACCAGCAGGGTCTCGGCGCCGAGCCGGTCGACTTCCATCCCCAGGTCGGTGAACAGCGACTGATGTCGCTCTGCCAAATCCGCTTCTCGGGCACTAACAGAGACGGAAACCGGTACCAGCAACGGCTGACGACTAACGCCACCCTCTGCGACGGCCCGCTTGAAGCGTTCATAGGTGATCCGTTCGTGAGCGGCATGCATATCCACCAGCACCAAACCGGCGCGGTTTTCGGAAAGAATATAGATCCCTTTCAATTGCGCCAGGGCAAAACCGAGTGGCGGCACCTCCTGTTCCGCCTCCTGTGTCACCGGTGCCGCCCCCGGTCCGGGTCGCTGCATGTCAAAACTGGGTTGATATGCCGCCGGCGATGACTCCTGTATCCGTAACCCCAGAGCGCGCTGATAGGGATCATAGGGAGCCGCTACCGCCGGCGTCGGAGACGCCACATCCACTGGACGGATTTCCCCGGTCGTACGATCGATCTCCTGGCCAGGACGGGTGTCCGCCAACACCAGGTGCAATGTGCGGTAGATAAAACCGTGCACCATCCTTCCGTCGCGAAACCTCACCTCATGTTTGGCGGGGTGGACATTGACATCCACTTGTAGCGGATCCAAGTCCAGATAGAGCACATAGGCTGGATGACGGCCATGAAACAGTACATCCTGAAACGCCTGACGTACGGCATGGGTCACCAATTTATCCCGCACCATGCGTCCGTTGACATAAAAATACTGCATGTCGGCCTGGCTACGGGAGAAGACCGGCCGAGCCACCCAACCACGCAGGGCGAGTCCGGCCTGGTCCCGCTCGAGATGAATCACCTGCTCCAGGAATGCCGAGCCGAGTAACCCGGCAATACGCCGTTCCTGCTCTATCAACTCATCGGCCAAAGGCAGGGTGAACACCTCTTTACGGTTATGGGAGAGACTGAATGAGACGTCGAAACGACTTAAGGCCAGCCGCTTAAGCTGCGTTTCGATATGCCCGAATTCGGTTTTTTCGGTACGCATAAACTTGCGCCGCGCCGGCGTATTGTAAAAGAGATCCCTGACTTCTACGGTGGTGCCCCGCGGGTGGGCACTGGGCGCCGGCTCGCTTATCTGATCGCCGCCGTCGCCGCTGACACACCAACCATTTTCCTGGCCGCTGGCCTGGGAAGAGATGCTCAACCGGGATACAGAGGAGATGCTCGGCAACGCCTCACCGCGAAACCCCATGCTGCTAACCCGCTCCAGCTCTTCCAGGCTACCGACCTTGCTGGTGGCATGGCGCGACAACGCCAGCCTCAAATCCTCAGGGTGGATACCGGAACCATTGTCACGCACCCGTATCAGCTTCGCCCCACCCTGCTCGATATCAACCTCAATCCTTGTGGCACCCGCATCCAGGCTATTTTCCACCAACTCCTTAATCACCGAAGCCGGGCGTTCCACCACCTCTCCGGCGGCGATCTGGTTGATCAATTGAGCGGGAAGTGCCTGTATTCGCATGAAACCTTACCCTGGGCCAAAGCGCCCTTTACCGGGCCACTGTATCGCGGATGAAAGGTGGGATTATAACCGGGATTGCAAGGCAGGCGTGAAGTAAGGCGTGATGATTGTAAAGCCGCTTCACGCTTTGATAGACGAGAAAGGCCAAAACAGAAACAGCGGGGCGCGTACGCTTATTTGAGTGTCTACATTTAAAGGCTGAATCAAATACCGCTACGGATTGGATTCGGAACAGACCTGCGACAGATTATTACGCTATCAGCGCGCTGCCGGCCCCATCAGGTCCCGGGAATCACCAGCACTTGACCGACATGGATAACATCACCGGATATTCCGTTGGCAGACTTAAGACTGGCCAAACTGATGTTGTAGCGATCGGCTATAGCGCCCAGGGTGTCACCCCGTGAAATAGTATGCTGCTTGGATTTCAACTGCGCCATCAGCGTCCCGGGTGGGGGGCTATTGCGGAAGTAGCTGCGTAAGCCGGTCATAATGGCCCCCGCTACTTTCTGTTGATGCCGCGGATCCCGCAATTTACGCTCCTCTTCAGGGTTGGAGATGAATGCGGTTTCCACCAGGATCGAAGGTACATCGGGCGATTTCAGCACGGCGAACCCCGCCTGCTGTACCGACCGTTTGTGGGTTCTGCCCACCCGTTTAAGCTGCCCCAACACCTTGTTGGCCACGTCATGACTGGCCTGACTGGTGCCGGTCTGCGAAAGATCCAACAGCACGGAGGCGAGCACATCATCCTTATCTTCCAGCTTGACGCCGCCAATCAAATCCGAAGCGTTCTCGCTCTCCGCCAACCAACGTGCCGCTTCGCTTGAAGCTCCGCGCTTGGAGAGGGTATAGACCGACGAGCCTCGGGCCCGGGAGTCGCGAAATGAATCGGCATGAATGGAGACAAACAGATCGGCACGCTCGGATCGCGCCATATCCATCCGTTTACGCAACCCCAGGTAATAGTCCCCATCCCGTATCAGCACCGCTTTCATGCCGCGCTCTTTTTTGATCAAAGCCGCCAATTTACGGGCAATGGCCAGCACCACATTTTTTTCGTAGGTGCCACGTCGCCCCTTGGCCCCCGGATCTTCACCACCGTGTCCCGCATCAATGGCAACTACCACATCCCGCATACCGTTCTTATCGATCTGCTTGACCGGTTGCTGCGCGGTGGGTCCCGAAGTGCCTTCCGCCTGGCCAAACAGGTCCACCACCAGACGATGGCCATATTGACTATTCGGCTTTAGGACGAAACTTTTCGGGTGGGTCTGGGTATTGAGATCGAGAACCACCCTTAACGTCCCATCTTTGCGCTGAGCGCTACGCACCCGCTTTATTAGGGGACTGTCACTGACGGTTGGCATGGCACCGGTGAGCTTGGCGTCATTGATATCGATGACGAGGCGGTCGGGTTGTTTGAGCGTGAAAAGTTTGTGACTGACCGGCTGGCTGGTGTCGAACACCAGTCGGGTATGATCCGGTGCCGCCCAGATGCGGAGATTGTCGACCACAGTAGTCTGGCCGGCTAACAGCGGCCAGCAGACCAACATCAGCAGGATTGTGGCTATCTTCCTCATAACAGTGTCGCTTTGTTGCCGGACTCGGTAATCTGATGCAGTTAAAAGATAGCATGTGGATTGAATAAATTCCAGTAATATCTATAAGATAGCAAACGAACCTACATTCAACTCTTAACTTTCTGGCGCCTGGCATCAGGAAATTGCTTCAGCAGGCGCTCACCTGACTCGGTCCCGGCCTCAAGTTGCAGCTCCCGTCCCCCATCCTGATAAAGGATACGCACCAACAGGTCAGGTGGTGGTAGCGCTCCCTGCCCCTGTTCCGGCCACTCCACCAACATCACGGCCTCTTCTTGCAGCATATCCCGTAAACCGAGAAACTCGATTTCATCCGGATCGGCAAGTCGATAGAGATCCAGGTGGTAGCAGCGGCGATGACCTATCTCATAGGGCTCGATCAAGGTATAGGTCGGGCTTTTGACCGATCCCTGGTAGCCCATGCCACGCAGAAACCCCCTGGCCAGGGTGGTCTTTCCCGCTCCCAAATCCCCGGTCAGGTAGATCAGGCAGCGTGCAGGCACCACCTGGGACAACCGTTGTCCGATCTGCTCCTGTTCCCGTTCGGAATTCGCTATTATCACCCGCATTCAAACAAGCTCCGGATTCATCAGATGACGGATCGGCATTAACAGATCGGTTGCCATCATTCCGCGCTCGCCATCTTTCGCCGCCAGATCAGCGGCCGCGCCGTGCAGACAGGCGCCCATTTCGGCCGCGATCCCGATTGGCTCACCCTGTACCATCAAACCGCCGATAACGCCGGTCAGCATATCCCCCATACCACCGCTCGCCATGCCCGGATTCCCCTCGCAGCAGAGCCCTATCGGTACGTCCGCACCAGAGGATATTAAGGTTCCCGCCCCCTTCAACAACACCACACCGCCATAGCGTTGCTGAAGCCGTGAGACGGCACGAAATCGGTCAGCCTGGACCTGGGCGACCGAACCGTCGAGCAGCCGCGCCGCCTCACCCGGGTGGGGCGTCAATACCCAATCGTCACGCCTCTCAGGTTCCTGGGCCAACAGATTGAGGGCATCCGCATCCATCACCAGCGGCCGATCACTCTGTAAAACCTGGCGCAGCATACCCTGCCCCCAGCTAGCCTGACCCAGTCCAGGACCGATCGCTACCGCATCCGCTCGGGCAATCAGTGGCAACAAGTCGCGAGGTTGTTCGATCCCGTGACACATCAGCTCCGGCCTCTGACTGACGATCAATGTTGCATGCTCACTCCGGGTGGCGATCGTCACCAGACCGGCCCCGGTTCGGGCGGCCGCCTCTCCCGCCATACGGATTGCCCCGAGGAAGCCCTTATCGCCCCCCACCAAGAGCAGATGGCCACACTTTCCCTTATGCAGTGTGCGTGCACGTGGCTTGAGATGCTCCCGGTATCCCGACCACTGCAGCAAACGGGCGTTGGCGGGTACAGGTTCATACGCCGTCGCCGGTACATCCAGATCATCCAGGGCAATCACACCACAGCAGGCGGGCCCCTCCCCGGTAAACATCCCCTGTTTGAGGCCAATGAAGCTTAGGGTGGCAGCCGCCACGATGGCATCCCCCATGATCGCACCCGTGTCCGAATGCAGGCCGGAGGGGATATCCAGCGACAATATCGGCGCCGGGTGTTGATTGGCGGCCCGTATGGCGTCAAGCCAGGCACCCGTAACCGGGCGCTCCAACCCGGTACCTAACAATCCGTCAACAATCAGGTCGGTATCAAAATCAAACCCGTTGTATGGGGTGATCTGACCGCCTGTCTGTCGGAATTTTTCGGCACTCGCCAAGGCATCACCACGCCGTTTGCTACCGTCCCCCAACTGCAGCAAGCGCACCGACAGGCCAGCCTGCAGTGCCCTTCGTGCCACCACAAAGCCGTCGCCGCCATTATTGCCTATGCCGCACAGCAGCGTGATTGAACCCGCCTGCGGCCAGCGCTTTTGTAACAGATCAAAAGCGGCGTCCCCCGCCCGCTCCATCAGCGTTAATCCGGGAATGCCGTGTTCTTCGATGGCGCAGCGATCCAGGGCACGAACCTGTTCAGCCAGGTAGAGTTGTTTCGGTAACTGTGATCGATCGGTAATGAGCATATTTACACTCTATTCGGGGCGGGTATTTTTCCTATTGTAGGGTTTTAACCGCGCTTTTGTCTCATCCAAGCGGTGCTGTCGCACTCGGGCAGGAGTGGTATCATCGCTGCGCATTATGTCAACACTGAGCCCAACAGATTACCGAGCCCTGGCCGATCAAATCCGGCACTGGGGCGCTGCGCTCGGTTTTCAGCAGATCGGCATTGCCGATACCGACTTGACCCTGGCGGAACAGCATCTCCACCAATGGCTCGAACGCGGCATGCACGGCGACATGGCCTACATGGCCAGCCACGGCCTAAAACGGTCACGCCCACAAGAGCTGGTACCGGGGACGCTACGCATTATCTCTGTACGCATGGATTACCTGCCGCCCGACGACGATGGCGAGGCCGTCCTGGCCGATCCCTTGCTCGCCTTCATCTCCCGCTACGCCCTCGGTCGCGACTATCACAAATTGATGCGCCACCGCTTACAGAAGCTGGCCAGCCAGATCGAGGCGGAGGTGGGCCCCTTCGGGTATCGCGCCTTTGTCGACTCGGCGCCGGTATTGGAACGGGCGCTGGCGGAGAAAGCAGGCTTGGGCTGGACCGGCAAGCACAGCAATATCGTCAATCGTCGCGCCGGCTCCTGGTTTTTTCTTGGCGAGCTCTACACGACACTGCCCCTGCCGACGGACCAGGCAGAAGCCGACCACTGCGGCCGCTGCACCGCCTGCATCGATATCTGCCCCACCGAGGCCATTGTCGCCCCTTATCAGGTGGATGCACGCCGCTGCATCTCCTATCTGACCATCGAACTGGACGGCCCCATACCTGAACCCCTGCGGCCACTCATGGGCAATCGTATTTACGGTTGCGACGATTGCCTGATGGTTTGCCCCTGGAACCGCTTCGCCAGCCCGACGGCCGAAGCGGATTTCAGCCCGCGTAACGGCCTGGATAATGCCACCCTCTGTTCACTATTTGCCTGGGATGAAGCCACCTTCCTGAAACGTCTCGAAGGATCACCCATTCGCCGCATCGGCCATGAACGCTGGTTACGCAATATCGCCATTGCCCTGGGTAATGCGCTGACCACCCCCGCAATCCTTACCGCCCTCGAGAGTCGTCGTGACGACCCTTCGGAACTGGTCAGGGAACACGTCCTCTGGGCCCTTGAGCGGCACCAACCTTAAGGCGTCCCCCTGCACGTCCCGGTTTTTGGTCTAAAATTCAGTTCACAAGCGCTTATTGCCCATACAGGAGTTAAGGCAGCGTCTTATGGAGATTCAAGCGACCCAGAACAGCTACCGCTATCCGCCCCCCTCCCGCCAGGCGGTGGACAAGGGCGAGCATGCCGTCGAAAACCGTTCAACCGAACAGAGCCCGTCCGCCGAGGACAACAAGCCGGCCACAGAACAGGTTAGCCAAACCACGGAATACGACAGCGCAGAGTATCAGGCACTACGAGCATTGCAGGCCCGGGACCGGGAAGTCCGTGCCCATGAACAGGCCCATCTCTCGGCGGCCGGTCGGTTTGCCATCAGTGGCGCCAACTTCACCTATCAGCGCGGACCAGACGGGCAACTCTACGCTGTCGGTGGTGATGTACAAATCGATCTGAGCCCGGTGCCGGGTGATCCCCAGGCCACTGAACAGAAAGCCGAAGCCATCCGCCGTGCCGCCTTGGCACCGAGCGACCCGTCACCCCAGGATCGAAAAGTGGCCGCCCAGGCGGGTCGTTTGGCTGATGCCGCCAGGGCAGAGATCCAGCGTGTGGAAGCCCAGTCAACAGGCTCTTCTGATGACGACAACGGCGCGGCCCGTTTGGCGCGTCGTCTGGCCAACAGCGGTGCGGTCACCTTGCAATCGGAAACGATCGAGCAACTCGATCTACTGATTTGATTGGTGTCCTAGGACTCCGGCTGGTTGGCGACAACCGGTATCCGGAGAAAATGTTCGCGATAATGCCGTAATTCGTTGATCGAATCCTTGATATCGTCCATCGCCAAATGCTTGCCGCTCTTTACCACCCCTTTGGCAATGCCGGGTGCCCAACGATTGGCCAACTCCTTCAGGGTGCTCACATCCAGATTCCGATAGTGGAAATACGCTTCCAACTCCGGCATGGCGCGCGCCAGAAAACGACGATCCTGGCAGATGCTGTTACCACAAATAGGCGATGCCCCTTGGGGCACATACTGATGTAAAAAAGCCAAAGTCTCCTGCTCCGCCTGCGCCTCGCTGTAACCACTGGCGAGCACCCGCTCCGTCAAGCCAGACTTGGCGTGCTGGTTGGTGTTCCACTCATCCATCGCCGCCATCACTTGCGCCGGTTGATGAATCGCAATCATCGGTCCTTCCGCCAAGATATTGAGATCGGCATCGGTGACGATAGTGGCGATCTCGATAATACGGTCATTCTGGGTATCCAGACCGGTCATCTCAAGATCAATCCAGATCAAATTTGTCGAATCCTGCACCCTCTCATCTCCTGCGGTTATTATCGGTTGAGCTGCGGCATTCTAGCAGAAGCGTTGCTATCTCTGTATCCTGTAGGGATGCATTCATTCACACTCTTTTTCATCTTTGCCATCGCGCTTGGGCTGACCCTGCAACTCTGGTTGATGCAGCGGCAACGCCGGCACGTGGCCGCCCATCGCAACCAGGTGCCGCCGGCCTTTGCCGATAAGGTGACCCTGGAAGAGCACCAAAAAGCCGCCGATTATACCCGGGCGAAACTCTCTGTCGGACACATCAGCCTGTGGATCGGGACCGGCCTGCTGTTACTCTGGACCCTGGGGGGTGGCATCGACGTATTGAATCTGCAGTGGCAAACGTGGGAGATCGATCCGGTGTGGCGTGGCATCGGCCTGATTTTTTCCGTCTCCCTGATCTCGGCGATCGTGGAGTTACCCCTGGGCCTCTGGAATACTTTTGTGCTGGAAGCACGCTTCGGCTTCAACCGCACTACGGCAAAACGTTTCGTTATCGACTTACTGTTGCAACTGTTGTTGGCATTGCTGCTCGGCACCCCCCTGCTCTGGATAATCCTCTGGCTGATGGAGCGGGCCGGCGACAACTGGTGGCTCGCCGCCTGGGCGGTGTGGATGAGCTTCATGTTATTGATGATCTGGCTCTATCCCACGGTGATCGCGCCGCTGTTCAATAAATTTACCCCGTTGGATGAGGGGCCGCTGAAGCAGCGTATCCAGGGGCTGCTGGAGCGCTGCGGTTTTACCAGCAAAGGCATCTTTATCATGGACGGGTCAAAACGTTCGGGACACGGCAACGCGTACTTCACCGGATTCGGCAAAAATAAACGGATCGTCTTCTATGACACCCTGGCGGAGAGTCTGGACGGTGACGAGATGGAAGCGGTACTGGCCCATGAGCTGGGTCATTTCAAACGACGCCATATCCTGAAACATCTGCTGCTTTCAACCGCCCTTTCCCTGGTTGGTTTTGCGCTGTTGGGCTGGCTCGCCGCCCAACCCTGGTTCTATCAAGCACTGGGTGTGAGCGGCCGCAGCAACGCGCTGGCACTGCTGCTGTTCATGCTCGCCCTGCCGGTATTCACACAATTCCTGCAACCGGTGATGGCTATCCTGTCACGGCGTCACGAATTCGAGGCCGATGATTTCGCGGTAGAACAGGCCGGGGCGGAGCCGATGATTCGGGCATTGGTCAAACTGTACCGGGAAAACGCCAACACGCTGACCCCCGATTCACTCTACTCGGCGTTCCACGACAGTCACCCGCCTGCTCCGGTACGGGTCGCCCATTTATCGTCTAAAATTTCATCTGTTTCCACAGAGAATGAGGCCACCGTATGAGATTGAAGTTTGCATTGATCGGCACTGCCCTTCTGCTGGGATTACCCTTAAGCCAGGCGGCAGCTTTCGACCTGGCCGCCGGCCAGGAACAGTACGAGGAAAACTGCACATCCTGCCACGGCAGTGAAGTCTATACCCGCAAGGATCGACGAGTGACCAGCCGCAAAGGGCTTTCGGCACAGGTACAACGCTGCCAACTCGCCCTTAATCTCAACTGGTTTGATGACGAAGTGGAAAATACCGCTGAATTCCTGAACCGAAATTTCTATCACTTCAGCCAGTAACCAGGAGCGGTAGCGTTCGCATGGCAAAACGGCGATTGACCCGGCAACAGCGCGAACGCATCAAGGCGATACAGCAGCGGCGTAGAAACAGACTGGAGGAGCAAGCGGACCAAGCGCTTAGCGACGTGACGGATCCGCAGCCGTCCCGCGAAGGCCTGGTCATCACGCGCCACGGCCAGAATCTGGTGATCACCGACGACGCCGGCCACTACCTACACTGTCTATCCAGACAGAATATCGGCCAGGTGGTTTGTGGCGACCGAGTCGTCTGGCAACCCACCGGTGACAACCAAGGCGTGGTCACTGCCATTATCCCGCGCGACACGGCGCTGATCCGCCCCAATTACAGCGGTGAAGCACGCGCCCTGGCAGCCAACATCAGCCAACTGGTTATCGTCCTCGCCCCCGAGCCCGCACCAACCCCCTATTTGGTAGACCAATACCTGGTCGCTGCAGAACAGATCGGCGTACGTACCCTGATCGCATTGAACAAAAAAGATCTGATGGACCGGGAGGCGCTATCCGCTTTTAACCGGCAATTCGGCCATTACCCGCAGATCGGTTATCCATTAATCGAAATCAGTGCCAAATACGAGCACGGACTGGACCCTCTGATTGAACAGCTGAAAGACCAGACCAGTATACTGGTGGGACAATCCGGGGTAGGCAAGTCATCATTGGTAAAAGCGTTGCTACCGGATATAGAGATCCAGATCGGCCGTCTGTCCGAGGCATCCGGCCAAGGCTGTCACACCACCTCTGCCACCACGTTGTATCAGCTACCCAGCGGCGGTCACCTCATCGACTCCCCCGGGGTACGGAGTTTCAGGCTGGGACAGTTAAGCCTGGACGCCCTGGCCAACGGTTTCATCGAATTCCGCGACTATCTGGGCCACTGTAAATTCAGCAATTGCAGCCATCAGCATGAACCGGGCTGTGCCCTGCGCGCGGCGGTGCAGAGTGGCAAGATTACCCAACAGCGCCTGACCAACTACCTGCATATGGCGGAGGGGATGACCGCCGCCCACAATTAGCCTGAACGGTCGCAGCCACTCAGCGCATGGTCACCAACTCTTCTGCGCCGGTAGGATGAATGGCGATGGTGTCATCAAAGTCCTGCTTGGTAGCGCCCATACGAATCGCCACGGCGAAGCCCTGCAGCATCTCGTCCGCCCCAAATCCGATAACATGACAGCCGACAATCTTCTCCTGTGCCCCCACGCAGACCAGCTTCATCGCCACCTTGCTCTGACGTTCGGTAAACGCGTGATACATGGGGGTAAAGCGTGTCTGATACACTTTGACCGCTTCACCGTGTGAAGCCCGCGCCTCATCCTCAGTTAAACCGACCGTGGCAATCGGGGGATGGGAGAACACCACACTGGGAACCAGCGAATAATCGAGTCGGCGATCCAGCATGCCGCCAAACAGGCGATCGGAGAGACGCCGTGCCGCCGCAATCGCCACCGGTGTCAACTGTGGTGCACGCGTCACATCGCCCAGGGCGTAGAGTCCGGATACGGCGGTATTCTGGAAGGCATCCACGGGAATATAGCCTCCATCGTCGCATTCAATGCCGGTATTTTCCAAACCCAGGCCGGCCGCGGCCGGTTTGCGTCCAATCGCCCAAATGAGTTGATCGAATCCACTCTGCACCTGGCCGCTCTGGGCGCAATAGAGGCTGAGGGTGCCGTCATCCGCGCGCTCCACCCTATCGATACTCGATGATGAAATGATATTGACGCCATCGTTCAACATCTCTTCCATCAGGCTCTCCCGCAGCATGTCATCGAAGCGGCGTAACAGATGCTCCCCACGCAGAAACATACTCACTTCACAGCCAACCGCATTCAGCATGCCGGCCAGCTCCACCGCAATGTAACCACTGCCTACCACGGCGACTCGCCGTGGCTGTTCCGTCAGCGCAAAAAAACCGTCCGAGGTAATGCCCAACTCGGCCCCCTCGATATCCGGCACCACGGGATAGGAGCCTGGCGCGATGACAATATGGTCGGCCTGGTAGCGCTCACCATTCACCTCCAGGGTGTGATCATCCACAAACCGTGCATAACCGCTGATCTCATCGATATTGGAATCGGCCAGGTAGGTGTGATACCAACTGTTGATATTGGACACATAGCGGTTACGTTCACTAATCAGCCGTCCCCAGTCGAAGCCCTCCTGCCGCACCGAGAATCCGTAGGCCTCCGCGTCGTGCAGGGTGTGGGCAATAGAGGCGCCATACCACATAATTTTCTTCGGTACGCAGCCCAGGTTGACACAGGTCCCACCCAACTTGCCGGCTTCCACAACCGCTGTACGTGCCCCATATTTGGCTGCCCGCTCGGCGGCTGAAAGCCCACCGCTTCCGCCACCGATTGCGATCAGATCATAGGTTTTGGTCATACATCACTCCTTCAAATATGGGATACTCTTGCCAGCTATCGGTTTAAACCGATCAACCGCAGTCAGTGCAAACTGGACTTATTGTCCCAATTCAGACCGTCATTGGACAATCATTTATAGGGAACTATAACAAGTGAATAATTTTCTGACCTCCCTGGGAAAGAGACTGAGTAACCTGGTTCGTCGTATTACCCTGCTCTACCATCCGCAGACCCTGCGGGAAAAAGGCTGGCTCTGGACCAGCGGCCTGGCCGCAGTCACGCTACTGGTTGTCATGTATGTGCTCAGTGTCTATTGGAGCCTGGAACCGGATGCATTCGATATCCAGGAAAATACCCGCCAAGAGTTGGCCGGAGCCGAAACGGTCACCGGTGCGCATACCACCGCCGCGCTGATTCATGTCATGGAGACACTGCTGGATAAACCGGGCGGTTACCTGAGCAATGACGTCATGCCTCCCGGCGTCTTGCTGGATAACATACCCAACTGGGAGTTCGGTGCGCTGGTCCAATCCCGGGACTTGGCCCGGGCCTTGCGCAATGACATCAGCCGTTCCCAGTCCCAGTCTACGGAGAACAAGGACCTGTCGGTGGCCGAACCACAGTTCAATTTCAGCAACGATTCCTGGATCCTACCCTCCACCGAAGGTGAGTACCGCGAGGGTTTGAAAGCGCTGCGCCACTATCTGGCTGAATTGTCAGCAAGTAACGCCCAGAACACCCAGTTCTACGCACGCGCCGATAACCTGCGCGACTGGCTGTCGGTGGTGGAAAAGCGTCTCGGCAGCCTCTCCCAACGACTCAGCGCCAGTGTCGGGCAAGAGCGCATCAATACCGATCTGGCGGGCGATCCCAATGCGGCCCAATCCACCCAGGCCCCGACCCAGGTCGAGGTGCATACCCCCTGGCTGGAGATCGACGATGTCTTCTTCGAAGCCAGAGGATCAACCTGGGCACTGGTCCATTTCCTGCGTGCCGTGGAACTGGATTTCCGTGACATCCTGGTCAAGAAAAATGCGCTGGTAAGTTTGCGTCAAATCGTGCGCGAATTGGAAGCAACCCAACAACCGGTGATGAGTCCGATGGTACTCAACGGCGGCGGCTTTGGCCTGGTGACCAACTATTCGCTGGTCATGGCTTCCTATATCTCACGTGCCAATGCCGCCGTGATCGATCTACGCAATCTGCTGAGCGAAGGTTAATCCGACCAGGACACCGAATAAACAGATTACATATCAATAAGTTGTATCCACTGTCGTAATCCTGTCACCCGGCTGTCGTGGTAGCGGCAGCCGAATCGGTGCACAGTCTGGCCTGACAACGAAGGTGACCTCAATGACCGTTGCGGAAAACTGGCTGAAAACAGAGCGTTTGAACCGGGCCTGGTCGCAAGACCAACTGGCCGAGATCAGTGGATTAAGTACTCGAACCATCCAACGACTGGAACAGGGTGGCAGCGCTTCCCTGGAAACGCTAAAGGCCCTCGCCTCCGCTTTCGATACGGAAGTCGCCCGGCTGCAGCAACGGCGTGAAGGTGGTGGTGCCGCTGCAGCTTTCCAAGAGACAGCACCCCTGGAACAGCGCCCAATGCCGTCGAATCAGCAACCGATAAATAAGCCGAAAGCCAAATTTCAACGCCACCTGCTGACCTACCTGATGGTCAATCTGGGGCTGTTTCTGATCGATATTATTACCAGCAGTGACCATCTGTGGTTTTACTACCCGTTGATCTTCTGGGGCATCCCGGTCGCCTGGCGCGGCTTGCAGATCTACGGACTGCCGGGAAATCGTTTCGGTAAGACGGCTTAGCGCCGTTCACAGCTCCTAGCGTTTGTGTACCGCCGAGGAGAGATCCCACATCGGCAGGAAGACCCCCAATGCCAGGATCAAGACCATGACGCCGATGATGACAATGATTACCGGCTCGATGGCATCCGAGAGTCGGGCCAGATCGTATTTCACTTCCCGCTCGTAATGTTCTGCGGTCTCCAGCAATAGATCGTCAACCGCTCCGGACTCTTCGCCGATGGCGATCATCTGCAACACCATGGGGGTAAACATACCGGTGGCGGCGGCAGTTCGGGCGATACTGTCGCCACTCTCGATGCCATCGCGCATGCTCAGAATACGCTCGCTGATAAAGGCGTTATTCACCACGCCGGAGATCACTGACAACGCCTGCACCAGCGGTACGCCGGAGCGCATCGCCAACGCCAGCGAACGACAAAAACGGCCGAGTATCGCCTTTTTGAGAATATGTCCGATCAACGGGGTTCGTAAAATCGTTCGTGACCAGACATAGCCGCCCTCTTCGGTGCGTATCCAGAAGCTCAACGCCAACAACGACCCGGTGATACCTGCCAGTAGATAGGGCCACCAGTTCAGGGTGAACTGAGAAACCCCAAGGAGGATGCGCGTGGCCAGCGGCAGTTCAGCATCGAAACGGGCAAAGGCGTCGGCGAAAGCGGGAATCACCCAGATATTGATAATCACCACCGCCAGGACAATCGCCAGCAACACCGTCAGGGGGTAGCGAGTGGCCGTTTTGATGCGATTGCGGGTCTCCTTTTCCAACTCCAGATAACCGGCCAATTGCAGGAAGGTGTCATCCAGTCGACCGGTACTTTCACCCACTTTGATCATACTGATAAACAGCGGCGAAAAGATGGCCGGATATCGGGCCAATGCCATATGCAATTCACGTCCCGATTGGATATCCTCAACGATACCTTTCAAAGCTACCGCCAGCGTTGGGTTACGAGTCGTTTCGATAAGGCTGGCCAAGCCACGCAAGATCGGTACACCGGCTTTTTGCAGGGTGTAGAGTTGGCGGCAGAGCAGCACCAGTTCATCCAGTTTGACTTCGGGACTGAACCAGCTCAGCTTGATCTCCTTGCTGATCCCGCGCCGTTCAACCGGAGTGATATCGATGGGAGTGAGATTGGAACGAAACAGTTGTTCGGCAATCGCCTCCGGGGTTTCCCCCTCCAGAGTGCCGGTCATCGCTTCGCCGCGACGGTTACGCGCCTTGTATTGATATGCCCGCATTAGCTTTTATGTACCTGGATGTGCGAATTCATACTCAATCCGCTACGTCCACATCGCCCGAAATCCGAATCGCTTCGCTCAACGACGTCACCCCCTGAGAAGCAAAACGCAATACCGCTTGCCAAAGCGGTTCGAACTGTTTGCTGTTGAGCGCGACACGACTAAAAGCTTCGTGGTCGTCGCGGCGCAACGCCGAGGCCATTTCACCGTTCAGCTCCAACAGTTCATAGACTCCGATGCGCCCCTTATATCCCGTGTTGCCACAGCGATTACAGCCGCGACCGATACGCAGGCCACTGAGATCATGTGTGTGTGATACCCCGTCCAGCCAAGCCTGTTCGATCGGATTGGGTTCATAGGGAACGGCACAGTGGCTACAGATACGCCTGACCAGGCGCTGCGCCACAATGGCCAGCAACGAAGAGGCCATCAGGTATCCGGGCGCTCCCATATCCAGCAGTCGGCTGACGGTAGCAATCGCACTGTTGGTGTGCACAGTTGAGAGCACGAAGTGGCCGGTAATCGCCGCGCGCAAGCCGATCTGTGCCGTCTCCAGGTCCCGCATCTCACCCACCAACAGGATATCCGGATCCTGACGCATGGCGGTGCGCAGCACCCGTGCGAAACTTAACCCGATCTGATCGTGAACCTGAACCTGATTGATACGCGGCAAACGGTATTCAACCGGGTCTTCCACAGTGATGACTTTCTTTTCAGCGGTATTGAGCTCATTCAAGGCGGAATAGAGCGTGGTGGTTTTGCCACTGCCGGTAGGGCCGGTAACCAGTACCATGCCATGCGGCTTTTGGATCAGCATCCGCAGGCGTTGCAGCATTTCTGCTTCGAAACCCAGATCATCCAGGCTGAGGATACCCGAACTCTGATCCAGCAATCGCATCACCACCGCCTCGCCATGCTGCACCGGCATAGTGGAGAGACGGACATCGATGGAGCGCCGTTTCACTTTAATCTGGAAACGGCCATCCTGGGGCAGACGTTTTTCCGAGATATCCAAACTGGCCAGCAACTTCAAACGCTGCACCAACGCCGGGGCGATACGCCGTTCATTCATCACCTGTTCGTGTAGCACGCCGTCGATCCGCTGACGTATACGCAGCACATCCTCATCCGGTTCGATATGGATATCGGAAGCCTTGGCTTGCAGCGCATCTTCAAACAGCGTCTGCAGCAGGCGAATTACCGGGGCATCCCCCGCTTCGACTGTTTGCATCAACTGACCGAGATCGAAATCTCCCTGGGTCAAATCTTCATGTAGCTCGCCCGCCAGAGAGGTCAATTCTTCGGAGCGCCGGTACATGCGATCCAGCGCCTCCAGCAGATCACTCTCCCGAACAACCGCCTGACGCACCCGCTTCTTCAGCACATGGCCCAGTTCATCATAGGCAAACAGGTCTGTGGGATCGGCCATGCCCACCAGTACATCCTTGTCACGCACCTCGAGCACAATCACCCGGTAGCGTCGTGCCAGGGTTTCTTGAATCTGCTTAACCATTTCCGGCTGCAACGGATAAGAGGTGAGATCGATATAGGGGATCTGCAATTGCTGAGAGAGGAAATCGAGCAATCGTTGTTCATCGATAAAGCCCAGTTCGATGAGGGTATAGCCAAGTTTGTGACCCGAACGTTTTTGCTCCGCCAAGGCAGCCTGCAACTGACCTTCCGAGATCACCTTGTTTTCAACCAGCAGATCACCAATACGGATCCGTTTGCGACTGCGCGTTACCTCTGTCGGATTGGCGGTTGTCAGTTCTTCACTCATGCTGTTATCGCTCCACCGATAATACCGAGACCCGTTGCCGGGCATACTCATTCACTTCCGACGGAAGGCTGTCGGCAGCCAACGCCTCGCGGTAGCGGCTCAACGCCTCGCTATAGGCTCCCGTGGCATCCAGCGAGATTGCCAGCCCGGCAAGGGCCCGGGCGTTGCCCGGCTGTTGCACAACAATCTGCCGATACAGGGCGGCCGCTTCGCCAAATTGACGTGTCTGCTGATAGGCCGAGGCCAGCAGCGACAGTAATTCATTGTCATCACCGCTGGCCGCGCGTTGCCGCTCAAGCAGCCGGACAGCAGTCGAATAATCCTCTCTCTCCAGCGCCAACCGGCCACGCAAGATAACCAGGGGAACAGCATCGGGAACCAGCCTCAAACCCTCATCCAGCAGGAGAGCAGCCTCGCTCTGTTCACCCTTATTGAGCAACAGCATGGCCAGCAGCCGTCGGGCCTCGATGTGCGAGCGATCCAGTGTCAGGGTATGACGTAACGACGCTTCGGCCTCCTGCAGTTGTCCTTCATTCAACTGCATCAGTGCCGTCCGATAAACCGTGTCCGCTGAATCACGCACCGCCTCGGGTGTCACCTTGGTCACTTGAACCACATTAGTCGGCACGGCGTTCCCGGAGATTGATGGCCCGGCATTCGGTTTAACCTGCGGGCGGAGTTCGCTGGCTGCAGTCCGCTCAGACAGGGTGTTGTCCGGCGCCATCGGTTGCGGTGGCATCGGCAGATTGACCGGGCTTGTCGGTTTCGGCAAGCGGGTCTCAGACGGTCCTGCCGGCAACGTTTTATGTGGTGGACTGACCGGTTCGACCGAGACTACAGGCATCGCTATATCAGACTCAACAACATGCGGCTGTTTCTCAGTCACCTCGACTGAGGCGACCACCGGCTCCGTTTTACCCGGCGACGGCTGCAGCACTGCCTCCACCTGTGGCGAGCCTTGCGCAACCGACACGACGGATTCCGCAACGGGGATTTCACGGCTAGCACTAGCCCTTACAATAGGCACGCTATCCGGCACGGCAGAGACATCCGTAACCACCGATGCCGATGGCTCAAGTGGCCACTGGAAATAGCCCACGACAGCCACTGCCGCCAGGACTGGCAGTAGTAGCCAAATCAACCGACGCCTTCCACCGTCTGTAGAGTGAGATAAAGGGACCGGTTCGGGTGTAATGATCGGCCGCGCCTGCCCGTTCGCATCCCGCTTATCCAGGTCACGCAGCATTTGATTGATCAGGCTCACCCCCTACTCCGCACAGCCACCACCGCTTGACGCCTGAATAGCGATTGATAGAGGCGTGCTACCCCCCGCTGCCGATAAGCGGCCCCCTCGGTATCATCGATCGCCCTTCTGACATGGCCCTTTTCCACCTTCGATTTACCCTCGCCGTAGGCGGCCAACATCGATTTATGCGCCAGAATATTGATCAGCCGGGGAATACCCCGGCTTCCCTTACAGAGCCAGTCCAGTGCTTTGTCCTTAAACAGGGCATCACCCTGATGCCCCGCTACCCGGGTGCGATGCTGAACATAGCCACGGCACCCTTCGGTATTCAATGGATGAATGGCGTAGGTAAAGGTTATGCGCTGTTTCAGTTGACGTATGGAAGGTCTCTCCAGATGGTCATCCAGTTCCGGTTGACCAAACAGCACCACCTGCAGCAGCTTGCTCTTCTCCGTTTCCAGATTGGTCAGCAGCCGTATCGCTTCCAGTGTCTCTTCCGGCAGCGCCTGGGCTTCATCCAGTAGCAGGATCACTTGCCGTCCCTCGGCCTTCAACGTCATCAGTCGCTTATTGATCCGCTGCAGGGCGCGATGGCTGCCGATATTCATCGGATAGTCCACGCCCAGCTCCTCCGCCAGTGAGTGGCGAAGTGCCGACGGCGTCAGGTAAGGGTTGGGTATGTAGGCGGTGACCATGCCCTCATCGGCAAGGGTATTGAGTAACTTGCGGCAGATCAGGGTTTTTCCCGTGCCGACTTCACCGGTGATCTTGATGAAGCCTTCGCCCATCCGCAGTGCCACCAGCAGGACGTTCAACGCCTCCTGGTGGTCGGCATAAGAGAAGAAATACTCCGTATCCGGCGTCAGACTAAAGGGGAGTGCTTTGAGTCCAAAGTGTGCTTCGTACATGAGTCACTCAGTCTTTTCACCGAGATTGCCAAATACCTCCGGTTGACTACCATAGTGGAAACCGCGATCCAGCCGTTGGAACCGGTTGGCGGCATCGGACACCCTGGCGCGCCAGGTCTCGGCACTCTCCACCACGGTGGGCCGTAACACGATGACCAGTTCACTCTTCTTCGCCGCCTGTCGGGTATGCCTGAACAGCTGTCCCAAAAAAGGCAGATCACCCAGCACAGGCGTAGAGGCCACCTCCTCACCGCGGGTATCCTGCATCAGGCCACCGATCACCACCAGCTGACCACTCTGGGCATACACCAAACTGTCCGATTCGCGCACGGTACTCTTGGCCAGCGGCAGGTTCTGAGTCTCATTGCCGACCTGAATCACCTTCTGTTGATCGGTAACTTGACTGACCGAAGGATGGATATGCAGCGTGACCCTACCCTGCCGGTCGATCTGTGGCGTCACATCCAGGGCGATACCGGAAAAGAACGGGGTCAGGGTAATATCCGGTGTCGTAGTCGTCGAGGTACCGGTGGTAGTGGTGCTGGAGACATCCGTGACAAAGAACTCATCGCTGCCCACCTTGATGACGGCCTTCTGGTTATTCAGGGTCGCTATCCGGGGGCTGGAGAGAACCTGCACATTGCCTTGTGACTCCAGCAGCTCGATAAAGGCCATAAAACTGCCGGTATTCAACGCGGCACCAAACAGGCCACCAAAAGCGGAAAAACTGGTGAAACTGACCGGTGATGCTTCCGTAGGCGACGTGATACCGCCGGAAAGCAGGGTAACCTTTTCATCGCCGGGATTGGTGAACAGCGACGAACCGCCGGTCTGACCAATACTGAAACTGTTACCGTCAACCTTCATCATCTTGGCCCAGTTAATGCCGGCCTGGTAGCCGTCACTCAGTTCCACCTCAATCACCTTGGCTTCCAGAACCACCTGGCGATGCATCGCTTCATTGGTTGTCTGCAGGTAGGCTTCCACCTCACGCAATTCATGGGGCATGGCGCGTACTACGACGATGCCAGACTGGGGCGACACCACCACCGACCGGTCGGCTCCCGTACCCACGATGGATTGAATGGCGCCGGACAACTCGGTCCAGAAGTCCGCCTCCGAAGTGGTATTGATTTCGCTGCCCGAGGTCACACCACTGGCTGTCGAGTCGCTACCGGAATCTTCACTGTCACTGCTGCCGGATGAGGTAACCTGTCCCGAACTGACCCGGGTTTGCGAACTGCCGCTACGCTTTAGGTTGAGATAGTTGACCTGAAAAATGCGTGACTGCAGCCTGGCCGGCAACACCTGAAAGCCGCTACGAACCCGTTGAAACTCGTAACCGTATACATCCCGAAGTATCTCCATCACCTCCGGTATGGTGACCTGTTTGAGGCTGAGCGACAGGTTCCCTTCAACCTGTGGATGGACCACCATGTTATAGGGTGTACCCTCCACCAGCCCCATCAGAAAAGCGCGTACCGGCACTTCACTGACATTGACGTCAAAGCGTGCCTCTTGGGCACGTTTGCCGGCCTTGGGAAGCGACATATCCACCGGCGGTAGCAGCGCCGCCGTAACCGCTGGAGGCGGTATCGGCGCGGGTTTCGCCTTGGTTACCGGGGCGGTTTTCAGATCTTGCTGAATTTTGCCCATGGTGCCGCCATCTTGCGGAGCCATGCTCTGACAGCCTACCAATAACAGTAGGGATCCGAGCAGCAAAGATGACTTGACCACACAAGGAAACAGACTCATTCTCCCCCTCCGGAAACAGCCATTGCCGGCGTTTTGACACGGATCGGCAACAGTTCGATTTTGATTATATCTCCCGCCATGTCGAGCTCGATGGCGTGCGAATGTATGGCGACCAGCCGGGCACCGTCGATCTGATCGCCAACCCGCAGGCGATGACCATTGATGACCGCGCTCTTCCCGTTCGGCCCTGAGAATATACCTGAAAGGCGTAAGGAATTCGCATCCAAAGCGGACGGGGCCGTGGTATCGGATTGCGCATGACCTGCCTGCTGGAAACCATAGGGTCGCATGGGATCACGCAGCTCCCCCCAAGTTGGCGCATGGGTAAACAGTAGCGTACCCAATACCCCATAGTGGATGAACTTATACACCTATCCACCCCTCCGACAGACTCAATGTGTGCAACTGTAATTTGACCCGGGCAGTCGGATAATCGCTGGTCACCAGCTCAATGCCGTCCCAGAAAAAACGCCCGGGCAAGCTTTCCAGCGCCTTGAGATAGTTAAGCACTGCCAGATAGCTGCCTTCAAATTCGATAGTAAAGGGATGACGGTAGATATTGTTTTCGGCTACTTTGGCCGAATCACCTTTTTTCGCCTTGTCTCCAACAGACGGCTCACCTTGGCCCATCAACGGCTCCGTTTTCAACGTACTGAGCCGCAACAACTGGAGGGATTGGTTGCTGAGCAACATACTCTCCAGCATTTGCGCCATCTCCCTGGGCTCGATCAATGCCGCCGTCGTGCCTTTGATCTGTTGCTCCATTTCGGCAACAAAACGCCTCAGCTCAGCCAGTTCCTGCTTGATCTTTACGTTAGGATCTTGCTCCGCCCGCTTCACCATCCCGGCCAATTGGCCATCAAGTTGCCGAATCTGCTCATCCAGTTGGTTAAGGTTACTTTTAAGCTGTCCCTGAAGCACCGTTTGCGGATACCAGAGCAGGTTAAACCAGACACCCGCCACCATGGCCAGTACCAGGATCAAAATCATAATCCGCTCACGGCTACTAAGCCTGTCAAAACGCTCTGGCAGTTGCAGCGCCTTTTCCAACAGAGCGTTCATGGTTCGACACTCCTGCTGGCGGTCATCAGGCTAAAATCCAGAGCCTGTGCCAGATCATCCTCGCGCACCATCTCCACCACCTGGAAACTCTTTCCCGCAAAGGCCGGTTCTTGCTGCAAATTTTTCAATAGTAGCGGTACCCATTCGGGTTGCAGCGACTTCCCTTTTAACAAGAGAAAATCGCCAGCCTGGGTGATCTCAATATGGGTAAACCAGAGTTCAGGGAAGGATTGCCTAGCCAGCCCTTCAAACACACTTGAAAAACCGGTCTGGTTGGCGGATAGCCGACTCTTCAGCATAGTTAGCACGCTCAATCCGGCTTTGCGCTTCTCTGTCAACTGCTGCCGTTCACTCTCCAGCATCTTATTGACGGTGGGTTTGGGAAGCCGTTCCGCCATCTGCGTCAAACCATCCTGTAACTTATCACGTCGAGCCTCAGCCGATTTGAACTGGTCATTCAACTGCGCGCCCTGCCAGGCTCCCAGTCCGGATAACGCCGCCATAGCCGAAACCGATAACAACACCGTTTTCAACAATGTGTTGAACGAAAACGCCGCCGGCTGTTTACGAAACAGCGGCTGATAGAGATTGATCTGCTGCTTGCGCATCCTCAATCGCTCCTTAAGGCAGCGCCGATAGCGGGTAGACTACGGTAAAGCACCGTCGGATCCACCGCATCCAGGCCGTCCAACGCTGTCGACAGGTCGAACAGTTTGACTTTCGCCGCCAGACTCTCGTCCGCCAGTACCTGCAATTGATCCTTTCTCGATTCAGGGGCAATAACAGAGATCGTCGGTACCGCGCCCAGAACAAATTGGCTTTCGTGATAATCCAGGGAACGTTGCAGCTCGAGCACCAGGGTATCGAGCTGTTCCTGCAGCCCAAAACCGCCCTGCTCCTCGAGGTCATTGCCGCTGATCTCGATCCGCCGATTGAGATAGAGCGTATCGCCCTGCACAATCTCAATCAGTCCATAGCTGGGCGGGAGATAAAGTAGCGCCTGGAAACCCTCCGGTTCACCGGTCAGCGCCAATACGTTACGCAATGCCAATTCGGTAATGTCTATGGCGTTGATGGCCAGGCCAAGCGACTCCAACTGATCGACATACTGCTGGATCATCGATTTCTTGGTGACAACCACATACATCATCCGCGGACCGCTTCTGCGCTGGGAGACCGGTAGATCGAAGATATCCAGAACCGCATCGTCGATGTGATAATCCAGCAGATCCTTGATCCGCCAGCGGATAGCACTTTTCAACTCTTCGTGCTCGACTTCCGGGGCTTCCAACTGGAACAGCGAGTAGCTGTTCGGTGGCAGCACGGCCACCACCGGGACACCCCGTAGTCCTTGCGCTTTGATCGCCTGGTTCAGCTCAACCGGGATTTCGCCGTCGAAGGCATAGAACTGGCAACTCGCAAGACGACGTTTGTCGCCTGCCTGATCGATGGTAACCAGGGAGAGGCCATCGGCATGAAAGCCCATCCCTACCTGGAGCGTTGTTTTCGCTCTCTTCTTGCTCAATAACATCGAATTCTCGACCCCATTCGTGACACAGACAGGCCCTGAACTGTCCCGCAGTGCGTACAATCCGATATAACGGCTGAAATATCAATGGGTTTAGCGTTTTTTTTACTATTTTAGATCAACTTAGTGTTCCAACGGCTGACCGGGCATCCTCAACCTGATCACGGCACCGCCCCAATCGCTCTCCCCAATCTCCAACTCCCCACCATAGAGTCGCACAATCTCGCTGGCAACGGAAAGCCCTATCCCCTGCCCGGGCAACTGCTGATCCCCACGCTCACCCCGCCGTAGCACACGCTCTCTGACAGATGCCGGAATCCCGGGACCATCATCCGCAACGCAGAGACAGATCGCCGCAGTCTCTCCCCCATTCGCATCGTGATCCAGCGAGACAGTCACGCGATTGCGGGCATATTTGAAGGCATTTTCCAGGATATTGCCCAGGCACTCCATCAAATCTCCCGACTCACCGGGGAAAAGCGTACCGGCCGTCACCTCACAACGACACTGGATCGCTTTATCCTGGTAAACCTTCTGCAGGGTTTTGATCAAACGATCCAGGATGGGACGCAGCGCAGTCGCCTGCGCGAGTCCCGCCCCGCGGCCGGCGGCCGCCGCCGATTTCAGCTGGTACTGAACAATGTCATTCATGCGCGCCACCTGTTCCGACACAGCCTCGCGCAGCAGTGCCGTATCCTCACCCTCGGCGGCCCCCTGCAGTACCGCCAGCGGTGTTTTCAAGCTGTGGGCCAAGTCACCCAGGCTGTTTCGGTAGCGATCCCGACTGGCGGCACTATGCCGAATCATGGAGTTGATGCCGTCGGTCAGGCGACGCAGCTCCCGTGGATAATCCCCCTCCAGCCGCCCCCGTTCACCGGTCTCGATCATTCGCAGATCGGCCGCCACCTGGCGTAATGGCTTCAACCCCCAACGCAACACGGCTCCCTGTACCAGCAGCAAAATCAGCGCCGCGCCGCCCAGCCAGATCAGTATTGATTTCCTGAAGGCGGCAACCCGGGCTTGCAACGGTGCGGCATTCTCCGCCACCACGAACAGGTAAGCCAACTCCGCACCGCTATCATCCTCCCAAAGCAGTGCGTAACTGAGGAGATAGAGCGGTTCACTGGAGGGGAGGTAACGGAATTGAGGTTGACCGGGAGGGATACCATTCGGCATCGGAAGCTGCCGGCCGACAGCGGACGGTGAGTGCCAGTGATAGCCACCCTTTTCTCCGCTGACTTGAGCAAGCAGTCCGGATGCGGGGTTGGAAAAACGGGGATCGGGCAAGGATTGGGGCAGGCGCATTCGCCCCTGGCTGTCGGCATCGGCGGCACCAAGCAGGGCATACACTTGGCCCATCAGTTGGGTCTGCATGGCATTTTCAGCACTGTCCCGATAGGCGTCGTCCAACGCCAAGGCACCGAGCCCCAGAAAGGCGGCCAGCACCACCGACGCGGCCAATAACAGTCTGCTATGGATAGACCGCATTAGCCGGCGGGAAGCTTCTGGGCAAAACGATACCCCCGACCGCGCAACGTTTCTATCGGCTGCAGTTGGCCTTCCGGATCAAACTTCTTCCTCAACCGGCGTATGAAGACCTCCAGCACATTGGAGTCCCGGTCAAAATCCTGATCGTAAATATGCTCCGTCAACTCACTCTTTGACACTACCTTCCCCGCATGCAGCATCAGGTACTCCAGTACCTTGTATTCATAAGCCGTCAGGGACACTTCCTGCCCATTCAGGGTGGCGATTTGCTGCATAGTATTCAGCGCAATCGGTCCCCATTCGATCTGCGGCGAGGCAAAACCGGCCGAGCGCCTCAACAGGGCATTGAGTCGTGCCAGCAACTCCGCCATGTTAAACGGCTTGACCAAATAGTCGTCCGCTCCCACCTCTAGCCCCTCTACCTTGTCCTGCCAATTATCGCGCGCGGTCAGGATCAGGATCGGGAAGGCAATCTGCTGTTGCCGCAGGCTACGTATCAACTCGATACCGGACAACTTCGGCAGTCCCAGGTCGATAATCGCCAGATCAAAGGGAAATTCCAATCCAAAATAGCGCCCCTCTTCACCGTCCGCAGCGACCTCTACCGCATATCCCTCAGTATTCAGACGCTGATGCAACTGGTTTCTCAGACCGGGTTCATCTTCCACGACCAACACGCGCATAGTGACTCCTCAGCGCCGATTGTGACCGGGCGAAACATCCTCCCCGGAACCCGCATCCACCCGATAGCGCTTTACCGTTCCGCGATCGGTAATAATCCTCACATGGTGTTCCCGGTTACCCTGGTTATTCAAGGTTTCGGCATGCAGGACGCGACCACCTGTCTGCTTGCGGATCCGTTCCACGGTCGTATCCAGGTCCACGCCACCGCGACCCTTCTGACTGTCGGCCCTGACACCGGTATGGTTGTATTGCTGAACCATCACGGGCAGACAGAACAGCAGACAGCTCCACAATACACCTGCCAACAATCGGCGCCGACTTACTAAAACCATACGAGCCTCCCTTGGGAGCGGTTAATCTTCCGACTTTCAGTCATACTCCCGAAAGTCATACCCTTCGGCAGGCACCACGGATACCCGTACATTGATAAACCTTCCCGGTTCCCGGTCCGTACGCGTGTGGAATACCTGGCCCTGATATTTATATTTTACATCATAACCCACCAGCTCCTCATGCTCTCGGTAGTGATCCACCAGTTCGCAACGGCGTTCGCTGGTTACATAGCCGCGAGTCGGCCGCTTACCGAGATCGTTACCTACTGACGCGCCCAATATGGCCCCCGCCACCGTCATGGCATCCTTGCCCTTACCCTTTCCAAACTGATTGCCTACGACACCACCAACGATGGCTCCGGCAATGGTTGGGGTATAGGATTCACTGCGTGATCCGCCACGGTGACGCACCTGCTCATTCCAGCAGCGCTCTTCCGGTTGATTCACACGCACCGTCTCATAGAGAGGCTGGCTGCTTAGCACCCGTGCTTTATCGTGAAAGTCATTGTCCGCCAGCCCAAGGCCGGGTACCGCCAGTATGCTCATAGCCAGTATTAGAGTTTGCTTTTTCATGATGGCTTCCTTTTTTCGCTTGTGGTGAGAGCCCATTCCCTCACCGTTGATGTCAGTCTAAGCACCCCATCCTGAACCAAACCTGAACACAAAATTCGGTTGACATTGGTCCATACCGGCAATAAGTTGTCACAACAACTAAAGCCGATTTTATCTTATGCCATATACCCTTAGAGACGGTCCGGGATTTCAGTTATTACGGACAGCCGCACTATTCAAGCACGCCTTTGCCAAGGCGCTGCGTCCCTATGACATCACCCCGGTTCAATTTGCCCTACTGGGTTTACTCTGGGAACGCGACGGCCTGAATCAACATGAAATCGCCACGTTACTGGGCAAGGATCGACCCAACATCACGCGCATCCTGGAAAAACTGGAGCTTAAAGGGATGGTAGTGAGGGAGCGAGATCCCGAAGACCGTCGTTCCACACGGGTCTTTCTCTCCCCATTGGCCCTGCAGCAACGCCGCGAGCTGGAATCGGTGGCGCTGGATTTTCGCGCCCATGCATTGGAAGGCCTGGCTGAATCCGAACGAACAATATTGCAGCAACTGTTGTTACGCTTGATGGAAAACTTGCGATGAAACTGACCCAACCATTTCTGTACCTGCTGTCGTTTGTAGCTAGCCAGACCGCTCTGGCCGCCGATCTGCCGCCATCACGTGTGGTGGTCACAACGGTTCAGGAACAGGAGATCGCCACTACCAGCGCACACACCGGAGTCGTCGACTTCGATCGCATTTCCGCCGTATCGGGAGAAGTATCCGGACAGGTGATTCATCAGTATGCCGTCGAGGGGACATTGATCAAGGCCGGAGAGCCGCTGATTGAGCTCAACACCGACCTGATACTGAAAGACATGGACATCAAGCAGAAGCAGCGTGCTCAAGTCTCTGCCGACATAGAAAAGTTGAACCGGACCTTGAAACGGCTGGAGAGCCTGTTGGCGACGAATTCCGCCAGCCGACAAGCCTATGAAGACGCGCTCTATGACCACCGGTCACTACAGAAAAAGCGCGAAACGCTGGATGAAGAGATGGAGCGGCTCAAACTACAGCTGAATAAGAGTACGGTACGCGCCCCATTCGACGGTGTAGTCCTGGAAAAGCTGAAAGAGAGCGGTGAATGGATCGATCCCGGTGTTCCGGTCTGTCGGATTGCCTCGACCCAGGATCTGCTGGTCCGGGTGGCCGTCTCCGAGAATCTGGCCCGTTACCAGCAACCCGGGGCCACCGTGCCGGTAACCATTCCGGCTATGAATCTGCAATTGGAAGGAAAAATACGCGGCCTGGTTCCGGTGGCAAACCTGCGCAGTAAAAGCGTTACGCTCAAGATCGGCATACCCTATCGCACGGGAATGATCCAGAACATGACCGCCAGTGTCGACATAGCCACCAGCCAGAGACAGCGTTTGCTGATGGTCCCACGGGATGCCCTGGTCAATTTCAAGGGCAAGGACTTTGTCTACAGCATTCAGGATGGCAAGGCAAAACTGATGCCGATCGATATCGTCACACGTACCGGTAATCTTCTGGGCGTAACCCGTTCTCCCTTGGCGGCGGGTATGCAGGTGGTGGTGGATGGCAATGACCGGCTGCGGCCGGACCAGTCGGTGCAGATTGTGAGTAACAATAGGTAAGTTATGGACATCGTCAAACACTCGATCGACCAGCCGGTATCGACCTTTGCCGTCGTCATCCTGGTGATACTTTTCGGCCTGATCGGACTCGACCGGCTCCCCGTACAACTCACCCCCGACGTGGAAGCGCCGAAGATCAGCGTTCGCACCACCTGGCCGGGAGCCAGCCCCTATGAAATAGAAAAAGAGATTATCGAGGAACAGGAAGAGGTACTGAAGAGCGTGCCGGGCCTGGCCGTGATGGAGAGCTCCAGTTTTAATGACTATGGGACTATCAGCCTCACATTCAAGGTCGGCACCGAGCTGAACGACGCCATGGTGCAGGTTTCAAACAAACTCAATGAGGTGACGGACTATCCGGAAAATGCGCAAAAGCCGGTCGCCAGCACCTCCAGTGAAGAGAATTCACCGGTTATCTGGATGATGCTGAAAACCAAGTCCGGCGATCCGACCCTGATCACCACTTACCGCACTTTTTTCAATAACGAGGTCAGGCACTTGCTGGAGCGCGTCCCGGGCGTGGGCTCTCTGTTCATTTTTGGCGGCAGTGACAAACGACTGGAAATCACCGTTGATCCACAGCGTCTGGCGACGCATCAAATCACCCTGGGACAGGTGATCAATCGCATCCAGTCCGCCAACAGTGACACCTCCGCTGGCGTACTCGGCCTGTCCAAACGTAACTACCGGATCCGCACCACCAGTCAGTTCCAGACCCCTGATGAAGTGGGCGAGACACTGCTGTTGGATGACGGACTCAACCGCCTCTATCTCAAGGATGTCGCCAGCGCCGGTTTCGGCTATTCCGCCAACCCACCGGCCGTTTTGCACAATGGTCAGGCGATGATCGTGGTGGGTATCAGGAAAGAAGCCGGCGCCAATGTTTTAGCCTTGACCAACCAGATGCGGCAGGTGGTTGAACAGTTGAACGAGACCCTGCTGGCCGAAAACAATCTCTATTTCGACTGGGTATACGATCAGACGCCCTACATCAATACCGCCATCGATACCGTCAAAATAAACCTCATGATCGGCGGTGCACTGGCCATTATCGTGCTGCTGCTGTTCCTGCGCTCCGTCAGCTCCACGCTGACCGTCGCCATCGCCATCCCCATCTCAGTAATGGGGACCTTCTTCTTCATGTATCTGTTCGACCGCAACATCAATGTGATGAGTCTGGCCGGCATCACCTTTGCCGTAGGGATGTTGGTGGATAATTCAATTGTGGTGCTGGAAAATATTGACCGTCATCGCCGTATGGGCAAAAGCCCTTTTGCCGCCTCCTATGACGGCACCCGTGAAGTATGGGGGGCGGTACTCGCCTCCACCCTGACGACGGTTGCGGTTTTCCTTCCGGTACTTTTCATTGAGGAAGAGGCTGGCCAACTGTTTCGGGACATCGCGATCGCCATCACCGCCTCGATCACCATCAGCCTGTTTGTCTCTATCTCAGTCATACCGGCGGTAACCAATAAACTGTATGGATTGGCCAAGCGGCCCGTTGCCGAACGTTATGCCACGACCGACAATGGCAATCTGTTTGTCCGCACGGTGATGTATTTCTCCCGCTTCACGCTGAAGAACAGCTTTACGCGGCTGTTGACCGTCGGTTTTTTCACCAGCGTATCCATCGTGGCGGTGATCTATCTCACTCCCAAAGCGGAATACCTGCCGCAGGGCAATCGCAATCTAATTCTCAACATACTGGTGCCGCCGCCGGGATATTCGGAACAGAAGCGACACGAGATAGGCGAATATATCCACAATCAGCTATCGCCCTATCTGAACGAAGACTGGAAGGATGGTATCCCCCAGATCAGTAATATTTTCTATGTCGCATCGGACGCCGTTACCCTGTTCGGCGGCACCAGTGCCCACGTCGACGAGGCGCGCCTGATGATGCCGCTGTTCACCCGGGTGATGAATGCCATCCCCGGCATGTTTGGCGTCAGTATCCAACGCGGTATTTTCGAGTCCGGTATCGGCGAGGGAAGAACCGTGGACGTCAATGTATCCGGCGTCGACAGCGACCAGATTGTGGCCGCATCGCGCGCCCTGTTTGGCGCCATCAAACAAGCCATCCCCCAGGCCCAGGTGCGTCCGGTACCGTCGCTGGAGATCAGTTATCCGGAAGCCAATCTGATACCCGATCGTTCCCGTGTGCTCGCCAACGGGCTCACTGAACAGGAGCTGGGGATCTATGTGGACATATTGATGGATGGCCGGAAGATCGGCGAATACAAACCCGACGGCAAAAAAGTGATGGACTTGGTGATCAAGAGCGACGACGCCGTTGAGTCGACCCCCGAAGACCTGTTGGAGAAGACTATCGCCAATCGCTACGGGGAGCTGGTCAGGGTCGGCGACCTGGCACACCTTACCTATGGTCAGGGGATGACCCAAATCAACCACCTGGAGCGTAAACGAAACATCCGGCTGCAGGTAACACCGCCGGACGACATGCCGTTGCAGGCGGCAATGGAGACCATTTCCGACCAGCTAGTTCCCAACTTGGAAAAGGGCCAAAAACTGACGGGGGTCAAAGTGGCTGTCGGCGGCAACGCCGATAAGCTGACCGAGACACGGATCGCCCTGCAGTGGAATCTGCTGATGGCAGTGGTGATCACTTATCTACTCATGTCGGCACTGTTTGGCCACTATCTCTATCCGTTGATCATTTTGCTCTCGGTACCACTGGCGGCGGCTGGAGGGTTTATCGGATTGAGGCTGGTCGATCTGTTTATCGCCCCGCAGCCGTTCGACATCCTGGTGATGCTTGGTTTTATCATCCTGGTTGGCACGGTGGTGAATAATGCCATCCTGATCGTGCACCAAACGCTCAACAATGTGCGCTATGAGGGAATCCAGGGAGTGGAAGCCATCACCAATGCGGTCCGGACCCGTATCAGACCCATCTTCATGAGTACCACAACCAGTCTGTTTGGTCTCTTGCCACTGGTTATCGCCCAAGGCTCGGGCACGGAGCTGTACCGTGGCCTGGGAGCCGTCATCTTGGGCGGGCTGGCTCTCTCCACCCTCTTGACACTCTTTGTGGTACCGGCACTCCTGGCCTTTTTTATCCGCCTGGCGAAAGCGGATGGGCAGGCACAACCCGCACTCTCACCTATCGGTTAACGCAACGAGACTTCCCTTATATTCCTAACCGGGCAGATATCTGTCTTGGCTCGGCACTACACGCTTACAGGCACTATATTTACCAAAGGATTCCAGCAATTTCTGGTCTATAGCTTGCCAGAAAAACGGAATATGGGTAAAGATGGTCGGCGGGCGGTATAACTAAAGCACTCTATGACTTGGCCGCTATTTCTGTAAGCTCAGGCAGCCGTTTTAGAGTCAAGGAAGTCATATATGGAAGAGTTGTCACAACAACCTCACACCACTCAATCGGGAAAAAAACATCAACAGCTACTGAGTGAGTGTCGCGATATGGTGATGGTCTACCTCACCACCCAGCTAAATGAACTGTTTGAGCAGATCGAACCGGTTTTTCTCGACTTTGCCAAAAAAGCCGAAACCAACGCACTACAGGTACGTTTCTTTGACGCCATCAACCATATTCTGTCACTGCGTGATGTAATTGAGCATGACTTTCGGGAATCTATCGAGCAAGGCTTCAGGGCTTTCGTACAAGGAAGGCCCATCAACTACCCAGACTCCCCGGTAGAGGAGACCGGGCATATCGAACTGAAAGTGGTCGATAATGAAGCGCTGGAGAAACATATCGCCATCCAGAGCCTGATCTCCAAAACGCAATCAAATTGCTATCAAGAACTATACGCCCTGGGCAAACGAATGGCGGTGTTGCGTGGTGGAAAAAAACTGGCCGAAGAGGATATCCCCGCCTGCCCGGCTCACACGGCAACCGCTTTCCAATTGGCCGCGGAGGCGCTGGATCTGGATAAACAGATCCTGCTGATTGTCTATTTCCTGTTTGGTAAATTTGTCTTGGGTGACGCCGTCACAATCTATCAGAGCCTGAATGACAAACTGATCGAAGCCGGCATCTTTCCCAATATGACATTCAAAGCGGTTACACCTCCTGCCTCGCCAAGCGACCCAAAGTCCGCCCCGAGCGCCCCCCTCCCCGTCGAACAACCACGTACCGCCCATGCCGAATCGAGACAATCTTCCGCCACCCCGGATTCGGCTCCACCCAGACACAGCGGTCTGGGTACGCCTTCCGGAACGGGAAACAGCGTTGCCTTGGGTGAAGAGCTATTCCAGTCGATTCATGACCTGCTCACCGCCCGCCGGGCGGCCGATCCCAATTTCAGCAATCACCCCGAGATCTCACCCGACGGCAATACCGCGCAGCTGAAACGCACACCGGAAATTGTCCAGGTCATTGAACAGATTCAGCCGCAGACTCAGGCTGACTATCTACCAGACCCGGAGAGCAATGAAGGGATTCCGCAATCGATCGAGTTGGACACCAACCTGATCCAGAATGTGCGAAAAACCCTGGAGACGGAAAGAAGTAAACTACTCAAGGAGCTGGATAAAAACACCGTCCCCACCGCCGATCTGGACACCATCGAATTGGTAGGGATGCTTTTTGAACAAGTCCTCAACGAAGAGGGATTGGCCAATATCGCCAAGGCCTTGATCAGCCACCTGCACACGCCTTACCTGAAAGTGGCGATTCTGGATCGAACATTCCTCACTGACGAGCAACATATTGCCAGACGGCTGCTAAACATGATGGTCGAGGCCGGTAAACGCTGGATCGATGAAGAGGACCTGCGTCGTGGCATCTACTACCCGATGCAAGAGAGCGTGAAAACCGTACTGGCTGAATTCAAAAGCGAACTCTCTATCTTCGACGAAATGTTCTATCGACTGCAAAAGCAGGCGGAAGAGCTGGAATCACGTGCCAAAATCTTGGAGGAGCGCAACCAGGAAGCGGCCAAGGGGCGTGAAAGACTGGAATCGGCCAGACAGCGCGCCCGGGAAGTGATTGACGAAAAGACCCAAGGTCGAAATCTACACCCGGTGCTTGAACGCTTCCTCAATCATGCTTGGCTGGATCGGATGATACTGATGCTCCTGCGTGATCCGGAAGTGGAAAGCGGAAAGGAGTGGGCGTCTGCCCTTGCGGTGATTGACAGCCTGGTCAAAGTGGTCGATGCAAGGCATAACCCCAAGGCAAAGGAGTGGCTGAAAAAGAACCAGAAAAACCTCATTCAACACATCAGGGCTGGTCTCGACTCACTGGGTAATTACCACCACCCCGATAGTAACGCCCTCTATAAACTGCTCGATGCCGTCATCACGGAACAGCCGACCAAGGTCAAAGAGCAGCCTCCGGCCGCGGCCGAGGTTTCCAAGCCGGTGATAAAACCCATCGAGGAGAATGAACCTGTCACGCCAACAAAGCCGACCGGATCTGAACAGTCACCAGAGGAAAAGGAGATGCTGCTGAAGTTGCGTGACATCAAATTCGGCACCTGGTTTGAGCTGATTGACGACAACCATAAGTTGCGCCGTTTGAAGCTGTCCTGGTTCAGCCCAATCACGCATAAATACATGTTTGTGGACCGCTTTGGCATACAAGCTTACATCACCCCTTCCGAAGAGTTGGCGAAACAACTCTGCACAGGCAAGGCAAGTATAATAAAATCCTCTGGGATACCTTTTGTAACTCAGGCCCTGAAAACCATACAGGCGATTCTGCAAAAATCCATTGGCATGAATCCCGCGCGTTAGACTCAAACAAGGAAATCCGTAATGCCCGAAAAACGCTCCCATCCAAGAAAAAGCTGTGATACCAGGATTGATATCCTCGACGCTGAGTCAAAAAAGCTTATAGGTACGCTGGTCAATCTATCCGTCAGCGGTTTTATGATGATTTCGGAGCAGTCCCTACCCGAAAATTATGTATTTCAGTTTGATGTGGTTTTCGCCCCGGGGGCCACGGATTCAATCACGCTGCAGATCGGCGCTGAAAGCCTGTGGATACAGGAAGTGGAGGGGTCGAATCAGCGCTGGATAGGGTTCCACATTATTGATATATCGGAACAGGACAGGGCAACCATCAACCGATTAATCAGTAATTGGCGGGATTAAGCACACACTGCCTTCTAATTCAGGGAAGCGAATCTGCCTGATGACTGATATTCACGATAGTTAGTCATTACCCGTGCCACATAAGCCTCGGTTTCCGGATAGGGTGGAATCCGGTTGCCGAATTTTTTCACGGCATTTTCACCCGCGTTATAGGCGGCTAACGCCAAGCGTAAATCGTTGTTAAACATAATCAGCAAATCGCGCAGATAGGTAGCCCCCCCGGTCAAATTGGACTTAGGGTCCCAGCTATCATAAATGCCATAGCGCTGTGCCGTGCCGGGCATCAATTGCATCAAACCCTTGGCCCCGGTGCGTGAAAGTGCACGCGGATCATAAGCGGATTCGACACTAATCACCGCATGCAACAAGGCTGGCTTAAGACGCACTTTATTGGCAACTTCCTCAATCATCGGAGAGTAACGGTGGCGATTTCTCTCGCTGGAGGCCGTATCTATTCTTGAACCACTAGGCTTTTTTTGCCCGGCCGCCGAATGCCAGAGCAATCGATAACCGTTCCCCTCCATTGGTCGGTCGGTAAAATAGAGCTTGCCACTACGATCCTCATATTTATAGATATCGGCCACGGTTGCCGTAGACAGACACAGCAATCCCACGATGGCGAACATCCTCACCTTGAATCCGACGGTTACAGCCAATTTATACCCCTTCGTTTTGCGATGCAGACCAAAGCCCGAGAATCGGCTATCTATACTCATTTTCTTGAATGGCCTACCGTTTCAATCATAGCTTGTATCACCGGTACGTGACAGTCCCGTACAAATTAACCTGCAAACCGGCCCGTCAAACGAGAAAATTGCGGGCGGGCTTCCGCTTTCACCGTGCAGGGCGCACAAATCCTGTTGAGCTGTAGCAGATCAGAAAGCTATCTGTGCTTTTTGTGAACGTCTCCACAACCCGCAACACCACACTCAGCCACTATTGATACCGAAGATTGATGACAACGGCCACCCTCCCGCAAAATTCTTAACCCGGGCCGTTGTCGTTAATCCTCACCATCCCTCTATTCATCATCACGGTGAAATATTCAACCTGGTCAGGCATCCATCGGCCAACAGCAGCAAAACTTAAGTCCTATCACCAGTCCCATTTCAGGTTGTCCACCTGCTCCTCTATACTAGTTAAGAAGCATTCGCCATATCCGGGTAATCGTACATGTCAAAACAAAACTTTACCGTTAACCAGGCTCACTGGGACGAGAGCAAACCCCTTCTCCGCGCCATACGTGAAGCGGTTTTTATTTTGGAGCAACAGGTACCCAAAAAGCTGGAGTGGGACGACAAGGACGAGTCCGCACTGCATGTAATCGCTGTTAATAGCGACGGTCATGCGATAGGCACCGGCCGAATCTCCGTGACAGGACAGATTGGACGGATGGCCGTTCTCAAGGAGTGGCGTAACGCCGGTGTCGGTAGCGCACTGCTCAAACAGTTGCTAAAGCTAGCGGAGAGGGAAATCCCTGCCCCACTCTTTCTCAATGCCCAAACAGGTGCTATTCCTTTCTATGTTAGACATGGATTTCACTGTGTGGGGAGTGAATTTGTGGAGGCCGGAATCGTCCACCAAAGGATGGAGCTGGAGCAAGCTCCCTCCCCACCCGGCAGGAGTTAGCATGAATCAGCGAACCGACAATGCCATCGAATCGCAGATACTCGGCGAAAGCAGGGAGCGTATTATCCTGCAGGGTCGCGCCCAATTTATGCAGGCCTGTGAAAGCATGGCGGAGCAGGCACAACACCAATTGGATCTGTTCACCTATGACTTAGATAAACCGCTCTATGATCAAAACGGTTTTCTTGACGCATTAAAGCACTTGGCCATCGCTTCCAGGGGTATCTGCGTTCGCGTTTTACTGCAAGACAGCGAACGAGCCAGGAGAGAGGGACACCGACTGGTAGACCTGTCCCGGCGACTCACCAGCAAGATTGAAATCAGACGGCCGCATCCTGACTACATCGATCACCCGGAAAACTTCATCATCGCTGACAGAATGGGCTATATCAGACGCAGAGTGGCTGAACGCTATGAAGGTGAAGCCTATTTCTATCACCCGATTGAGGCAAAATTACTGACCGAATTCTTTAATGAGGTGTGGGAGCGCAGTGAGCAGGACAGCACACTGCGCAGACTCTATCTCTGACCCGGAAAAAATCACTATGAAACGGCTTTTATTCCTGTTGATCTTAATTACCTGGTTCGCCCAAGCCGTCGCCGATTATCCCCTGGAGATCATTCAACTTAACAGCCGTCCCGTGGCCGAGGTAATCCCGGTACTAAAGCCCTTCATTGATAAAGACGGCTCCATTGCCGGCATGAACAATCAACTTATTATCCGCACCTCTCCAGACAATCTGGTGGAGATCAAACAGATTTTGCGGCGCATCGATCAACCACCCAGGATGCTGCAGATCTCAGTCAGACAGTCTGCCGGCAACCAAATATCCCAAAGGGCAACACAGGCTGACGTAAACACCCTACTGGGGAAACATGCCAAGGTCATCGTCGGACGACCACAAGATAACGATCTACGACTACAGATGAAGCAGGCGCGAACCCAAAGCGCCCAAGATGCCACCCACACCCTGCAAGTCCTGGAGGGGCATGCTGCCTTTATCGACACTGGGCAATCCGTGCCGGTTCCTGAGCAGACCACCATCGTCCAAAACAACACGATCCACCAACAGATTACCACCCGCTACAAAAACGTAACCAGCGGTTTCTATGTCATTCCCAGAGTGAACGGATCCATAGTAACACTGGAGATCACTCCCCACATGAGTCGCACCGGTACGATCCAGGGTCAGTATGAAGTGCAGCAGGCACATAGCGTCGTGTCCGGGAAACTGGGTGAATGGATAACCCTCGGCGGCACATCCCAAAGCGTAAACCGCCAGGGCGATGGAATACTCAAAAATACACACACCGTCAGCAGCGAGGAGCGATCGATAGAGCTAAGGGTGGACGAGCTCAAACCATAGGTGTCAGACGACTTATTTTACTTTTATTGACATTTTTCAGTTGGGAGAATCTGATAATTGTCTGCTATATTTGCTGGGTTTATAACTTAACCACAATAACCTCAATCGGAGTGAGACATGCCTGACTTCATGGATCTCGACAAGCTGGTTTCTACTTTTGTAATTCCTTGGGGTATCAACATTATCCTGGCGTTGGTCACCTTTATCGTCGGTCGCTGGGTAGCGAACATTCTGCTCAAGATCGTCAAGAAGCTTCTGACCAAGAGCAAGATGGATATCATCCTTATCAACTTTGTTGTCTCCATTCTGCACGCCATCCTGCTGCTGTTCATCGTCATTGCCGCCATGGACCAGTTGGGTGTGGATACCACCTCACTGATCGCACTGCTCGGTGCTGCCGGTCTGGCCGTCGGCCTGGCGCTGCAAAATTCACTGCAGAATTTTGCAGCCGGTGTCATGCTGATCATCTTCCGCCCGTTCAAAACCGGCGATTTTGTCGAAGCCGGCGGCACAGCGGGGGTGGTCGAAACCATCAGTATTTTCAGCACGATTATGCGCACCGGTGACAACCGGGAAGTCATTGTCCCGAATGGCTCCATTTATAACGGCACGATCACCAATTTTTCGGCCCGTGAGACGCGACGCATCGATATGGTGTTCGGTATCGGTTATGGCGACGATATTCGCAAAGCAAAGCAACTGCTTACCGAGATACTGGCTGCCGACGAACGTGTCCTGAAAGACCCGGAGCCTTTGGTCGCTGTAGGTGAGCTGGCAGACAGCAGTGTCAATTTCAACGTCAGACCCTGGGTGAAGAGTGGTGACTACTGGGGAGTCCGGTTCGATCTGACAGAAAAGATAAAGCTCGCTTTCGATGACAACGGCATCTCCATTCCCTACCCTCAGATGGATGTTCACCTAAACAAGGCAGACTGATCCACGCCTGTGCCCGCTCTGTAGCGGGCACAGGCGGCGAGGTGTGAACCGGCTCTATTATTAAATAATTATTTATATTATAATTTAATTATTTTATAGACACGTAGAGCCGTTGTTAGCCGTGAAGCCTATCCCGTTGTTCGTGCTTCTTACTCTTCTTGCCATGTTACCTTTCCGGCTGAATGGCGCACCACTCCCCCTCCCCAAGGTCACAGACTGGTCAGTTGAGGCCGCCAGCGCCCACAACAAAGCGACTCCGTTGATGGTAATATTCAGTTCAGAAAACTGCAGTTATTGCCAGGCGCTGAATCGGGAAATCCTCGCCCCCCTGCTCAAAAAGGGTACGCTGCAGCGGCGTGTGCACTTGCGGGAATTTTCGATCGATCGAGGAGGAAAGGTGATTGATTTCGATGGTACCCCGATAAGAGCCCATCTCTTTGTCGATCGCTACCATGTATTCGCCACCCCAACCCTCATTTTGCTAGATCAATCTGGAAAGATACTGGGTGAGCCTATCGTTGGCTACAATGGTGCAGACAGTTACCCACATTTGCTCGACCAAGCCGTTCAACATGCCAATGGCCTCACCGCACTCGTTGCCCGTCACCGTGACTCGACCCGGTAGAGCCCTGACTACAGGGTATTGGAAATGTAAACAAGATCCTTAGCGATCCCTTCTAACAGGCACCTGATTACACTAGAATGGCTGCCTAATTTACTCGAGATAACAGCATGAAACTTAATCTAAAACATCTCCTTGGTGCGGTATTGGCTGCCTTGGTCTCTGGACCACTCCATGCCGATCTTGAAGCGGGTCTCACCGCGTACGCCAACGGCGACTATGTCGAGGCATTCAGCCAATACAAGCAAGCGGCTGAAGCGGGTGATGTGGATGCCTATGGCAAATTGGCTGGCTTGTATCTGTATGGCGTTGGCACAAAGAAAGATTACACCAACGCCTACATCTGGTTCGGACTGGCCGAATACGGCGGAGACAAATACGCCGAGAAATTCAAGTTGGCCGCCTCTTCTTCCATGACGCTGGAGCAGGTCAAAGAGGCAGAAGAGATTCTGGCGGATCACATCAAACGACTTGAAGGACAGTAAGTAGTTCCGGCCACAACTTACCGATGGCCTGGTAACAGACCATAAATACCTGATGCCGACACTTTTGGTAAAAACGGTGGACGACCCTCAGCCGCCCACCGGTTGCAGACTTAGCGAGAGGCTGCCAACGCTTGCTCGAGATCGGCGATGATATCGTCGATATGCTCGATACCAATCGACAGGCGAACCAAGTCTTCACTCACCCCAGCCTTGGCCAACTCTTCCGGACTCAGCTGCCGGTGGGTAGTCGTCGACGGGTGGCAGGCCAGGGTTTTGGCATCCCCGATATTCACTAGGCGAACTGCCAACTTCAATGCATCGATAAACCGCGCGCCCGCCTCCTTGCCACCGGTGATACCGAAGGAGAGAATGCTCGACGCTCTGCCCCCCATATACTTATCCACCAGGGGTTTATCCGGACTGCCCTCCAATCCTGCATAGCGCACCCACTCAACCTGTGGGTGAGACTGTAGGTAGTTGGCGACAGCCAAGGCATTTTCGCAGTGACGATCCATACGCACGGGCAGTGTTTCAAGGCCTTGCAGCACCAGGAAGCTATTAAACGGGGAGATGGCGGCGCCCATATTGCGTAGCGGCACAACCCGTGCTCGACCGATAAAGGCCGCCGGCCCCAAAGCCTCGGTGTAGACCACACCGTGGTAAGAGACATCCGGCTGGTTCAGGCGCGGAAAGCGGGCCGCATATTCCGCCCAGGGGAAGTTCCCTGAATCTACGATCACGCCACCAATAGTCGTCCCGTGGCCGCCCATATACTTGGTCAAGGCGTGTACCACAATATCTGCCCCATGCTCGAATGGGCGACAAAGATAGGGGGAGGGAACTGTATTGTCTACCACCAGCGGCACCCCGTGAGCGTGGGCCATATCCGCCGCGGCACCGATATCCACCACGTTACCGGCCGGATTCCCGATCGATTCGCAAAACACCAACTTGGTCCGATCATCAATCAAGGCCGCCATGCCATCAATATCCTTTGGATCGGCAAAACGCGCCTCTATGCCCAATTGAGGCAGCGTATGTGCAAACAGATTGTAAGTACCGCCGTAGAGAGTGGTAGTCGTAACAATATTGTCACCCGCTTCACACAGGGTAAAAACGGTGTTGGTTATCGCGGCCATACCGGAAGCCAGCGCCAATGAACCGATCCCCCCCTCCATCGCAGCCACCCGTTTCTCCAACACATCGGAGGTGGGATTCATGATCCGCGTATAAATATTTCCCTGGACTTTCAAGTCAAACAGGTCGGCCCCGTGTTGCGTATCGTCGAAGGCATAAGAGGTGGTTTGATAGATCGGCACAGCGACCGCTTTAGTAGTGGGGTCTGGCTCATACCCCCCATGTATCGCGATGGTTTCAATTTTCATCCAAGCACTCCTCCATTGTTATTAGGTATTTCACAGCCAAACGAATGACCTGCATCTTACCTGCTGCACGAACAGACTGTCGAATAAGGATAATCTGATTAAGGTAGGCGGCAAGGATGAAGCGATTCGACGTGGAGCGGTAAAAAAGTGTGGACCGTCTATCCGGTAACAGGTTTGATAAGCACACTTTGATCGGGCCCACTATCGAATCGGCGTCAGTTCACACTTGGCGAACCCACCACATTATCGGCTGGCCGACGCCAGTCCCAGACCAAAGCACATAAAGGTTCCACCACCTAAACGGTTTACCAAACGGCCACCCCGTTCCGAAGCAAACCAAAAGCGCGCGGTTTTCGCCAACTGGGCATAAAGCAGATGAATCAATATCACCAGCACACTGTAAGTCGTCACCAGAAGGATAAACTGGGCAGTGTAATGTGTTTTGAGGTCAATAAATTGCGGGAACACCGACATAAAAAAGAACACAGCTTTAGGATTGGTCAGCTGCAGCGTAAGCCCTTCCAGAAACTGCAAGCGGCGACTCTTTTTTATCGTGGGGCCAGAATCGAGCGCCATCACGGGCGAACGCCACAACTTGAGTCCCAGATAAATCAGGTAGGCGGCCCCTATATACTTTAACAAGGTAAAAGCGATTGACGAGGTAGCGAGGAGGATCCCGAGACTGGTCGCCGACAGGGCGGCGACGACGAAGGTACCAAAAGCGATACCCAGAATCCCTCCCAGTGCGCCGGATACACCAAACCTTATTGCGTTACTGAGCGTTAAGACCACACCTGGTCCAGGGCTGAATACTGTCGCAATAGCGATAATGAGAAATAGCCAATAACCGTGCACTGCCCTCTCCGACCACATCCGTTGTTAAGGGCATAAAGAGTATCAGAGAGCGATAAACCTGGGAATAAACTTTCGCTGTGGGGAGAGTGGAAGGGAGGAACCGATGAACCGCCGGTTTCCGTGTTCGGAAAGCCTGAGTTACCGGGTGTTAGATTCCCCTCTGACGCTTCGGCGTCAGAGGGGAGGAGCTATCAGCTCAGCGACTGATAGTAATTCATCAGGATCTCAGCCACCTCGGGGCGGGAGAATTCAGGTGGGGGAGCCATGCCCTGCCCCAGCATCTCACGCACCTTGGTGCCGGAGAGCAGCACAAAGTCCTCTTTGCTGTGATCAGGCGCATCACGCATCATCACCACTCGGTTGAGTTTCTTCGAATAAGCGGTGTGATCAGCCTTGAAGATCTCGATATCCAATGCATCGGCCGGCACTTCGTTATCGAAAATGGTCTGGGCATCAAACGCACCGTAATAATCACCTACACCGGCATGATCACGCCCGATAATAAAGTGGGTCGCCCCCATGTTTTGACGGAAGTAGGCATGTAATACCGCTTCACGGGGCCCGGCATAGAGCATGTCAAAACCGTACCCGGTGATGCAGACCGAGTTGGGTGGGAAATAGAGCTCAGCCATCTTGCGAATGGCCGCGTCCCTCACCGGTGCCGGAATATCACCGGGTTTCAGCTTGCCCAGCAACATATGAATGACCACGCCGTCGGCGTCGACTGCATCCATGGCCATCTTGCACAACTCTTCATGGGCGCGGTGCATCGGATTGCGGGTCTGGAAGGCGACGATCTTTTTCCAGCCACGCTCTTGGATCTCGTTTCGAATCTCAACCGCGGTGCGGAATGTATCCGGGAAGTCGTTTTGGAAATAGCTGAAGTTCAACACCTGGATGGGCCCGGAGATGGCGGTGCGCCCCTGGCTGTTGAAAGCGGCCACACCGGGGTGCTCCGGGTCGGTGGTGCCATAAACCCGGCTGGTCATGACTTCCATTTGCTCATCAGAGACCTGCTCGACAGCACTGATGTCCATTACCGCCAGGACCGGGCTGCCTTCCACGTTCGGGTCGCGCAGGGCAATACGCTTGGCTCCCTGGATAGCATCGACACTCTCCAGCAAACAGAGTACCGGAACCGGGAAGAAGCTGCCGTCCGACATCTTCATGTTCTCGGCACAACCCATGGCGTCACCGACGGTCATGTAACCTTGGAGAGGATTGAAATAGCCGGCACCCAGCATGACGGCGTTGCCGGCAGCCTGTGAACTGATGACAACCGAGGGTAAAGACTCAGCTTCATGCATCAGGGCGTGGTGCTTATCAGTGTCATAGACAAAAAGCGGCTGAAGGGTATCGGATCCAACAGGCTTGATCATCTCTCTTGATCTCCTTAGAACAAATTTATCGTTAAATATTTTCTTCACCCGCGTACAAAAAATATGCAGCCAGGTAGTTTTTGTAATCAACAGGATGCCAGGTTGAATCGCGTCATATTGCTAAATAAGTGGCCATAGAGCAGGACATGCATCGAATGCAAAACGGCATGGCATCCAGTGTAAATTCAGGGCATACCCTACCACATGGATGAATGGGTTAACCCAAATTTATATTTATAAGGGCAGCAAAAAAAATACTGTGTTGTTTTAAATAGGAAAATTGCCATGGTCAAAAACCTGGCATTGAAAACGGCTACCCGAGGAATATCAGGAGATGGCGACGCTTTTCGCTTCGGGCTGCCAATCCGGCAGACCTGGAAACTTCGGGGTTTGCAGCGGATCCTTGCAGGGAATCGTCTCATGCAGCCAACTAATGATGGGTTGCCACTGCTTCCGGTCTTTGGTCGAAACGCCGGTTTTCATTTCGCAAATGCCCATGCCGGATTCCATGGCAATGGCGTAATTATGGGAATCACGCAGCGAACCAATAAGAGGGACATTCATCCGCGCAGACAGCGCTTCGATTTTTTCATAGGTGGGAGTTTTAAAACGCACACGATTGACCACCATGGCGATGCGCTTGCCATGCAGCCTGTTCTTGGCAAATCGCATCAGTTCGTTGAGAAACCCCTCGACGGCGTTCAGGTCGATTATGCTGGGCATAACTGGAATAAGAATCGTATCGGCTTTATTAAACAGTTCCACCAATTGGCCACCGGTGACGCCTGCCGGTGTATCGATCACCACCACTTCTGTCTCAACACCGGTATGGAGCTGCCAGGAGCGGGTTACGCCCGTGCGGGAACGGGCTGCATCGATTGAGCGGATGGGGGGTTGGCTGGGTTTTCGCATATCCAGCCAGTGGTGGCTGGAATTCTGTGGATCATAATCCATGAGTGCCGTCTTATAGCCCTGACCCGCAAAATAACAGGCCAGTGTAGTGGATATTGTTGTTTTGCCACAGCCACCTTTTGCGTTGAGCACCATGATATTGTGCATCGAACCCTATCCCCGTTTATGCAAATTCAGAGACAGCCATTCCCTTGACACATGCCCCCTACTGTTCAGCCACCTGGATTCTCCGATCCATCCCGCATTCTGTGGCCTTTGAAAATCATCTATACCGGCAGGACTCGGCGGACTACTGCCCTTGGATCCTTGCCTGAAAGTTATAACTTTCTTAAATAGACGCATGAGTATCTTCCGAATTAAAGTGAAAGGCAAGTAATCAGGAGCTGATAGTTGATTTTTAGACAGTTTTTGCTTTTTTTGCGGTGATTGGACTCACAAATTCACCTATGTGCTCAGTTTCTTTCCAGTTATTGGTGATTAACATCACATTCACCGTCTCCACTCCGGCCCCGCCCCCACAGTTTTTCCTGCAATCCGGATGCCCGGGTAGTGCGTTTGGCAATCGCCGGAGCAAGCAATCCCTGCGGGTCTGACAGGAGAAATTCACGCCGACTGCGGGTAAGCCCGGTGTAGATCAGTTCACGGGAAAGCAGCGGGCTCTCGTGCTCAGGCAGAACCAGCAGCACCCGGTCAAATTCCGATCCCTGACTCTTGTGCACCGTCATGGCAAAGGCTGTCTCATGCGGCGGCAGACGGGAGGGGTTTACCCGCCGTATTCCGTCGGCAGTCTGAAAGCAGACCTGTAGTTCACCCGATTCATCTGGTACAAAAATACCCACATCTCCGTTGTAGAGACGCAGATTATGGTCGTTGCGGGTAATCATTACCGGTCGTCCCGGATACCCGAGCGTGCTGCCATCAGGAATCCACCCTTCATTGACCAGCTGTCGGCGAATCTGCTGATTCAGCATCACTACCCCGGTGGGCCCTGAACGTAGGACGCAGAGAACCCGGAAGGCATCAAAATCGGCAAACACCGTCTCAACCGCCACCCCCTCGGCTATCCGCTTCAGATAGAGACGATACGCCGCGACGGCAACCGCGACCGGATCCTCTGATTTTCCCAATAAGCGAATATCGGTCAAATCCTCCCGTCGCAACAGCTGCCCCGCTGCTTCACTCTCCCCGCTATTCACCAACTCCGCGAGCCGACCGATACCACTGTGAGCGCCAAAGCGGTAGCTATGACGCAATTGCACAACGGTATCCGCCAGCGGATTGACTGCCCCCTCCTCCAGAGGCAAAGAGAGTGCGGTCAGTTGTTCCAGCGTCTGTCGAAATACCGGGGTGAAGCCGAGAGTATCGCCACAGATATCACCCAGTACCGCACCCGCCTCCACGGACGCCAATTGATTGCGGTCACCCAATAAAATCAGCCGTGCACCTGCAGGCAAGGCATCCACCACCTTGGCCATTAATGCCACATCCACCATGGAGGCTTCGTCGATAACCAGAAGATCGACCGGCAAGGGATTGGCGGCATCATGTCTGAACTGCACGCTACCCTGGCGGTTGCCCATCAATCGATGCAGCGTCATGGCCTGTGTCGGAATGGTCGTGAGCAACTCAGGATCCACAGGCAGGTCTGTCCGCGCCCGCTGGATAGCATCTTGTAGTCGAGCGGCGGCCTTACCGGTCGGTGCCGCCAGGGCAATCACCAGCGGATGATCATCCGCCTGCTCCTGCAACAGCGCCAATATCCGCACCACCGTGCTGGTTTTGCCGGTGCCCGGCCCACCGGAAATCACACTACACTGTTTCTGAACCGCCACCGCCGCCGCGACCTTTTGCCAATCGATCGTCACTTCGGGCTGTGGCGGAAACAGCAAATCCAACCCCTGTCGCAGTCGATCCTGATCAATTGATACCGTACCACGACTGCGTACCAGTAGTTGATCGGCCAACCGCTCTTCATAGGCCCAATAGCGCTGCAGGTAGAGCCGTCCCGCCTGATCCAGGATCAACGGTCGGTAGTCACCGGGGCCACCGACCACGGAACTCTCTCGCAGCAGGCGCATCCAGGCCTCTAAATCGGGGAGCTGAATGTGACCCTCCGAAGCGCCGATGCGGCGTCCGCACCATTCGGAAAGCGGTAGGCAAACATCGCCCGCGTTGGAGCGATGACAGGTCTGTGCGGCAGCGAACAGCAATTCAGGGCGCTGATCATCGGCCAAGCGGCCCATCAATGCCGCGAACTGAAGATCCAGATCAGTCAGTAGCGCTAGTGCTTTCAGTCCCTTCAGGAGCTCCATCGACTGGCTCATCGCGATGTCTCCAATCCAGCGAAGTAGCTGTCCAGCACCTCAATCAGCTGCTGGCTCGGACGATCCCGGAAAACGCCGTACTCCGCACCGGATTCCGGAGACATACCGCGAAGAAACAGATAGTAGACCGAGCCAAAGTGAGATTCATAGTCGTAATCGGCCAACCGCTGCGACAGGTAGCGGTGCAACGCGACGCTATAGAGCAGGTACTGCAGGAAATAGCCATCACGTGCCATGGCAGAAGCGAGCGGACCTTGTGCGTAATCGGAAGCCCGGTCACCCAACCAGTTGGATTTGTAATCGAGCAGATGATAGCGACCCTGGTCAACAAATATCAGATCGATAAAGCCCTTTAGATAGCCCTTGATATCCGAAAAATCGAGCCGTTTGATAGCTTGCTCCAGAGTCTCCGACAAGGCGAAGCCCTGTTCGATCAACAGAGAGGCCAAATGCGGCGCATGCAGCTGGGAGACCGGATAGTTAAACTCCATCTCCACTAGGCAGTGCTCCTTGGCAAGCGTTCTCAGGCGACGTCCGGAACCCGGCTCAAGTGGTGTATCCAGCACGTCGTTGACCCAGTCACACACCACATCCTGCCATACCGGATCAATGCCGTAGCCGACCAGTTGCTGCTGCACCAACCGGCGAAGCGCTTCGGGGCTATGCTGGCTGAAATCGAGACGTTCAAAGATGGCATGCAGACAGCTACCGGGATTGGCGCCGCGTGGAAAGCTGAAGCGGGAGCGATCGGTTGCCGGCTCCACCGGTATTTCAATCGGCTGAGGGATTTCATCATGGTCGGGTCGATCGAAATGGTCATTACCGGCGGTCAGGGCCGAGAAGCTGGTCACGGCAGCCCCGCGACCCAGCTGCCAGGTGAATATCGCCGCCTGCAGCCTATCCACCTCTGGTCGATCCCGATCGAACAACGCGGACTCGCGCGGTTGCATCGCCACCTCTTCCGCTGCCGTTTCACAGGGGGTAATACTGACCTCGCCGGACAACGCGGCGGACCACTGCTGCAGACGCGTGAGAATTTGCGCTTCATCCAACGAACGAAAATGGGCCGACAGCGCCTCGCTGGGGTGGTCGGATAGCGGTGGAGGTGGCGGATGCAACAGCCAGGCAAGGGGAGATTCCCCGGCGCCGTTGACATTGCCCCAGGTGATATAGCAGCGCTGTTGGGCCCGAGTCAGGGCCACGTAAAGCAGACGCATGCTCTCGGCCAGCATTTCGGTCTGGGATAACCGCCGGGCATGCGACCACTCGGTCGATCCGAGGTCCAGAACCGCCCTCTCCCGCTGAGCGGGGTCGTGAAACCGGCACGCCTCGCCGGCGCGGATAGCCCGCATCCCGCCATCCCAGACAAAGGGGTAAAAGACCACCGGATACTGCAATCCCTTGCTCTTGTGGATGGTAACGATCTGCACCAGATTGTCGTCGCTCTCCAGCCTCAGCTGACGCGTCTCATCCTCCGGCAGATCGCCCAGGCGTAACTGATCCAACCAGCCAATCAGGGACTCCAAACCGGCCCCGGTGTCACGCTCCTGTTGATGAATCAGCTCGCTCAGATGCAGGATATTGGTCATACGCCGTTCACCGTCAGGTAACGCCAACAACCGCTCTGTCACCCCATGCTCGCGCATCAGATGGCGGAACATGCGCATAAAGCCGTGGGACAACCAGAGTTGGCGGTAACCCTGGAACTGCTCCAGATAGCCGGCCAAGCGGGCCTCATCCTTGCCTAAACCGGCAATTTCGTCGCCGGAGACACCCAGCAGATCACTACCGAGGGCGGCGTAGACCAGCCCCTCCCGCTGCGGCTCCATCACCGCCCGCATCAACCACGCCAGTTCCGTCGCTTCACGGGTCTTGAACACATCCTGCTGGGCACGCTGGACGCTGTGAATACCCAGCCTGGACAAGGCATGGCGGATCAGCTCCCCTTGTCGATGGGTTCTTACCAGCACGGCGATATCCCCTCCAACCAGCGGACGCGAGTCGAGACGCACGCCCCCCGCCTGCCCCTGGCCGATCAGGCGGGCGATCTCCCGAACGGTCCAGTCAACCGCCAGTTGTGAAGCCTGCTCCTTACTCGGCTTGCCGGGGATAAAACCAATCCTGAAACAGGCCCCCTTTTCACCCGCCTCAGTAAGTTGCATCGGTAGGCGCTCGGCCGGGCGCGAGGGTTGAAAAGGTATCTGGGGAAACAGGAATCCCCCCTGGGGCTGATCGAACAAGTGATTGATCGTTTCGATCAAGGGTGGCACCGAACGCCAGTTCACATCCAGGGTATAACGTTTTGCGGCATCGGCGCTGGCCCGCAGATAGGCAAAGATATCGGCGCCGCGAAAACTGTAGATGGCCTGTTTCGGGTCGCCGACCAGAAACAGGATTCCGGGATGCTGTACAAACAGCCGGTGAAAAATCCCGTACTGGACCGGATCGGTATCCTGAAATTCGTCGATCAGAGCCGCACTATAGGTGTGGCGCACCTTCTCCACCAGCGCATCCCCGCGCTCCCCTTCCAGCGCCGACTGCAGGTTGAGCAGCAGATCGTCATAGGATTGAACACGCGTACGCTGCTTGCGAATCCGCAGCTGTTGATTGACGCTAGCGATCAATTCTCCAATCAGTGCGATACGGGCCTGTTCGTAACGCAGATCCAGCTGAGCCAGCGTCTCCAGCAGGGATTGGCAAACATCGAAGAAGCGGTGATCAGGAACGATACCCGACTTTTTCAGCGAATCCGCCAGTACCGAGCGGGAGAATTTTTCCAGTTCATTGAATCGCGGGCCGGGGACGGGCTGTAGGAAGAGATCCATGGCCAGCGCCCACTTTTCGATCGAGGCGGGACGATACTTGCTGCGATTGAGATCCGGACAATCCTTGAGCAGCGCAACAATCTCGGTTCGCTGTGATGACCAGAGTTGGCGTGCCGCCGTAAAGGCGCCGAGGAATTCGTTCTCCCGCTCCGCCAGATCGGCAGGTATAGCCTGTCCCCGCACCTCCAGATAGGGCTTATTGATCTGTCCGCGCAGACCCTGCGCCAGACTGTCCGGGTGGATGCCTTGATCGATCAGATAGCCGAGCAGACCGGGAGAGATATCCTGTATCCGCGCGCGCCAGAAATCATCCACCACCTCTTGCAGCAGGGGCCGCTCATCCAGCATCAGTTCTGTCTGAAATGGCATGCCGCTCTCAAAGGCATTTTCCGACAACAGCCGTTGACAAAAACCATGAATGGTAAAAATGGCGGCACGATCAAAACTGAGGATGGCGAGGGTCAAACGCTGCAAACGCAACGCAGCGGCTACCGGATCACACATCAGGGCGTCACGGAATTCATCTTGCCGGTCGCCCTCCACCGCACGCTTGAGGTCGACCAGGCGGGTACGGATACGCTGCCGCAATTCGGCCGTTGCCGCCTTGGTATAGGTGACGACCAGAATCTGCTCGACCGTCAGGCCCTGCTCCAGTATCAGGCGGATATAGAGGCCGGTGATGGTATAGGTCTTGCCCGTTCCGGCGCTGGCTTCGATCAGATTCATACCGCTTAGCGGTGTCTGAAACAGTGCGAGGCGCTGCATATCAGCTCACCTCCAGGACTGAGAGCAGTGGTGCAAAGACCCGCTCACTCAGGGATTCAAACTGTTCATCCAACACATCGGGATCGGGAAAAGCGAGCCGGTAGTAAGGGTTGTCATATTCGGCAAACCCCTGGTAGCCACCCAGCCACCGCTCACGGGCCCGTTTCAGGCAGTCGTCACGCGGTTTGCCCTCCCGCTGTGCGGTCGCATAACGGCGTGCGCTACGGACAAACAGCGGCAGTGGCTGCTGTAGCCCCTGCCAATAAAGCTCCATCAGCTCCGCCAATCGACTGCCGGCATCCTCCACCGGTTGCAGTGTCACCCATCCCTCGCCACTCAACCAACGGGTGACCGGCTCCACTCCTCCCCTGTCTGCCACATTTAACAGCAGATGCCTGATCCACAAGGACAACAGCTGGGTATCGGGTATTTTTTCCAGCGAGTAACCAATGAGGCCGACCGATGTGACGGATTCCAGGCGACCCATCAGACGCAGATTGCCGTGGGTAAAATCGATCGTCAGGGTTTGCGTCTCATCCGCTGGGTAGAGCGGTTGCAGCCGTTCTGCAAAACGTTGTGCCATCACTGCCAATTGTTCAAACCGGAGCGAACCGGCGGTACCGTGCGGCAGTTCACCACGAGCGCGTTCCACGGCCAGGCGTTGTGACGTGTCGCCGCCATTCATCGCGGCCGCGACCAAACGCTGGAACAGTCTGCTCCGTTGGAAATAGTCCAGCTCAAACGGGTCGCGACTCTCTATCGGCGCCTGATCGTAGGGGATGCCGATCCCCAATCGGGCCGACAACAGGTAGCGAACCGGGTTGTGGTAAAAACGGATCAGTTGTGACAACTCTATCTGCCGCCAGTGATCCTCGGGTTCCGTCAGCGGCTGCTGAATAAACCGCCCGGGGACGGAGTCCGGTCCCAACAGCGCCCTGGCCCCCCGGCAGTAGTGCTCTGCGTAGCTGATCAGCCCGGAATGTGCAGAGAAATAGCGCGGATTGAAGGCCTGCAGCGGATGCGGCACACAGAGTAGCGTGGAGGCAGGATGCCCCTCTTCCGTTTGGTAGTGATCATCCAGGTAGTCGATCACTTCACTCAGTAAAACCGAAGGGGGTTGGGGAGTGTTATCCCGGATATCCTGGGCAACATAGCTGAAATAGAGCTGATCACGGGCGGAGAGCAGTGTCTCCAGAAACAGGTAGCGGTCGTCCGCACGTCGCGACCGGTCTCCCAGCCGTCGATGAGTAGCGAGTAGATTGAAACCGACCGGACGTTTTTCCCGGGGGAAGCTACCGTCATTCATACCGATCATGGCGATCACTCTGAATGGCAGCGCCCGCATCGGCGTCAGGGCACAGAAGCTGACCCCTCCTCCGAGAAACCGGCCACCGGAGGGGGCGGCAAACTGATCCTGCAGCAGCGTGATCATCAACTCGCGCGAAATACTCCCGGCAAAACCGGCACTGGAAGCGGTCTCGGCGACACGGGCAATGCCGCTACGCAGTACCTGGACCAGCCGGGACTCCTCATCATCCGGAGCAAAAAAACGGTCGATCAATCGATTCAGCCGTGTCTCCCACACTGTCAACGAAGCGGCGGTCAAGAGAGTCGTTTCCAGATCAAACAGCGCTGTGACGAAACCGTACAGACCCGCCAGAATCTGCCCATCGCTCCCCTCAATATCGATGGCAGGAAGCAAATCCTGGAACAGTTGATCATCCCGGCCCGGTAGCGCGTAACCCAGCAGTAGGCGATCCAGTCCCTGTTGCCAGCTATTCTGCCCGGTCAGCGGCAACCCCAGTTCTCCACGCGACGCGGCATCACGTCCCCAGCGAATCGCCACCGTCTCCACCCAGTGACGGATACGCGGCAGATCGCCCGCGGTCAACCCGAAGCGGCGCTGCAGCAGCGGCTGTTCCAGTAGGGAGAGTATGTCGTTCACCGGGTAGCGTCCGCCCGGTTGGTTGAGCAGCTGCAGGAACAGCGAAACGATGGGGGTCTCGGCGATCCGGCTTCGATCGGACAGGGTGAAGGGTATATGAGTACGGCCGACCGACTCACCAAATACCGCCTCGATGTAGGGGGCATAGCTATCCATATCCGGCGTCATCACCAGGATATCGCTTGGCTGCAAGGTCGGGTCGGCGGCGAGGCGGGCTAGCAATTGATCATGCAACACCTCCACCTCCCGCATCGGACTGTGGCAGAGGTGGATCTGCAGCGAACGGTCTGCCGGATCAAAACTACGCCTGCCCGGTGCGTTCTCTTGATCGCAGGCATGCAGTATACCCCGCTGTATCTGCTGCAGCAGTTGCTCCCCATCCGGGTCGGCAAACAGCTCTGTTGCACCGGCATCGTAAGTTAACAGTGAGGAGAGAAAGTCACTCCCCTGCGCGCCCATGGAGGCCAGTAACGGATGACCCACATCCAGATACAGCGCCTGCTCAGCCGACTCGAGGGCACGCCTTTCCCGCTCGGCTTCGGAGACCAAATCCATCCAGTAGCCCTCTGTCGGATTTAACAGTAACAGGTGAATGTCGACCCAGCGGGCAGCTAAATGGAGGATTTGCAGATAACCGGGAGAGAGACTGTTCAGGGCAAACAGGCACACGCGCTCCGGCAATCGCTTCGGGTCAACCCGGGTAGCGTCAACGGATTGAGCCAAACGCTGCTGTAATGTCACCCAGTGGTCGGCAGACTGATCGGCCACCAGTTCACGCCACAGCGCCGCTTGCCAATAGTCTCCGGGGACCGCACTGCGCCCCTGCTGCCAGTTACCGATCCAGTCGGGACGGTAGACCAGATATTGATCAAAGCAGTTGGCCAGTTCCCCGGCAAGCTGAAAACGATTCAGCTCATCGTCACCATCAAGGTAGCGCTGTAACGGTTCGAACCCGCGGGTCGGCAGCGCTTTCCCCAGCCGTTCGAATAACCACCAATGCAGCAATTCCGGCTTAAAGCGATCGCTCTCCGGTACATCATCCAGCAGCCCACGCAGCAATTGCCAAATGAATCCGGCAGGCAGTGGAAAGCTCACATTGGCACAGATGGAGAGCCGCTCCGCCAACCGCAGCGCCAACCAGCGTCCCATTCCGGGATGCTGTACCACAATGGTCTCCGCCGCCAGTGGATCGGTAAGTGGATACGACAGGATACCGGCCAACTGATCGACCAACCGCTCCAATCTGTTGCTATGGTAAAGATGCAGCATGCGGGCGTCTTTTTACTATCCTTGGGACCCCTCAGGCTAACCGCTGATTATCAGGGGAGAAGCCGCACGGGGCCGGAAGTCTTCGGCTATCTGAGCGAATATTCACCAGCATGTTACCCCCGAACAGGCTCAATCCGGGAGCCTATCACCGTGGTGGCGTGTTAGGCGCCATTAAAACCGGCAATCTCCTGCTGGATACGATTGAGGCTCGCCTGGGGGTCGTCGGATGCGGTAATCGGCCTGCCAATCACCAACATATCGGCGCCATTTTGCAACGCGTCCAACGGGGTCATGACCCGTTTCTGATCATCCTGGGCGGCGCTGGCCGGACGCACGCCCGGCGTAACCAGGAGAAAATCCCGGTTGACCAGCGGTCGAACCTCCACGGCCTCGAGGGGTGAGCAAACGACCCCATCCAGTCCGCAGTCGGCAGTCAGGCGGGCTAGACGGATTACATTGTCGGCCGGCGCCCCGGCAAAACCAACCTCCGCAATATCTTTCTCACCCAGGCTGGTCAACACGGTTACGGCAATCAACAGCGGGCGATGAGATAAGGGTTCGAGACGTTCCCGTGCCGCTATCATCATCTTTCGTCCACCGGATGCATGTACATTCACCATCCAGACCCCCAGGTCCGCTGCCGCTTCGCAGGCCGCCGCCACCGTATTCGGGATGTCATGAAACTTCAGATCAAGAAACACATCAAAGCCTTTTCCCACCAGCTTCTCAACAAACGCTGGCCCAAGACGGGTAAACATCTCTTTACCCACCTTGAGCCGGCAGGAAGAGGGATCCAGGCCGGATACCAGGTCCAGTGCCGGCGCCGCGGCCGGGTAGTCAAGCGCGACGATAATGCGGGGATTCTTGGATACAGCGGTCATCTATTCTGCCTTATTGATTCTTGGTTCTGTTGGGGATTCAGGATAAGACAGAGCTTATACCTCATCCAATTCGTCACGTGGTTTGATACTGCTCCAGGCTTTACAGCTGGGACACTGCCAGTGCAAGGTCTTGGCTGTAAAACCACAGCTGATACACTGGTAGGCGGCGCGATTTTCGAGGATCTTATTGAGGATATGCTGCAATATCAGCAGACTCTCAAAGCCCTCGCTCATACCCTTTTTTAGTGAAAGAGTCACCATGCGATCCAGACCTTCCAGGTTGGGATGAGCATGGAGATAACCGGTTAAAAACTGGATCGCTGCCTCTTCGCCCTCATCTTCCTGAATAAAGTCGGTGAGTGCCAGGACACTGCTCACGGAGTGGTGTTTTTCATAGAGCTGGCGCAGATACCTGACCAATTCCGCCCGGTTTCCCATCTCCCGATAGCAATCGATAATCGCCGGCAAAACTTCTGAAATATAGGCCGGATCCTGTTTCTCCACCTGGCGCAGTATGCGGATGGCATTTTTTGCCGATCCGTCACTGGCTTCGATCTCACCCTGCAAGATTGTCGCCCTGACACAGCCCTCATCCGACAGTTGCGCTTTCTTGAGCAGTTGGGAAGCCTTGATCAGGTCTTTGCGGAATCGTGCCTCTTCAGCCAGCTCACAATAGTAGTGTGCGCACTCTTTGCGGCGTGACTTCCCGGTACGCTGCCCCAATCGCTTGGCAACCTGCAAACACTTGTCCCAATCCTTCTCCTGCTGATAGATGGTGAGCAGATTTTCCAGAGCCTGGGCCTGGAACATATTCATTTCGCCCAATTCGTTAAACAGGCTCTCGGCCCGGTCAAACAGACCGGCCTTCATATAGTCTTGACCCAGTTCCAACAGCGCCTGCGCACGTTGCTCCCGATTCAGCATCGGCCTGGCGATCAGGTTCTGGTGGATGCGGATGGCCCGATCGACCTCCCCGCGCCGCCTGAACAGATTACCGAGCGCCAGATGGGTTTCCACCGTATCGCTATCCACCTCAAGCATCTTGATAAAGACATCGATAGCTTTATCCGGTTGCTCATTTAGCAGATAGTTGAGACCGCTGAAATAACCTGGAGAGCGCTCGCTCACCGTCACCTCCTGGCGGGAGGTGTTTCGCTTGGCGGCCCACCATCCGGAGGCGGCCGCAACAGGCAGAAGTAACCAGAACAGTTCCATCATAGTGGCTTCAGCCGGTCACCTGTAATGAAGAAGGTATGCATGATAAATCGAACGGCAAGACTCCTTTCCGTGTCATCCTGTTAATTATCCTTAATGGGTATTGAACGCAGATTGTTCACCTCTTGGCGGGCCAGCCTTGCCTTGTGCCTAAGGCTCATGTTCTCCCGGCGCAACCGTAAAGAACCACTCAGTGTAGCCAGCACGCCCAGAATCGCTCCAACACCGACCGCGCCTACCAATATCACTGACAGAGGCAACTCCTGCACACCGAAATAGTAGTTGAGGCGTACAGTGTCGGCATTCATCACTGCAAAGGCAGCACCAATCATCATGATCAGTAGAATGAAAATCAGCTTTATGTATCGCACGGTCTCTTCTCTCCCTTCATCGGTAGGGTTTTGTTAGGGGGGTATAATAACCAAGAATCAGCGGGATACGTACCTGGAAATTGCCCACCCGGTGAATAATCGCGATACAGGTAATATCTCGGTAGCCATCCCTTTTTCCCATTACGTCGTCCACCGCACCAACAGGGTATCGACGGCAACAACCGAAACCAGGGCTAAGATATTGAAAAGTCAGGTCTGAACGGCATGTGCCGGAAGGAGGCATCCCAGCCCGAATGGAGCCATTTGCCAGGCAAATGGCAGCGTGAAAACGTCATATCAAGTCAATCGACCACAGCCGCGGGTATGGCACCCGACGGCTGTGCACGCGTGGCTAGGCATAATCATCAACCAACCCGGTTGATACCACGACACGGACTGACTCCATCTCCGAGAGCGTACTATCCGCCTCACCCCCATGCCAGCCACTGCCCGCAGACGACCCACCGCTGTCAGTTTGGCCAAACATATCTGCCGCACTTTTTTGTCCCCCGGTGTCCCGCTGCCCCACGTCGACATTGATCAATTGCATGTTGTTATCGGCAAACATTTCACGCAACCGGGGAATCGCCGACTCCAGTGCATCCTTGGCCGCCGCATTGTGTGCGACGAAACTGACACTGGTCTGATCATGCTGGAGAGAGACTTGAATATCGATAGGTCCCAGATGGCGGGGTGTAACCTGTAGGGAAGCCTGCTGCATCTGATTACCCACCATCCACATAATCCTGTTGCTAAGGACATTATCCCAACCCTTGTCACCAACCGGGATAGGGATGGAGAGCGGTGCCGCCCCTTCGGCACGCTGAGCTGACAACTGTTCAGCCCCCGCAAGCATCGTAGAAAACGGCGTGACCGTGACAGTTCCATTTCCCGGCGAAACATTTGCCGGCAACTCTCCGGCGGTCAATGCGGATTTATACAGACCCGCTTCGGCCGGCAGCTCGCCCTTTGCCAATAGCGAAACGGCTGGGTTATCCGTCGCCGGAATAAACGATCGTCCGGCAGTATCCGCCGAAGCGCCTCCCCCTTTCCCCTGATTTCCGGTCGCGTCCGTCGCAGCCCCTGCTGCCTGCCGCAGCAACATATTTTTCAAATCCGCGATAGTCAAAGCCACCCCGGCATTGGATTGTGACCCCAGGGTCGTACCAATTTCTTTTCCCTCTCCACCGGCTTCGATCTGCTGCAGCATCCACTTTAGCACTGAAGGATTCCCCAAGACCTCGGCAGCATCGGCAATATCTGCCGAAAGTGGCAAATCCTTGCCGCCGCTCAAGAGAGATTCCAGTTGCTTGAATTGGTCCGAAGGCAAGATATCTTTAAGCTGTGAAATAGCCTCCGGGTTCAACAGCTCGCTGGAAATTAATTCTTTAAAATCAATACCATCGGGACTCGCCTCACTGGTACCGGGCGAACCGGGACGACCTGTTGCCACCGTCGATGGCAGCACAGAGGAAATCAAATTGGCACCCGCTGACGCACTATTCATGCACCTCTCCCGGTCTTATGGCATGGACTGCTAAGAATAGAGCAGTAACTGTGCCAAACCGGGATTTGGCTTAGGGCACACGAGGACTACTCGAGGAAATCACGTGTCTCCGCCCGCCGCCACGCACCGGAGAGAACCCGCCACTCGCCCTCTTCGACGACCAACTCCAGCTCCAGTCGAATAAGGTCGGCGCGTAATGAGAGCAACTGTGAAGCGGCATCGACCGGCTCCCCCGCCACCGCGACAAACAGCGTCACCCGGGCACGCTCCTCTCCCGTCAACTCGATTGGACTCACCTGCATCAACAGATGGATGGATTGATGTGCCACAAAATATCCGGCCAGAAGACGCATGACTGCCTGTTTATCTTGACCGGCAGCATTGCTATAGATACTTGATAATAATGGCGAAACAGCAGAAATCGAGCGGGATTCAACGGCCGTCTCAGCGCGGTTCAGTAACTCCCGAATCTGTGCCTCTGGTGACATCTGGCGATCGCTACAGCCAGACAACAGCACAAGCCAGAGAGTCCCGAATAGGAGAAAACCTTTTAAGGGAGCCTTTATCATCCTTAATTAGTTGGGCAACGCCCCTCCATCGTACCGGGACCTAGATTTCGGTCGGACATAACCCCCGCCGAAACCATGTCGAGTCGCTATCTTGCCCCAATCCGGAAAACCGGTCGATGCCGGCTCCAGATCCTGGCGCCAGCCCAAATAAAGCTTTGACACCGTGGTGATTTCGCTGGTTCGAGCTCTTTGAATCGCCGCGAGTGGCTTAGCGCAGACCCAATACATCCTGCATATCAAAAAGGCCTTTATCACGCTGTATCAGCCAACCGGCACCACGCACAGCACCGTTGGCAAACGTCATGCGACTGGATGCTTTGTGGGTAATCTCAACCCGTTCACCCATGGCGGCAAACAGTACCGTATGATCACCTACCACGTCGCCGGCGCGAATGGTCTCAAAACCGATGGTCTTGCGGTCTCGCTCGCCGGTAATGCCTTCACGGCCGTACACCGCGCACGCTTTAAGATCACGGCCCAAGGCATCCGCCACCACCTCCCCCATCCGCAAGGCGGTACCGGAAGGCGCATCCACCTTGTGGCGATGATGGGCCTCGATCACCTCGATATCCACGTCATCACCCATCACCCGGGCAGCGAGATCGAGCAATTTAAAACAGAGATTGACGCCTACGCTCATATTGGGCGCCAGAATGAGGGCGATTTCCTCCGAGGCTGCCTGTAGCTCAGTTTTCTGGATTTCGGAAAATCCCGTGGTACCGATCACCATACGTTTTCCATGGCGACGACAGACCGCCAGGTGGCTGAGGGTCACTTGTGGGGCGGTAAAATCGATCACCACGTCAAAATCGTCCACCACCGCCTGCAAAGAATCCTGGATAGCGATACCGAGACGGCCTATACCCGCCAACTCGCCCGCATCGACGCCCACCAGCGAGCTACCGGGACGTTCGGTGGCGGCACCCAGCGTATAGCCTTCTGTTTCGGACACGGCCTGTATCAACGTCTTGCCCATACGTCCGGCGGCGCCCACCACTGCTATTCTGATCATCGCTGCTATTCCTGTTTGTGCTTTTTAATTGGAATTCCGCAAAGGAAGCTTAGAACCCCATACCCTCGAAAAACTTCTTCACACCGTCCATCCAGCCGGTGGAGTGGGGACTGTGTTTACTTCCCGCCCCCTTCATGCTTTCCTCGAGTTGACGAAGCAGCTCTTTCTGATGATCGGTGAGATTGACCGGCGTCTCGACCATCACCTTGCAGAGCAAGTCACCCACCGGACCGCCGCGAACCGGTTTAACCCCTTTGCCACGCATGCGAAACATCTTGCCCGATTGGGTACCGGCTGGAATCTTCAGTACCACTTTGCCGTCCAAAGTCGGCACTTCCAGTTCGCCACCCAGGGCGGCACTGACAAAACTGATGGGCACCTCACAGAACAGATGGTTCTCTTCACGGGTAAAGATCTCATGTGGCTTGACCGAGATCTGTACATACAGATCTCCGGCGGGGCCACCGCTCTCTCCCGCTTCACCTTCACCGGAGAGCCGGATACGGTCGCCACTGTCAACACCAGGCGGTACTTTAACCGAAAGGGTTTTATGCTCCTGGATGCGACCGGCACCATGACAGGCCGGACAAGGTGATTCGATAACCGACCCTTTGCCCCGACAGGTCGGACAAGTCTGCTGCACGGAGAAAAAGCCCTGCTGCATACGTACCTGGCCATGTCCGGCACAGGTGGTGCAGGTCTTGGGCTTGGTTCCTTTTTTGGCACCACTGCCGTTACAGGGGTTGCACTTCACCATAGTGGGAACACGGATCTTGACCGTTGTGCCGGCTACCGCGTCCTCCAGCGAGAGCTGCAGGTTATAGCGGAGATCGGCACCTCGATGCACACGCGAGCCGCCGCCACCGCGGCCGCCGAAGATATCCCCAAATACATCGCCAAAGATGTCACTGAAGTTACCGCCGGCACCGTGCCCATATCCCCCGCCCATGGAGTTATCCACGCCGGCATGCCCAAACTGGTCATAGGCGGCACGCTTTTGGGCGTCGGACAACACCTCATACGCCTCTTTCGCCTCTTTGAACCTTTTTTCGGAATCCGCTGACTGATCACCCGCATTACGATCCGGGTGATGCTTCATGGCGAGTCGCCGATAAGCCTTTTTGATATCGGCTTCACTGGCGTTCTTGCTGACACCTAAAACTTCGTAAAAGTCACGCTTCGACATATTCGATCTACTTTTGTAAACCGCCAAAGCGCGAGGGCATGCAGGGACCTTCCAGTCCCTCCATGCCAACGCGCCTCAGCTATCAATTATCAGACGGAGAATCCGTCACGCTCTATTCGGTTATTTGTCCTCTTTGACCTCTTCAAACTCAGCGTCAACGACATCGTCGTCCTTGCCGGCCGACTGGGCACCCGCCTCCGCAGACCCGGATGCCGCGGCGGCGGCCTCATCACCCCCCTTCTGGGCGTAGAGCCGCTCCGCCATCTTGGCTGAAGCCTCGGTCAGGGTCTTGGTCTTAGCTTCGATGGCCTCCTTGTCATCGCCCTTGATCGCCTCTTCCAGATCCTTGATTGCGGCTTCGATGGAATCTTTTTCACCGGCCTCAAGCTTATCTTCGCCCAGTTCTTCCATCGATTTCTTGATGGCGTGAATCATGTTATCGGCCTGGTTACGTGCCTGGACCAGTTCATTGAATTTGCGATCTTCCTCGGCGTGCGCCTCGGCATCCTTGATCATGCGATCGACTTCATCATCGCTCAGACCGGAAGAGGCCTTGATGATGATGGACTGCTCCTTGCCGGTCGCCTTGTCCTTGGCGGATACGTTGAGGATACCGTTGGCGTCGATATCGAAGCTCACTTCGATCTGTGGCATGCCCCGGGGTGCCGGTGGAATATCAGTCAGATCGAAACGCCCCAAAGATTTATTGGCGCTAGCCTGCTCCCGCTCGCCCTGCAACACATGTACGGTAACGGCTGTCTGGTTGTCGTCGGCTGTCGAGAATACCTGACTGGCGTTGGTCGGGATAGTGGTGTTCTTCTCGATCAGCTTGGTCATCACGCCACCCATGGTCTCGATACCCAGCGACAGCGGGGTGACGTCGAGCAACAGCACGTCCTTGACCTCGCCGCCGAGCACGCCGCCCTGAATGGCTGCGCCGATAGCAACAGCCTCATCCGGATTCACATCCCGACGCGGTGTTTTACCGAAAAACTCTTCTACCGTCGCCTGTACCTTGGGCATACGGGTCTGGCCGCCGACCAGGATCACTTCATCGATCTCAGAGGCACTCAACCCGGCATCATTCAACGCGGTACGACAGGGTGCGATCGTGCGACTGACCAGATCATCCACCAACGCTTCCAGCTTGGAACGGGTCAGTTTGATGTTCAAGTGCTTCGGTCCGCTGGCATCGGCAGTGATGTAGGGCAGATTGATATCGGTCTGCTGACCGCTGGAGAGTTCGATCTTGGCCTTTTCAGCACCCTCTTTCAGGCGCTGCAGCGCCAGTGGGTCGTTACGCAGATCGAAACCCTGCTCTTTCTTAAAGGTTTCCACCAGATAATCGATGATACGCAGGTCGAAATCTTCACCGCCCAGGAAGGTATCACCGTTAGTAGAGAGCACCTCAAACTGGTGCTCGCCATCGATTTCGGCAATTTCGATGATGGAGATATCGAAGGTACCGCCACCCAGGTCGAATACGGCCAGTTTTTGATCGCCACGTTTCTTGTCCATACCGTAGGCCAGTGCGGCGGCGGTCGGCTCGTTGATGATTCGTTTGACATCAAGGCCGGCAATACGACCGGCATCCTTGGTCGCTTGGCGTTGTGAATCGTTGAAATAGGCCGGCACGGTCACCACCGCCTCGGTCACCTCTTCGCCCAGGTAATCCTCGGCGGTCTTCTTCATCTTTTGCAGAATTTTGGCCGAGATTTCCGGAGCGGCCATCTTCTTGCCGTTTGCCTCAACCCAGGCGTCTCCGTTATCGGCCTTGACGATCTTGTAAGGAACCATCTCAATATCGCGCTGGACCACATCGTCCTCAAAGCGACGACCGATCAAACGCTTGATCGCAAACAGGGTGTTCTGGGGATTGGTCACCGCCTGTCTTTTTGCGGACTGGCCGACCAGCACCTCGCCTTCACTGTTGAAGGCCACGATGGAGGGGGTTGTGCGATCGCCTTCACTGTTCTCGATAACACGGGCGCCGTCGCCATCCATCACTGCCACGCAGGAGTTGGTTGTGCCCAGATCGATTCCGATGATCTTTCCCATTGTTTGATCTCTCCGGTTAACTGTCTGTTAAGTTAAAAAATGTTTGTTTTCTGGATGTTATTCCAGATGGGGATAACCCCTCAATTTTCAAGGTCAGGCCTGTTCATCCACCTGGCCGGGTTCGGCCTGAGAGACCATCACCATAGCCGGGCGCACCAGACGGCCGTTCAGGGTGTAGCCCTTCTGCACCACTACCACTACGGTATTTGGCGGCACATCGCTACGCGGTTGCATGCTCATCGCCTGATGCAATTCCGGGTCGAAAGGTTGACCCTCGGGGTTGATCTGGACCACATTGAATTTCTCCATCACATCGGAGAGCAGTTTCAGGGTAAGGGTCGTACCTTCACGCAGATGGTCAATCGTCGCATTCTCATCACTGGTGGCGGCCAACCCCATCTCCATGCTGTCGCGTACCGGCAGCAGCTCATTGACGAAGCGCTCCAGGGCATATTTGTGCGCATTTTCCAGCTCACGCTCCTGCCTTTTGCGCAGGTTATCCATCTGCGCCTGGGTACGCACCAGTTGATCCCAGTGCTCATCCGCCTTGGCACGGGCATCTTCCAGCAGCAAGGTCAACTCTTCAGGGGTCTGCGTCTCGGCTGCAGACGGCTCCTGGCTCGCCTCCACCTCAGCACCGCTCTCGGCAGTCTCATCAATCACCACCTGATCGCCGACCTGTTCCTGATCTTTGCTCATCCTGTTTCCTCTAACCTGTTGAAGTCTTCTAATAAACACAAACAGCTCGCCAAGATCGACGACCTGATTGAAAGGGGATCCTGATAATCCCCACAACTTGGGGATGGTTAAGTCTGTTTCAAGCCAATACGGCCAATTATTTCTCTTTTCTGCTCTGCATGGCGGTACTCAGCAGCTTGGCCGTGATATCTACAATAGGTATCACCCGGTCATAGGCCATGCGGGTCGGTCCCACCACACCCAGAACACCGGCCACCTTGCTATCCACCTGATAGGGCGCAGTAACCAGGCTGCATTGGTCCAGCGGTTTGTATCCCGACTCTTCTCCGATAAACAACTGCACACCCTCTGCCAACATGGAACCATCGAGCAGATGCAGAATTTCATTCTTCTCTGTAAAGGAATCAAACAGCTCACGCAGTTTGTTCATCTGGGAAAAGTCGTTGAAGTCCATCAGATTGGTTTGGCCGGCCATCACGTAGTCATCACCACCGATCTCCGGATCAATCACCTGCTCGGCCATCTCCAGGGCCTGTGCCATGATCTGATTCATATCTTTTCGAGCCTGCTCCATCTCCCGCACTAGACGCTGGTGCATATCTTCAATAGAGAGCCCCGAGTAATGCTGATTCAGCATATTGGCAAACTGGACTAACTGGGACGCCGTATAGGTCTTGCGGACCTCGATTACCCGGTTATGTACCTCACCCTCGGTTGTGACCAGGATGGTCAACAGCCGTTTACTGGAGAGCGGTAGAAATTCAATCTGCCTGAAAGTCAGCTGTTTACGCCGGGGAATCATCACCAAGCCGGCCATATGGGTGAGACGTGAGAGCAGTTTCGAGGCGGATTCGACCAAAATCTTGGGATCTGTGGATGAATAGAGCCCGGTCTCGAGCTGCTTTATTTTCCCCGCCTCCAGCGGCTTCAGTGTGACCAGGGTATCGACAAACATGCGGTACCCGGAGGCGGTCGGAATCCTGCCGGCCGAAGTATGGGGAGAGGAGACCAGACCCAGATCCTCAAGATCCGCCATGACATTGCGGATGGTGGCGGGACTCAGATCCAACCCGGAGTCGCGGGATAGGGTACGGGAACCTACCGGCTCGCCATCCTGGATATAACGTTCGATCAAGACTTTCAGCAAATGCTGGGCACGTTCGTTTACCGACAGCTCATTTGACACCTTTTTAATTGTCACATCCAACCTCTGTTATACCCACGCAACAAATTCCAAGATGCAGCCGATAACCATTTGTTAGCACTCCTATACCATGAGTGCTAAGCCTGGATTATCATTTTCAGGTCTGGCAGTGTCAAGGAAGGATCTGTCCCGGAGAAAGCATACGCAACCTGTTGGCTGGTTACTGACGCCATGATAAGTTTGATGTCTCACACCACTTGTCAGGATAAAAAGACGAAAACGCCCATGCCACAGACATTTCAAACGGTCGGACTGATCGGAAAACACGGGGATGTCTCGCCACGCGAGACCATACTCGAACTGGGGCGTTTTCTGCTGGAGCGGGGCCACCGGGTACTTCTGGAAGAGAGTACCGCCAACCGTACACCGAATCACAAGATGATTGCCGCTTCACTGGATGACCTGGGAGCCGAATCCGACCTGGCGATCGTCGTGGGTGGCGACGGCACACTACTGCATACCGCACGTAGCCTGGCCGATTACGACGTACCGCTGTTGGGTATCAACCTTGGACGCCTCGGCTTCCTGGCCGACATCTCCCCCCATGAGATGCTAACTACACTGGAACAGATCTTTTCCGGGGAATACCGGGAAGAGTCACGTTTCCTGCTCAATGCCGAGATCGATGGCGTACACCATACCGCCTTCAATGACGTGGTCGTGCACAAGTGGAATATCGCCCGCATGATCGAGTTCGAGACCTACATCGATGGCAGTTTCGTCAATGTCCAACGCTCGGACGGCATCATCGTTTCCACACCCACCGGCTCTACCGCCTACGCCCTATCGGGTGGCGGCCCGCTACTGCACACTGACCTCAATGCCACCCTGCTGGTACCGATCTGTCCGCACACCCTGAGTAACCGCCCGATTGTGGTGGACGGCGACAGCGAGATCGAAATCGTGGTCTGCGATCCGGCTGAAAATACCCATCTGCGCGTTACCTGCGACGGGCAAACCAGCCTGCCGTTGCAGGGAGACCGGGTCACCATACGCAAACACGACCACCCGGTGCGGCTTATTCACCCGGTAAACCACGATCACTTCTACATCTTGAGAACCAAACTCGGCTGGAGTGAGCACAATACCCTTGCAAAGGATAAGTAGTCCTCAATGCTGCAGCAGATAAATATCAAAGATTTGGCTATTGTCAGCACCCTGGAGATCGAACTGCGTCCCGGTATGACTGTCCTGACCGGAGAAACCGGTGCCGGCAAATCGATCCTGGTGGATGCATTGGGACTGGTGTTGGGCGACCGCGCCGATACCGGAATGATCCGCAATGAGTGTGAGCGGGCGGAGATCACCGCCATGTTTGACACCCAAGCGTTGCCCCACGTCAACCAATGGCTACAGGAAAACGCACTGGATACCGACGGCCAATGCATAATCCGTCGGGTACTGATGCGCAACGGCAACTCCCGTGCCTTCATCAATGGCTCCCCCGCCCCGCTTAAATCCTTGCAGGAGTTGGGCGAACAGCTGGTGGACATCCATGGCCAACACGCCCATCAATCCCTGCTGCGACGTCACCATCAGCGACAACTGCTGGATGAGTTCGCCGGCAACGGCGTGCTTTGCCGGGAAACGGCAGAACGGTTCCAGGCATGGCGGGAGGCTGAGCAGCAGTTGGCAACGCTGCAGACCAGCGCTGAAGAGCGGCATGCCCGAATCGATCTACTGCGCTACCAGATCAACGAACTCACCACCCTGAATCTGGCTGAAGGCGAGTGGGAGGCACTGCTCCAAGAGCAGGGTCTGTTAAGCAATGCTGACAATATCATTGAGCGCTGCAATACCACCCTCGGCTTCCTGGACGACGAAGAGGATGCCGCCCTCTCCCGTATCAATCGGGCTCACCAGACACTGCTTGACCTGGCCGAGATCGACTCGGGATTAAAGAACGCCTGTGAACTGCTGGATAGCGCCGCTATTCAGATCAGCGAAGCACTCTCTTCACTTCGGCACTATGCCGACAATTTGGAGCTCGATCCGGCCCGCCTGGCACATCTGGACCAAAGGATGCAGGAGATCCACGATCTGGCGCGAAAATATCGCTGCCAACCAGAAGAGATCACGCCACTGCTGGCACAGCTGCAACAGGAACTGGACCAGTTGGACAGTGCCGACAGCCACTTGGCGGAACTGCAGCAGCAGGTGGAAAATCTCTGGGCCGCTTACCTGAGCGGCGCCCTCGATCTGAGCCAATCACGCCGACTAGCCGCACAGCGGTTGGGGAAGCAGGTCTCACAGGGCATGCATACGCTCGGTATGCCAAATGGAGTGCTGGAAGTGAATGTGAGCCAAGCGGATACAGCCGGAGATGACAAACAGAACGCCTCCGCTCACGGCCTGGATCAGATAGAATTTCTCGTCAGCACCAACCCCGGGCACCCCCCAAAACCGCTTATCAAGGTGGCGTCCGGGGGGGAGTTGTCACGCATCAGTCTGGCAATCCAGGTAGCCACCGCCAGTTGTACCCAGGTGCCCACCCTGATCTTCGACGAAGTGGACGTGGGAATCGGCGGCGGGACCGCGGAAATTGTCGGCCGTTTGCTACGCCAGATCAGCGCCACCCAGCAGATACTCTGCGTCACCCACCTGCCTCAAGTAGCGTCACAGGGCCACCACCACTTGCGGGTTGAAAAAGGATCCGACGGAGAGGAGACCCACACCACCCTTGGCAGGTTGGAGGGGACCTCCCGGGTCAATGAAATCGCCCGCATGCTGGGTGGAGTAGAAATTACGGCACACACCCTGAACCACGCAAAAGAGATGGTGGAGCGAACGCAGGGATAACCTGAAATCAGCTACTTACTCTTCTTGCAATCGCAGTTTTTGTCCAGACATTTACCGTAGATCACCAGCTCATGCTCGCTGATCTGAAAGCCCAGTTCATCCGCGATCATTTGCTGGCGCTTTTCGATCGTCTCATCGACAAACTCCTTTACCCTGCCACAGGTCACACAGACGATGTGGTCATGGTGTTTGCCTTTGCTTAGCTCAAAAACCGAATAACCATCTTCAAAATGGTGCTTTTCTACCAATCCGGCCGCCTCAAACTGGGTGAGTACCCGATAGACGGTTGCCAACCCGATATCTTCATCAGCGGCCAGCAGCATCTTGTAGACATCTTCGGCGCTCACATGCCGTTCAGGGCTCTTCTCCAGCAGTTCAAGAATCTTCACCCGGGGCGCCGTCACCTTAAGACCCGCCTTTCTTATATCCTGATCTTCCAAAACAAGTTACCTCAGGTGTTTTCAAGCCGTGATTCAGGTATCATTCCGGCCATCTTCGAACTAGACAGTTCCATTACTAACCGGAAAGAGTGAATGCAAAAGCTTCTCATCTATTGGGTGTGCGGTGCAAGTCTACTGGCCAGCGGCTGCTCCACCGTCAAGGACGTGAGTGACGCTATCCCTAATGCGCTGAATCGCCTGCCACTGGTCCACCGCCCCGACGTTCAACAGGGCAACGTGGTCAATCAGGAAGCGATCAATAAACTCAAGCCGGGCATGTCGAAGAGCCAAGTCAGCTACCTGTTGGGAACACCGATGCTGGTGGACGTATTTCACCAGGACAGGTGGGATTATCTCTACAGGATGAAACCGGGTAACAAGGAGGCCAGCCAGGAACGGGTTGCCCTCTATTTCTCCGATGATCGACTGATCAGAATTGAAGGCGACTACCGCCCTCAGCCGACCGCCGAGATACCCGAAACCAAAGCCGAAGATGAGACCATTATCTCGGTACCGGACTATACCGGCGACCGCAAAGGCATTTTCACCCGCGCCTTGGAATCGGTGGGCATCAAATCGGACGAATAATCAGCACGGCAGTGGTTTGCGGGTTGCGCCGCACCGGCCCATCGGGCTTAGCTCTCGCCGCCGCCCTTCTTCAACTGCTTGCCTTCGGCGGCCCGTTTCTTACGGGCCTCTTTGGGATCAGCAATGAGTGGGCGGTAGATCTCCACCCTATCCCCCGGGTGCAACGGCGCATCGCCCTTGGCCGCCTTGCCAAATACACCGTATTTGGCACTGGCCGGATCAATCTCGGGAAACCGCTCCGCTATCCGAGAGCGCTCGACCACCTGTTGAACAGTCATCCCCGGCTCCGCGGTGACGGTCAAGATCACCTGCTCTTCCGGTTTCGCATAAGCGACTTCTATATCAAAGTGTTCACTTGGCACGGGATACCTCATCTGCCCTTTTGCAGAATGCATCGACTAATGTGTTGGCAATCTGACTAAAAACCGCGCCAAATGCCGAATTGATAAGCTTTCCTGAAAATTCGAAATCCAGCTCCAGTTCCACTTTACAAGCATCCTCCCGTAACGCGGTAAACCGCCATTCGCCATGCAGGCGCTTGAACGGACCCTGTTGCAGACTGATCACGATCCGCTCATAAGGAAACAGCCGGTTACAGGTAGAAAATGTCTGACTGATGCCGATTCGCGACACTTCAAGCTGGCCGCATAACTCATCCTCATCGCGGGAAAGCAATTTGGTGGATTTACACCAGGGCAAAAATTGAGGGTAAGACTCCACATCATTGATCAGCTCAAACATCTCGGCAGCCGAATGGGCTACCAGAGCACTCTTCTGGACGACTGGCAACTATAAAACTCCTATCACCTGCAAGAAAACCAACACCATGGCCGCAGGCACAACATAACGAATAACAAAATACCAAAGCTTGAATCCGACACCGGGCAGACCGCCGAGTTCATCCTCCACGGATTCCCGGACCATCACCCAACCGACAAACAATGCCATGAATAACCCACCCAGGGGCAATATGATACTCGAAGTGAGGATATCCAGCACATCAAACAGGCCATGCCGCTTGGGTACACCGATAAAGTTGAAACTGAATGACCAGTTACTGAACGAGAGGATAGTCACCACGCCCAGCAGCCAAGCGACTATACCGGTCCAGATCGAGGCACGGATCCGCTCAATCTCACGATTCTCTACCAGCCACGCCACCAGCGGCTCAATCAACGCTATCGCCGAAGTCCAGGCGGCAAACACCAACAATAAGAAGAAAAGACTCCCGAAGAATACTCCCCCCGGCATCTGTCCAAATGCGATCGGCAGAGTCTGGAACACCAAGCCCGGGCCATCACCTGCCGCCAGGTTATTGGCAAATACGACAGGAAAGACGGCCAATCCCGCCAGCAAAGCCACCAGCGTATCCAACACGGCCACCACTATCGACGCCTTGGCGATGGAGACACCGTTGGGCAGATAGGAGCCGTATGCCACCATAGCCCCCATACCCAGGCTCAAGGTAAAGAAGGCGTGTCCCATCGCCGTCCACACCGCCGCGGGGGTCAGCTTGCTGAAATCGCTGTGAAACAGATAGTCGACAGCCTGATCAAGATCCCCGTAGCGAGCAGCATGGACAACCAAAACCAGCAACAGAAAGAAAAGCATCGGGACCAGAATCTTTACCACTTTCTCCAGGCCGTTTCTGATCCCACGCGAAACGACCTTGATGGTCATCACCATAAAAATGGTATGCCATGCCAACAACCGCTCGGGGTCTGTCACCAACTGCGTAAAGATGCTGCTCGCCCCTTCAGCCGTTACCCGCACGAACACACCGGTCACCATACGCATCAGATACGCCAGGATCCAGCCGGCAATCACACTGTAGTAAGAAAGGATGACCAAACCGGCCAACATGCCGGCCCATCCCAGCAGGCGCCATTGGGTACTGGCTCCGGCCTCGATTGCCAATGTCTGCAGGCTGTTGACCGGGCTCTGCCGACCACGTCGACCGATAAGCACTTCTGCCATCATGATCGGGATTGTTATCAACCCGATACAGAGCAGGTATACCAGGACAAACGCTCCACCGCCGTTTTCGCCGGTCAGATAGGGGAATTTCCAAATATTTCCCAGCCCCACAGCCGCGCCGGTCGCCGCCAGAATAAACATTAGACGCGATGACCACTGACCATGTATGGAAATACGCTTGGACAAGGAGTGAATCCTCCGCACGTTCGTTGACTGACCGACTGCCTGCTCACACCCTGTCCCGGGACAAGGAGTCGGCATTTTCTGCGAATTCCCCGATCAGCACAAGTTCACCCCGTTCCAGCCGGATCCCCAAGTACGGTGGAAGCACCCTTGCGTAACTTCGGGCTAGCCTACGCCCCACCCTGTCACATACAATTCGCCGCATGGCGAAAAAATCGAAAAAACAGTCGGGTCAGGGGAGTGCCACTATTGCCCTGAACAAGAAGGCACGACACGAGTACTTCATTGAAGAGCGCTACGAAGCCGGCGTCTCACTACAAGGGTGGGAAGTCAAAAGTCTGCGTGAGGGCCGGGTACAACTCACCGACAGCTATGTATTTATCAGAAATGGCGAAGCGTCGCTGATCGGCACCAACATCACCCCGCTGCTCAGCGCTTCAACCCATATCAAGCCGGAGCCGATGCGTTCCCGCAAACTGCTGCTGCACCGGCAAGAGCTGGACAAACTGATCGGTATGGTAGAGCGCAAGGGTTACACCCTGGTACCCATCGCCCTGTACTGGAAGAAGGGCAAGGTCAAACTGGAAGTAGGCCTGGCCAAGGGCAAACAACTGCACGACAAGCGGGAAACCGAAAAGAACCGGGACTGGGATCGGGATAAACAGCGCATCCTCAAAGCCCACTAAGGTAACGTGCAGACTGGCGCTCCATTGAAATCCCCCGCTTCACCCCAATATCACAGGACAAGGAACCAACAGAGCCTGTATACTGTCTGTTGGGTTTACCCAGGGGGCGACATGGCTTCGACGTGGGTGATGAAACCTGAGGTGCATGCCGAGGATACAGACAGCCTCGTAAATAAGTCTGTAACACTATAGTTGCCAACGACGACAACTACGCTCTCGCCGCTTAATAACCGGTAGAAGCCGTCTGACTGGAGCCGTGCTTGTGCGTCCAGAGTCCTTCGGGACATTTCAGGCGTCATAGCTCACAAGATCGCGATAATGTACGTCCGGGACGGCATCGCTAAAACTTAACCGGAATCGCCGTCTACACGCCCTGTTTGCCGGGCAGTGGCCGGTTAAACATAATCGGCAAAACTAAGCATGTAGAGCCAAAGGCGGAGTGCTTGCGGACGCGGGTTCGATTCCCGCCGCCTCCACCAAACCAAAAGGGTCGCCAAACGGCGACCCTTTTCTACTTTCAAAGTAGCCGCCACGAGACTCCGCCCGACCACACTCTAAGTGAAGACCAGGCAATTATACGGCACCCGCCTTCCCTATATGTCGGTACGACAGAAAGAAGGTTCACCCGGCTTGATCATCAACGGCGCCGTAAGTGGCGCCCCATTGGTCTGACAGACATTGACATCCACGCGAAAACCACCGGGATGTACCACACCGCCCGGTTGCATACTTTTGCAGGTAAAACCGGTGGCGCAATCGGGCCAGCTACCTGCGCCCGGATTGTAATGCTCAATCGGAGAGTTGCAACAGCACCCGGCGCCACTGCAATTGGGAATCGTTGCCGTGGTGGTGGGCCGCGTATGAAAACAGCCGCTCAAGGCGATCATCATCAAGGCTCCTGCGCCCCACTGCAATCCGCGTCTACCGCTAAATCCACTCTCCGTGCGATCACTTTCTGCAAGCATCTTCCTTCCTCCTTTTAGTCGACATCCTGCTTATTTTGGCCGGTACGCACTTCGTCACTACCAGCCGCTGGTTCTGTTGACGGAAAAGACAGGTTATCGATAACTATAGCGCTTATTGACAGACAGGTTCATTCCATACGCGTATCCCCGCATGCACCTCCCCCGGAACTGTGGTAGCATCGCGCCCCTTCAGTTACCCAGAGCCATCTGCAGGATCACAAATCAGTTCGCGAATACGGGACCATTCCGTCAACCTCGCCCTTCGTCGTAGGGTACGTTGCCCCCCACCAGTTGATTTTAAAACCCGCTGATACGCCCACTTAATGGCGACATAGCGTCGTCTTAAGCGCTTTGATTTGCGCCATGGATTAGACATAAGCAACAGGTGCCGCTCACCGAATTCAGTTATTCGCAGTTTTGGAAGTTCTTTATGGTTGTATCGCTTAGAAACAGTTGGTTCAGTAACATTCGTGGCGACCTGCTGGCCGGCCTGGTGGTGGCCCTGGCCCTGATCCCGGAAGCCATCGCTTTCTCTATCATCGCGGGTGTCGACCCCAAAGTTGGGCTGTATGCCTCCTTCTGTATCGCCGTGGTGATCGCTTTTGTCGGTGGCCGACCCGGCATGATCTCCGCCGCCACAGGCGCCATGGCCCTACTGATGGTGACACTGGTCAGAGAACACGGTTTAGAATACCTGCTGGCTGCCACCCTGTTGACTGGAATGCTACAGATCGGCGCCGGCTATCTACGGTTGGGCTCGTTGATGCGTTTTGTCTCGCGTTCGGTGGTGACCGGCTTTGTCAACGCCCTGGCGATCCTTATCTTCATGGCCCAACTGCCGGAGTTGACCGATGTCTCCTGGCACGTCTACGCCATGACGGCCGGAGGACTCATCATCATCTACCTATTCCCCTATCTCACACGCGCCATCCCTTCACCGCTGGTCACGATCGTTTTGTTGACGGCCGTCGCCATCGGGCTGGACTTGGACATCCGCACCGTGGGCGACATGGGCGAATTGCCCGATACCCTGCCGGTCTTTTTGTGGCCGACTGTCCCCCTCAATCTCGAGACCCTGGGTATCATCTTCCCCTACTCCCTCTCCCTGGCCGTGGTTGGCCTGTTGGAATCACTGATGACCGCTACCATCATCGATGACCTGACCGATACCGGTAGCGACAAGAACCGGGAGTGCAAAGGTCAAGGAGTGGCCAATATTGCCGCGGGGTTGCTTGGTGGAATGGCCGGTTGTGCCATGATCGGCCAGTCGGTGATCAACGTAAAATCGGGTGGCCGTTCAAGGCTCTCAACCTTGACCGCTGGAGCGGTCCTGCTGCTGTTGGTGATATTCCTGGGCGACTGGGTGGCACGCATTCCGATGGCGGCACTGGTGGCAGTCATGATCATGGTCTCGATCGGTACCTTCAGTTGGGAATCACTGCGCAATCTGAAGAAACATCCGCTGAGCACCAATATCGTCATGACCTGCACCGTATTGGTGGTGGTGATCACCCACAACTTGGCCTATGGCGTATTCGTCGGAGTTTTGTTGGCAGCCCTGTTCTTTGCCAACAAAGTCGCCCGATTCAAGCATGTGCGGACTGACCTAAGCCAAGACGGGACACAACGTACCTATCGGGTGGTCGGCCAGGTATTCTTCGCCTCAGCCGAAAAGTTCGTGGAATTTTTCGACTTCAAGGAAGTGGTGGATAAAGTGGTTATCGATCTGTATCAGGCACACTTCTGGGATATCACAGCGGTAGCGGCACTGGACAAAGTGGTACTTAAGTTCCGTCGAGAGGGAACAGCCGTGGAACTAATCGGGCTCAATGAGGCGAGCGCCACGGTGGTGGACCGTTTCGCCGTGCATGACCACGCGGCCGCCGTCGAAAAACTGTTGAGCCACTGAGTAAGGAGCAGAACCATGACCCAAGTGATCGCCTGTATCGATGGCACAGATGTCTCCCCGGCGGTTTGTGATTATGCCGCCTGGGCCAGTCTGCGCCTCACTGCGCCACTAGAATTTCTCCACGTTCTGGACAAGTCGGAGTATCCGACGGAAAGCAATCTGAGTGGCAATATCGGCCTGGGCAGTCGGGAATCTCTGTTGGACGAGCTGGCCGCTCTGGATGAGCAACGCGGAAAACTGGCCCTGGAGCAGGGAAAACTGATGCTGGATGCGGCCAGACAACGCGCTATCTCTCAAGGTATCGAAAATCCCGGTAGCAGACAGCGCCACGGTAACCTGGTGGAGACGCTCACCGAGATGGAGAGAGATATTCGCTTACTGGTACTGGGTAAACACGGATCCCATTTGAGTCAACACATCGGCAGCCGCCTGGAGAACGTAGTACGCACGCTGCATCGCCCAATCCTTATTACCACTGCCCGGTTCAAAACCCCGGAACGGTTCATGCTCGCTTTCGATGGCAGCGCCACTACCCGAAAAGGCGTGGAGATGATTGCCAGCAGTCCGCTGCTGCGCGACCTTCCCGGTCACCTGGTCATGGTCGCCACCGACTCCGCCGCGAACCGCGAGCAACTCAGCGGGTCACAGGCAACCCTCAAGCAGGCGGGTTTCGATATAACGACCGCCCTCGTCGAGGGAGACGTTGAATCGGTACTCTGCGACTACCGTTCCCGTCATGCCATTGACCTTTTAATCATGGGTGCCTACGGCCATTCGGTGATCCGCCGTTTTCTGGTGGGTAGCACCACTACCAGCTTGATCCGCAACGCTTCGGTGCCGATCCTGCTGCTCCGGTAGCAGAGAAGGCTGTCGCCCTACCCACTCTCAATCCGGGCCAGGAGGTCAGCGAACTGAACAGCAGCATAATAGGGGCTCTCAGCCAGCGGCCCTTCAAAATGCTGCCGTGAAGGCTTGACTGGCTCTATCCGGGCAGGCGATGGCGTCACCTTAGATTCACCGACAGCGGCGGCCACCGAAAGGGCTGGTTCGGTCTCGGGCAGCAGGTCCTTCTCGTCCGCCTGGTGAGTCACCGTCCATTCGGACACAGCGCGACGAATAAATGCGCTGGCCTCATCTTTATCCAGGTCCCGTAACCGGTCCAGTACCTGCTGCTGCCAATCTACATTCTGTGCTGTCGAGTCGACACTTGCCTCTTCCACTCCTTCCGGTGACAGCTCGATACCGAAGGGTTGGTTCATCTCCCGTAGATAGTCACTGAAGCTCTCGGCATCGCTTCGTTGGTTCTGCAGCAAGCGGATCAACCGTTCCGAAATCACCCGAATGCAACGACTAGCCAGGCACTCCGGTTTCGTCAGCATCACCGGCTGCTGCTTCCTCACCGAGGCCGGCACATGCTGATCCTGCAGCACATATCCGAGATACCCGACCTGTAGTTGCAGATACTGTTCCACGGCCTGCTTAAAGCGTTTGAAGGCGGAACGCGCGGCGTGCAGATCGGAGGCCATGTTGACCACGACATAGACCAGGCCACTCAAGCCATACCGCCTGGCCACCTTCAGGAATGAAAAAGCATCTGTTAGTGAAGTGGGTTCCGGCGTAATGACCAACACCGGACACGCCGCAGCCAGGAAGAAACTCAGCTGACCGGAACCGACTCCAGCCGCGGAATCCACCAGGATTACGTCGCTTTGCCTTTCGATATCCCGCAATCCATCAAGCAGGCGGGTCTGTTGGCTGGGCTCCAGTTCAAGAAAATCGGCCATTCCACTGGCGGCGGGGACGATCTGCAGCCGTTCAGACACCGGCAACAGAATCTCGTTCAGACGCTTTTCCCCTCTGACACATTCGTGCAGGGTATATTGTGGGGTTATACCAAACAGGATGTTGATATTGGCCAGATTGGTATCCGCGTCAAACAGGCAGACCTGTTGATTCATCTGGCCTAGCGCGACGCCTAGATTGGCGGAGAGGGTGCTTTTTCCGACCCCACCTTTACCGCTCGCAATGACAACCATTCTGTTAATCGCGTCACAGTTTCGGCGTTTTTTCCCCTCTGTTTCGCCAAAGGTGTCGTCGATGGTTGCTTTTGTCGTTCTCATTTGTCCAAATATTGTACAGAATTCCTTTCTATCTCATTGACTTATAGCTAATAATTGGTGCAGGATGTCATCATATGAACGAGGCACCACTTGTCAGCATTGAAAAACTCAACCTGGGCAGACTCCCCTCTGTCCCACAGGTATTGCTCAGATTAATCGAAGCCTGCCATCAAGTCGACGTCAGTTTTCAAGATCTGGCGGAAATCATTAAGCAGGATGTCGGCCTAACCGCCAAGATTACTGCCGTTTGCAACTCCCCCGCCTATGCCCAGTGGAATGATGACCGGGACTTCAACCGTCTGCTGGTGGTGCTGGGACTGAACAATATTAAGACCATTGCCATCAACGCGGCAGTACACCAGTTCTTTTCGCAGTTTAATGTTAAGGCTGGACAAGGCCTGGGCGCCATCTGGTACAAATCACTCTGGTGTGCCCACGCCGCTCGATCCCTGGCCACACTGACCGGTTATGAATTCCCGGACGAAGCTTATCTGGCGGGTCTGTTACACAAGTTGGGGCAACTGGTATTCCTCAACAAACAGCCGGAAAGCTACGGCGAAGAGTTGCTTAAACCTCACTCCGATATCGAATTGATCAAATTCGAACGTGAGTTGTTCGGCGCGGCCTATCATGAAGTCAGTGCACTGATGGTACGGGAGTGGGATCTGCAATCTTTTCTCAGTGACGCCCTACTCTATCAAAACGAACCCGCCGATCGGCTGCTGGAAGCGCCACGTCTGGTCCGATTGACCAATTTCACCCATAAGCTGAGTGACCCCGGCTTTGATATCAACACCCTGTATACCGAAGCAGACATGCTTTTTGGGCTGACGCCATCCGTTGTCGACAACCTGAAGCAAGATATCGAACAGCAGGTTGAAAAAGCTGCCGACGGACTGGGGATACGGCTTGAGAAAGGTCCTTCCGGGCACATTGAGGTCCAGGTAGAAACGGAAGAAGTGCGGCTGGAACTGGCACGCCGGGTGCGTGAATTCGCTCTGCTCGGTGGTGTAAATCTGGATCCTGGTAGTGAAAAGGATCTGCAGGAGTTCCTAAAGTCAGTGCTATCCGAATTGAATATTCTGTTTGGTATGGACCGCAGCATTCTGTTTCTTGCCGACAGCGATAACAAACAGCTACAGGGCGTGGTTGGCCATGCTGTCAATAACACACGTATAGCCGAATTCAACATACCGATAATCGAGGGCCGCAGTTTGATTGCCCAGGCACTGATCGAAGGAACGGTCCAGGGTCCGTATAAACCACTCGACGCCAATCCGGCTTCATTAATCGATCAGCAACTCTGCCGCACACTGGAGCGAAGTAGCATTCTTTGTGTTCCACTGATCACGGGAACCAACCGGATCGGCGTCATCGTGGCAGGGTTGCATGACGCGGATCAGGAACATCAGACGCACAATTTGAGCTTTCTACCTGTGTTTGCTGGTATCGCTGCTCAGAGCATCCATACCCAGCGCGATAGGGAGAGTAAAACCGAGGAGTTACTCGAGAACACACGCCAGTGGCACCAGCGCGAAGCCCGTAGCATTGTTCATGAGATCAATAATCCGCTGGGTATTATCAATAACTACCTACACGTGCTCTCTGCCAAATTCAGTGAAGACTCCTCACTGTCCGATCATCTAAAAATCATTAAAGAAGAGATCCAGCGGGTCGGTGATATCGCGTTGCGATTACGTGATATCGGAGACCCGCAGCATATCGCCTGCTACTCTGTAGATATCAACGAAGTAATCCGTGATTTGATGGAGATCTTTCAGGCCTCTTACTTCAAATCCCACGGCATTACCGAACATGTAGAGCTGGAGAAAAAGCTGCCCGCGATCCAGGTCAGCCGGGCAAGCTTGAAACAGATAATCACCAATTTGGTAAAAAATGCCGTCGAGGCCATGACCGACGGGGGCGATTTGTGGATTCAAACTCGCGACCATATCAACATCGGCGGGCGTGAATACATCGAGTTGAGTATCGCAGACAATGGACCCGGCATTCCGGCCGAGGTCATGGGTAAGCTTTTTACCCCGCAGAAAAGTACAAAAGGCAACAACCACTCAGGTTTAGGATTGACCATTGTAAACAACCTCATTGATGAGCTGAAAGGGAGTATTAGCTGTAGAGGTCGCTCGGGAGGTGGAACCGAATTTCTCATCCATCTTCCTCGTCACTTAGGGGACGAATAATTAGGGGAAGGCACAATGATGAAGTCCACGGAGTCCTGGTTGGGGAGCGATTTTTTGCCCCAGCTGCCCGGCAACAAGGATAGAACGGCCAAACCAGTCAAAACCGAAGCAGCCAGAATCCTGGTTGTGGATGATGAAGTGCGCATGCGTGAAAGCGTACGTGACCTTCTGCAGGCCTATGGACACTCAAGCATCGTCGCCGCCAATGGTCACATTGCGCTGGATATCTTGCGCGAAAAATCGATTGAGCTGATTCTTCTCGACCTGAATATGCCGGAAATATCCGGTATGGAATTTCTTGATCTGCTAAAAGAGGAATTCCCGGATATCGATGTGGTTATCGTCAGTGGCGAAGCCACTTTCACCAACGCCACCGAAGCCCTGCGGCACGGCGTCAGCGATTTTCTTCGTAAACCCTATAACCCGGTTGAACTCCTCGGGATTATCGAAAATGTCCTAAAAAAGCGCCATCTGGAACGCGAATTCAAACAGGTACATCAACGTCTCGAAGCATCAGAATACCGATATCGGTTTATTGTCGACAACTCTCCCGACATTATCTACATGCTCGACGAAGCGGGTTACTTCTGTTTTGTTAATGATCGAATCAGTCAGCTACTTGATTACAAAAAAGACGATCTGATTGGACACCACTACTCCGAAGTGGTCCATGAAGAAGATCTGGAAAAGGCCAAATACGCCTTTGCTGAACGCCGTACCGGTGATCGGGCCAGTCGCAATGTGGAGTTCAGATTGCGTTGTAAGGACAACACGCAACCTAGCCGTTATTTTGAAACCCGCTCGGTTTCTATTGAGTTGAATTCCATGGGAATCTACCGCGAAGCCGGCAGCAGTGAAAAATGCTATGTCGGAACCTATGGCGTGGCTCGGGATATCAGCGAGCGCAAGCGAGCGGAAGAGATTATCAATTTCCAGCTCTATCATGACCTATTGACTCAACTTCCCAACCGGGCACTACTGCGCGATCGTCTCGGGCTGGCTATCTCCCAGGCTAAACGAAGCGGCAATCAATTGGCGCTGATGTATCTGGACATGGACCGATTCAAGGTGATCAACGACTCCCTTGGGCACGTGGCCGGCGACCAGCTGTTGCAGACCGTGGCTAACCGGCTGAGAAATTGCCTCAGAGACAGTGACACGCTTGCCCGAGTAGGCGGCGACGAATTCAATCTACTGGTTCCGGAAGTGACGGGTCGTGTCGATGCCATCCGCTTGGTGGAGAAAGTGCTTGCCAACCTGAAGGCCCCTATTTTTATTGATGGCGTGGAAGTATTCGTCAGCTTCAGCATCGGTATTGCACTGTTTCCCGATGATGGTGAAACCATGGATGCCTTGATCAAGCATGCCGATATCGCCATGTACCACGTAAAACGACACGGCAAGGATGGCTACGAATTTTTCTCAAACAACATGAAAGGTACGGCAGATCAACACCTTTCCCTGGATGCAGGATTGCGCCGAGCGATCGATGAAGAGCAGTTGCAGGTCTATTTCCAACCGCAAATCAATCTTCAATCCGGCATGGTTTCCGGCATGGAAGCGCTGCTGCGCTGGAAACATCCGGAAGCCGGCAACATCAGCCCCACCGAGTTTATCCCTGTCGCCGAGGAGAACGGCCTTATCAACGAAATCGGCTTATGGGTTCTGGATGCCGGCTGTGCAGAACTTAGCAAATGGCGTAAAGCTGGCCACAACCAGTTAAAGCTGGCGGTCAATGTCTCTTCAAAACAGTTGGCACAAAGCGATTTTGAACATCAGGTGTTCAATATACTCACCAAGCATGGTATTCCTGGTTCTGCTCTGGAACTGGAAATCACCGAGAATGTACTGATTCAGGATATGGACCAAGTCGTCAATAAATTACGCCAGCTGCATGCCGACGGCATCTGTATCGCTGTCGATGATTTTGGCATCGGCTACTCTTCGCTTGGTTATTTGCAATCGTTACCACTGAGCACTCTCAAGATCGATCGCTCTTTTGTTAGTGGCATACGCGCCACCAGCAGCCGCAATTCGATAGTGACGGCCATTATCGCCATGGCCAAAGAACTGGGGCTGGATATTATTGCAGAAGGTGTAGAAACGGAGATTCAACATCAGCAGTTGAAGCGGCTGGGTTGTCCCAATGCTCAGGGCTTCCTGTTTGGTCGCCCGATGCCTAAAGAGCAGGTCGGTCTATTTCTTAAAAAAGGTTATCTGTAACACCCTGTAACTCTAGCCTTTCAGCGCGGGTACTAATGCAAACGGCTCTCCGAACCCCATAAGCCACTGTATTTCTCCATGACTTGACGAACCTCGTCAGGATAACCCACGATATCCATCTGCTGCATACCCTCTTGAAAAAAACCTCTTGCATCCTGTGGGATGTTACTGACCAACTGCCCAAATACCTCTTCCATCAAAGCGGTATTATGTGTACGGGTCGCAACGATACCCCAATTGAGGTTGAGAATCCGCCAAGGATCCACCAACCCTCCGATTTGGCTTGTCTGTCTTACCCGGTTTGAAACAACCGATTGCACCTTTGCCATGGCTTCACAAAGCACAACAAGAAGCGCCGGATCGTCTATCTGATTGGCAAGTCCGGAAAAGGCATTGACAATCAATTCCAGGCATTCGATGTAACCCTGATGCTGTGCGATCCAGAATGCCACCGGCAATGACAGACGCTGCAATTGGAGCACGCTATCAGACATACCCTGCGCTGCCGCCGCAGCCGATATCTGATCCAGCAGTTGCAGGCTCTGATTACCGACGCGGGTAACCTCAGACGCAACCGCCACGTCGCCCTTCCCCGTTTCAGCATCCAGACGTTCCATATGGTCAACAGATTCCATGAATTGGGAGATTGCCTGCAATATCCGGATATCCGGCTCACGACGAGTCTCCTGTAAACGAGAATCTAGCGCCGCTACCGCCTTGGTTATCGCTTGCCGATACTCGCTCGGGTCAAATGCCGAAAAATTCATAGGTGCTCTCGCTGATACCGTGTTCTGTCTCCAGTATATGCCGCTCATGGCACGCCGTTTATATTTTGCAAAACTGTGGGGTCATGGAGTAAGCGGTTAATAATTGGACAACTAAAATAACAATTTTCAAATGGTTTATCACGAAACTATTTTCTCAATATGAGGAGGCAGAATAACACGGGATAGGTATACTAACCGGATCGCTAATATCCGGGTAAATTGATGTCCAGGCCACCTTCCCACATTAAAGTTCTGTTTGCCGGCATCATGAGTCTCATCCTCACTCTGGGCATTGCAAGATTTTCCTATACCCCGCTACTGCCGATCATGCAGGCTCAAACCTACCTGGGGGACGCGAGCGGCGGCTGGTTAGCCACTTTCAACTATATCGGCTATATGTGTGGCGCGTTGATTGCCGCCTCCATCAGTGATCTCAAATTAAAGGATACGTTATATCGTATCGGTCTGGTTCTGGCTTTGGTCACCACGGCGGGCATGGCCTTTGGCGAAAGCCTTTGGTTGTGGGGAATCATGCGTTTCTTTGCCGGACTGAGCAGCGCTGCTGGATTGCTGATCGGTTCGGGGCTTATTCTGAACTGGCTGATTCGGCACAATCATCGGATGGAACTGGGCCTCCATTTCAGCGGTGTCGGACTCGGTATTGTATTAAGTGCTATTGCGGTTGACTTGATGGCGACATACCTCAGTTGGGATCAGCAATGGCTGGCACTGACCGGAACCGGGCTACTGTTGTTTCTACCTGCCTGGGGATGGTTACCTAGGCCGGACAGTAGCCCATTTACTGCCAATGGTGAAAGGATGGAGGACAGACCGCCACAACGTAGCTGGATCATCCTGTTGTTCAGCAGTTATTTCTGCGCCGGGTTCGGCTATGTCATTTGCGCCACATTTCTGGTAGTCATCGTGGAAGCGGAGCCAAGACTACAAGGGTATGGTGAATTGGCTTGGCTGGTAGTCGGCATCGCCGCCGCACCGGCCTGCTTTATTTGGGATAGGATCGCTAGAAAAACCGGTGAACTGAAGGCACTGGCATTAGCCTTCGGCCTGCAGATTGCGGGAATTATATTACCCACCCTGGCTGATACCAGTCTGGCCGTGGTCATGTTCAGCGCCGCCCTCTATGGCGGCACCTTTATCGGCATTGTCAGCCTGATGCTGACAATGATGGGTAAATTTTATCCCACCAAACCGGCTAAGCCCATGGGCAGACTGACCCTCAGCTATGGCGTGTCACAGATCGCCGCTCCGGCCCTCGCCGGCACCTTGGCAGAAACCTATGGAACCTACAACGGCTCGCTTTATCTGGCCGCTGCCATTATGGCCATCGGCCTGTTACTGGTGATTATATTGGCCTACCGGGAACAACCGTCTTCGCAACCCGAGTATCAACGCGCCGGCTAATCCAATCCAGCACAAAGGGGTAGGCGTAAAATTTCATATAAAACACCGGTGTCGACTAAGTTGTTGGAAAACGCTAGATCATCCGTTCCCGTCTGCCACACTCACACTTCATTCATCCACTTGCTGACCTGGATCAGAACAAGTTTAAACCTGACTTAACAGCACACCGCCAGCACGCTAGCATGCTCCGACAACCTGGTTGGAGTAAGCAAAAATGATCGATTTAGACCCCTCCGTTGCAGCGATATTAACCCAGGGTTTTCATATACCGCCGAAACCGGAAACACTAATCCGGTTAAAGGATATCAGCCATAGTGAAGACCCCAGCCTCACCGACGTCGCCCGCGTAGTCGCATCGGATGTAGGTCTCTCATCAGCCATACTCAAAACGGTCAATTCACCTTTTTACGGCTTAGCCCGAAGCATTTCGAATATTCAACAAGCCGTGTCACTGCTGGGAATGGAGAGTGTCAACAGCCTGGCCACCTCGGTGGAGCTGAAACGTGCACTCACCGGGGATGCCTGCATCTCCCTGGAACGGTTTTGGGATAACGCCACCGATGTGGCCAATTCGATGGTCTACATCGGCAACCGACTCGAGGGTAACTTCTCTCCGGAAACGTTGTATACAGCCGGACTTTTCCATGACTGCGGAATTCCGGCGATGGCGATTAGGTTTGGCAGCTATCGACAAACCTTGATTGATGCCAACGACAGTATGGAACAGAACCTCACTGATATCGAAGATGAAAAATATGACACCAACCATTCGATTGTCGGATACTTCATCGCCAACTCATGGCACCTACCGAAAACGCTCTGTGAACTGATTCTCCAACATCACGAACACGACTTCCTCGACCACATAACGGGTAAGAGTGATCAGCTTGTTTACGCGATTCTCAAAATGGCGGAAAACATCGTCGACCGGACCCGACGCTTCCGCGAAGCCCAGGGTTGGCAAAAGATACAAAACCGAGTGCTGAGCACTATCGGGATCAGTGTGCTGGAATACAGCGATATTGAAGAAGATCTGAGTGAACTTTTGAAATAGAAACTTTGACGTAAACGATTGAGCTTAACAGACATCACCCCCTAACAGGAGAGTTGATACGGCTTGTCGCCGCCGGATAGCAGCAGCTCGAATTGATCTGCCGGTATCGGTTTACTGAACAGATAACCCTGCACTTTCTGACATGCTAACTGCTTCAGAAACATCAATTGTTGTTGATTCTCCACGCCTTCCGCCACCACGTCCAGCTCCATAGCCTTGGCCATAGAGATGATTGCCCGGACAATGGCTCGGCTGTTTCGATCCGTTAATACGTCATTGATAAAGGCTCGATCAATCTTCAGGGTATTAACCGGGAATCGCTGCAGATAACTGAGTGAAGAGTAACCGGTACCGAAATCATCAATCGCCAGGTTCAATCCGGCATCACGCAACTGGTTCAGTTGGTTAAGCGTACGCTCGATACGACCCATCACCATACTCTCGGTGATCTCCAGAGTCAGACAGTGCGGCGGAAGCCGGGTGCTGTCCAGAATCAACTGAATCTGGTCGCTCAACTCATTGGAGTTAAATTGCCGCCCGGAAAGATTGACGGCCAAAGACAGCTCCTGGGAATACTCCTCCATCCACGTTTTTACCTGGCTGCATGCCTGCTGCAATATATGATTGCCCAACGTGGTGATAAAACCGGTCTCCTCCGCCAGCGGAATAAAATCATCCGGCATGATCAATCCCCGATCGGGATGGTGCCAACGGGCCAACGCTTCCATACCGACCAATTGACCTGACTGCAAATCATAGATGGGCTGAAAATAGGGCACGAATTGGCCTTGACTCAATCCCGCATTCATCTCATTCTCAAGCAGTAACCGCCGTTTGCTCTCCCGGTTCATTTCTTCAAGGAAAAAGTGGAAACCATCACCACCCTCACTCTTTGCATGGTACATCGCCATGTCGGCATAACGTGTCAAGTCGTCCACCGTTTCAGCATCCCGGGGATAGAGACTGATGCCGATACTCATATGTGGAGTGATCTCATGCTGATGAATCCAGACCGGCTGAATGACGGTGGCCAATATTTTGGATGCAATATCAGCCGCCATATGCTCATCCTCCAGATCGGAAAGGATAACGGTAAACTCGTCCCCCCCCATACGGGCTACCGTGTCAATTGATCGTACCGTGCTTTTTATGCGCTTTCCTACCTCGACCAAGAGTATGTCGCCGCTGGAATGGCCGAGCGAATCGTTGATGTTTTTAAATCGGTCAAGGTCGATAAACAGCAACGCCAGCTTATTTTCGTGCCGTCGACAACTTTTCAGGTCCTGCATCAACCGTTGATGGAAAAGCGCCCGATTCGGTAAGCCGGTCAGCGGATCATTGAATGCCAGCTCTTCCAACTGCTCCTCGGTCCGTTTCTGGTGAGTGATATCGGAGAATAGCCCGGTGTAATAGCAGGGCTTGCCGGCCGCATCGTAAATTGTATTCAGGCGGAGGTAGATAGGAAACACTTCGCCATTTTTTCTTCTGTCCCAGATCTCTCCTTGCCACTTACCGGATTCATGCAGGGTATTCCATATCGATTTATAAAAAGCGTTATCATGTCTTCCCGACTTTGTGAAACCGGCATTTCTACCCAATACCTCTTCGCGCCGATATCCGAGCAGTTCACAATAGGCCGGATTAACTTCGATAATGCGTAGATCCATATCCGTGACAATAATTCCTTCACTGGTGGATTCCGTCACATATTTTGCCAACCGTAGTTTCTCTTCCGCCTTCTTGCGTTGAGTGATATCACGCCACACCACATGCAACAGCGTTTTGCTGCCGGCGGAAATGGCCGTGAGTAAAACTTCTACGGGAAAATCGGTGCCGTCAACCTTTCGGTGAATCCACTCAAACCGGTGTGATCCCTGCTCGATAGCAATACGGATCATCTCATTTGCCTTATCGAAAGAGGGTAAGCCATCCGGCTGGTGTGGCGGCGATAGCTGGGATGGGTGAGTCGCAAAAAGGTCTGCCCGATTGGTATAACCCAACATGTGCAGGGTGGCCGCATTGCAATCGACAAACTTTCCGTCGTCGATAATTAGCATGGCGTCGGCCGAATGCTCAAACAGCGCCCGATATTGATCCTGAACTCGTTCCATCATATTGGCATTCAGTTAAATGGTCCTTCCCGATCCCACAACCCCAAATCGTTCCTGCTATTCGGCGATCCATCCTAGCGTTTGTCTCCGCTTACTTGAACCGGATAGAGACGTATGGAAATAGTTTTTTGTCCTGGCACATCATTGAAACATTTCTAGGATACATGCTAAAAGCTATCGGCCACCCAGACCGGTACTTTATGTTGAATATCCAACCTTGGACGCCTCCCACATAAACTCGGCAATTGTTACCATCACTATCTCTTATTGTTTGCTTTTCCCAGTTATATGGTAGGTTATTATTTCCGGAACATGACCCGAATCACTGTATTATCAAAGGAGTACCATGCGACCAGCCGCCATTTCAACCATTCTGGACCGTGAATATCTGAGTACCGAAGCGGGTCATCACACCCCTGTCATGCTTTGGGGCCCCCCCGGGGTCGGCAAGTCCCAACTGGTTAGCCAGGTAGGCCAGCGCCACCAGGTACCGGTGATAGACATTCGCCTATCCCAGATGGAGCCCAGTGACCTGCGGGGAATTCCATTCCGTAGCGGTGAACGGGTCGAATGGGCCGAACCAGCGCTGTTGCCGCATTTGGATACCCATGGCGCGCAAGGCATTCTGTTCCTTGATGAGATCACCTCCGCCCCGCCCAGTGTATCTGCCGCCGCCTATCAACTGATTCTTGACCGCCGTCTGGGGGAATATCGGATTCCGGATGGGTGGGCGATTTTTGCAGCCGGCAACCGTCAGGGTGATCGGGGCGTCACCTATGCCATGCCCTCCCCCCTTGCCAATCGGTTTACCCATTTTGAAGTAGATACCCATTTGGATGACTGGGTCGCTTGGGCTTATGACAAGGGTATCGATGAGCGGGTCATCGCTTTTCTACGGTTCCGGCCTGAACGCCTGTTCGAGTTTGATCCCGCCCATAATCCCGTGGCCTTCCCCACCCCACGTTCCTGGGAATTTGCCCATCGCGGTCTACAGAAGTTTGGGACCTTGCCTGAACTACTGAGCGATACCCTGCAAGCCTGTGTCGGTCCGGCCGCCGGGATCGAACTGGCCGCCTTTGTTAATAACCTGGATAAATTACCGGACATCGATGCGATTCTTAAAGGGGACAGCAGTTTGGTCCCCGGTGAAATCGATCTGCAATACGCGGTCGCCTCCGCCTTGGTGGCGCGCGCAGTCAAGGCTCGTAGCCAAGACAATGCACGAACGGTATACGGACGAATCCTGGAGTATGCCGGGCAGTTCCCCCAACGGGAGATGGGCATCATGTTGGTTTCCGATATGCACCGATCCATCGGCCAGGAACTGTTTAACATACCGGAGTTCGCGCCTTGGGCTGAGGCGGTGGCCGATGTGATGCTTTACGATCTCTGACACAACCGACCATGAGCGAGATCGAAACCAAACTTAGCGCCGCCCGGACACGTCTTATTCTGGATAAGCCGTTTCTCGGTGCCCTGGTACTGCGTCTGCCCATGCTCGAAGCCGACCCCGCCTGGTGTCACACGACAGCCACCGATGCACGCGCATTCTACTACAATGCCGAATTCATCGATGCCCTGACGCTCGAGCAGACCCAATTTGTGCTGGCCCATGAGGCGTTGCATTGTGCGCTCTCTCATTTCGCCAGAAGATTGCACCGGGATAAATACCGTTGGGATATCGCCTGTGATCTGGCCATCAACCCCATGCTGATTGAGGAGCAGTTGGAACCCTGCCCGGGTGCCCTGCATCTGGTTGAGTTTGAGGGCATGACCGCCGAGGAGATCTACCCCTGCATCGATGAAAGCGATCAGATGAATACGCATGATCAGCATATTTATGATCAGGGCGATAACCATTCAGGCGGCACACCTAGTGGCGGCGGAGACCAACCAAACGAACAGACGGCACCGGAAAACAGCGAGACACCCCCAGCACCGCCCACCCCGTCCAAACCGGCGACCCAATCTAAGACTGAACCGGTAGCAAAGGGCGCCAATCAACCCGCACCGCTGTCGCCAAGCGAGCAAGAGAAACTGGCTATCCAGTGGACCCAGAGTCTGGCCGGTGCCTATCAACAGGCTATCCAGGCCGGTAAGCTGGGTGGCGAACTGGAGCGCATGATCGGCCATCTGCTGCAGCCGCGTATCCCCTGGCGTAGGCTGCTGGCCAAATACATGACGGCCACCGCCCGGGAAGATTACAACTGGTCCCGGCCATCAAGACGAGAAGGCGACGCCATACTGCCCAGTTTACGCAGCAATGAGCTCAAGGTAGTGATCGGTTTGGATACCAGCGGCTCAATCAGTGATGAAGAGATGCGCCAGTTTGTTTCGGAGATCAACGCAATCAAAGGACAGGCCAACGCCCGCATCACACTCCTCGCCTGCGATGCCGTTTTGGCCGACGATGGCCCCTGGATAGTGGAACCCTGGGAACAATTGCAACTTCCCCGGGAGTTCAAAGGCGGCGGCGATACCGATTTCAGACCGGTTTTCGAGTGGGTGGAACGACACGATTCCGCCTGTGACCTACTGATCTACTTTACCGACGCCCAGGGGGACTTCCCGAACCAGGAACCGGCCATGCCGGTGATCTGGCTGATCAAGGGCAAAGCGGACACTCCCTGGGGCCAGCGAATCCAACTCAACTGAATCGGATAAATGGAACTGACCAACGAAGATCTCCTGCGTCTAAATGTACTGGCCGTCAATGCCGACGCCATACGCATCAATGAAAACAGTATGGCGGTACATGGGATCAAGGGAGACAAAGAACTGAAGGTCACGCTGCATCCTCAGGGTAATCCGGATCGCTATCTACGCCACGTACGGGAACTGCTGGCCAGTATCGGACTCAACTCGCCCGGTGGTTATCCAGTCTACATTCAACGCTGGACACGTATGGGTCAGGTTGACACGGTACGCCTATCGAGCCTGTTGAAACTGGCCGAACCGGAAGCCGTCATGGCGGTAGTCTGTTCGCCAGGACTGACGACGGACTTGGCGCGCCTAGCCTGGTGGTGCGAACCGCAGGCCGAGTATGCCCGACGGATGTTGGAGCAACCGACGGTGGCAGCCGATCCTCTCGGATCGGAGCTCGCCGCGTTCCTGGTTGAGCACCTCCCTTTCGAAAGCGAGCCCCAACAGATGTTGGAAACCGTCCGCTTGGTCCTTCAACCGGGACTGATAGACGAGTCGCTCAAGCAACGCCTGTGGATTCGGGGCCGCTCATCCAAGAGCTACCGGGTAGGTTTCCTGCAAACCATACCGGATGAACTGCCGGATCCATTACCTGCCCGACCAGAGTTGAGCGCATCACAGGCCATCCTGGGGGCCTTGATACGCCAAGGAAACCCCTATGCCCGACTCGTCGAAAAGTTATTGGACAGTCCCGGTCAAACCTTTGCCAACACAGTCATAGACGCCCTGACACGCCCGGCCAATCAAGATGTTGTCAGCGCCTTGTTCAAGGCGGTGGGCGATTACTTTTCCCCCATCCGCACCCACACCACCGAGATACGGCAAATCAGTGAAATTGATGCCGTGGTCGACGCACTGACCACCACCGAACAAGGCAATCTTCACCAGCTACTGCACGCGCTCCCGGAGTTGCAGGTCGAGATACGCGCCATGCTGTTTCTCGCTCATCTGGATGATGCCGTTTTGACCCCCATCCTCAGCCTGACGGACGCTGTGGGATCGGTCATGCGTAAGAAACTCCAGCCAGTGTCAGAACCACTGATTCAAAATATGAACTGTTTATTGGGAAAGCATCGTTAAATAGATGCCAGCAAATAGTTCAACTCATACTAACCATATGATTTAAATGGATTAAGTAAATTTTATTAAATAGTTGTTTACTATTTTAGTAATTTCTTATATTCTGACAATCAGTTAAGGCGAGCTGTAGCGCTTTACAGAACAAAATATTAATTTTCGAAGGTTTTCAGGAGAGATACCCATGAACAAATTTGCAAAGATTGCTGCTGTTGTCGCCATGTTATCCGCTTCCGCTACGGCTTCTGCCTGGTGGGGTGGTGGTCCCTGGAATGGTATGGGTGATGGAATGGGAGACGGCACCGGTGATTTCAATATGAACTTCAGCGGCCGCAGCAATGCCTACACCCGTGGTAACGGCTACGGTTATGGCAATCCTTACTATGGTGGTTACGGTGCACCTTACGGCTACGGCGCACCTTACGGTTATGGCGCTCCCGCTTACGGCGCACCTTACGGCTACGGCGCCCCTCAGGGCTATGGTGCGCCTTACGGTTATCCGGCACCGGTCGCTCCGCAGGCACCGGCCGCTCAATAATCGATCATTAAAGGACACTGACAGCGCACAAGGATGTGCTAAAGCTAAAAGATCCGCTAAAACTGTGCAGAGATTCAGTTTCCCCGAGTCCGAAGGAGTGGGCTCAGGGAAAATGATCCATCCCGCTCTGCCCCACTCGTTAAGGTTAAATCAATGAAAATATCCCAATTGATTGTTGCCATTGCCCTGACCACAACCGGTATGACTGCTAGTGCCTGGTGGGGCGGCGGTCCCTGGAATGGAAATGGATTCGGTAACGGCGACGGTTCCGGCGATTTCAACATGAGCTTCCGCGGTCGTAGCAATGTATACGGCAACGGCAATGGCTACGGTTATAACGCCCCCTACTACGGATATGGCTATCCTTACGGTGCCGGAGCCTACCCCTATCCGTACGCTCCGACCACGCCACCGCAAGCCAATATCAGCGAAGAGCAGCAAAAAGCGATGCAGGCTCAGCAGCAGGTCATGCGCGAAGCAATGGAAGCCCAACGCCAACAGTTCCAGCCGTCTGCAATCGGCCAACCTCCTTACGCCTACCCCATGGCTCCTTTCGGTTCAAAAAATCCGGAAGCCAATGCGGCGCAGCGTGAAGAGATGATTAAGCAGATGGAAGCGCAACGCGCCGAGATGCAAAAGTTGCGTGAAGAGCGCCGGGCTGAAATGCAGACACAGATGGAGTCCCGTCGCGCTGAAATGCAAAAGCAGATGGAAGCCCAGCATGAAGCGATGCATCAGGCGATGCAGGAACGACGCGCCAAACAGCAGTAGGTTTCTAAATTAGAAACAGATGGCTTTGCGCTCCCGCACATCCTTGTGCTTCGCTGCATAAGCCAATCCGTGGCAAATGCGCTCCCGCACATCCTTGTGCTTCGCTGCATAAGCCAATCCGTGGCAAATGCGCTCCCGCACATCCCTGTGCTTCGCTGCGTAAGTCCATCCTTGGACAAAAAAGCCCGTGATGACAATCACGGGCTTTTTTTGCGCTCCATCGGACTATCCGACTCCTGCCACTGCTTACGCAGATCGTCCAATTCCTTTTTGTAGGCTTCCGCATCGCCATAATCGAAAAACCTATCAACCCGGTGATGGGGGTCAGGAGTACGCCGTGCATTTTTTATCGGACACCAATACTGCTCCGTACGGGCACTGATTTCCCGACAATACTCCACTACGCCATTGCCGTAGCTGCAGTAAATACAATTAAACTTTTCAATGGCATTCAAATAAGAAAGTTGCAGGCGGTCCATCCGCATGTAGTCCGACCGTCGTACCCGCGGTATTTCGTATATACGGAAGCAGATATGCTGATAAAGGGTGATCATTACATCAAGAAATACCAGCGGCACAATGACACTGTAGATGATGGGCGCTGAGAGTAGGTGTCCGATCCTGGCCCCACGTACATAGCGCCATAACCCGATACGTTGCTGTCGTTGTAAAGCCTTGAAACCCTGTTCGAATCGTACCCTACCCTGTTCAAGGGTGTAGTGAAACTGTCGCCTTTTCTCTTGCAGCAGCTGATCAATTTCAACTTCCAGTTCGGCCTGCAATTTTTGCAAACGCCCCAGGATCTCTTCCAGCGTCGGTTTTGTCATCGCCCTTCCTTCAGGAATCGTGACCACAGCACGCTTGGCAGTATGACACAGATACCGATGGGGTGATATTTAACTCGGACACCTCCGCTAGTTCGGGAACCGAACTCAATCCATTCAGACGTGTCCGCTGATCTTTGCGTGCAAAGGCTTAGTCTCGTTAAATCGCTCCATCTGTTCCTGGCTAGCCTCCTTTTGATATCGATTTTTCCACTCATCGTAGGACATGCCATAAATTGCTTCCAGCGACTCGTCCTTGGTCAAAGCGATGCCCTGCGCATCGGCCGCCGCCTTGTACCATTTTGAAAGGCAATTTCGACAGAATCCCGCCAGGTTCATGATGTCGATATTCTGCACATCGGTCCTCTCACGAAGATGCCCGACTAGTCCACGAAAAGCCGCCGCTTCCAGTTTAATCCTATCCAACTCATCCATACGCACCTCCGTTAATTATCTATGTGATGGACCTAATTTAACCCTTTGTACCAAATCAAACAAAAGGGAAACCACAAGGTTATTCCACACTAAAACAGCTGGTCATAGCGTTCAGGTAGCATTCAGGCGACGGGCGGTAACCTGTCAACGTACAGGAGTAATGACCACAGAGGAGATTCAAAATGAAACTGTTATCCAAAGCCCTGATTATCGCATCCCTCTCCCTTGCAGCCCTGACACAGGCCCAGGCTGGCCCCCGCCATCAAGGGAACAACGGCACATCGGCGCCAGGCATCGAGCAGCAGCAGGTGGCGTGGAACGGGTATGATGACGGGCACCTCTACTATCGTGGCAACAGCGGAAAACAACGCCACCATCACGGTAACCGCTCTTGGCGTCACCGAACTCATGATCGTTACTGGGTGCGCAAGCATTACTGGAAACGCCATGACCGGCCGAGCTACCGATACAGTTACCAATACGATCATCGGCCCTCTTCCGGGACCATTATTTTTCGTTGGTAATCACCGTGGCGGATAATCGGGAGGATTCCCACTCCCGATTATCCGCCGGAGCAAAGATATCCCGGGTTACGTGCTTTTTTCTAAGGAAGGCATACCAATACCAACCCAGGCTGTTAAACCAGCAGATAGCGACTGTCCACAGATCATGGGATATGAAGTGGGCGCCGCGAAGCTGCTGGGTAATGCCGAGTACCAGGCCCAGCACCACACCAATCATCAATCCGTAGTACTTCCAGGCGGGTCGTAACACAGAGAAAAAAAAGTAGAGTGCAACGAAAGTATAACCGGCGCTGGCATGTGCAGCCGGGAAACACCTTCCGTATTTGTAATCACCCGGGTGCGGCTCAAACAATCTGATGTACGGGTGCTCACCACCAAAGCGCAGCAGATCCCAGGGACAGTCGACATGGGTAATCTCTTTGCCGATACCGACTAGAAGACCCGATAAGGGCATAACCAACGCCAGATACCAGAGTGCCCGCCGGTAAGGTTGCAGACGCTTGATAAATTGACTGAGGATAGCGACTCCAAACAGCATCACTGCCACAATCTTTATCAATTCCTTGGCGTCGTTATGCAGGACTTCCGCGAAAAGATAACTGTGCCGTAATATCCACCCTGCCCCACCTGCCTGATAGATCATATCAGCCAGGTAGAGATCAATTGGACTAAACTCCAGCAAAGTCGCCAACAGGACGAACAACAGCAACGGAATCACCAAATGGTTACGCATGTAGCTGTTGTAGGATGGCATCAGTTGTACTTCCAGGCATTGAGATGCTGCGAGAAAATATAACTGGCCCCCTGATAATAGGCGATATCCCGCTCTATATCCGCATCAGTAGCCACCACTTCGGTTTCCACCGGATCGGGTGCATCGGGATTCACTTGCTTGGTCATCCGCTGTTTAGGACTGAGAATGGAGAGTCGATTCTCGGCATACAGACCCAGCTTCTGATAATTGCCGATCAGCGCACGCTCCTCCTCCGGCTGCATGGCAAGAATATTTTTACCGAAAAACGCCGAATCGTAATCCATGTTCAACAAGGCTAACAGAGTGGGCGCCACATCGATCTGACTCGAAAGGGTGTTCACCTTTTGCGCCGCGACATGCGCCGGACTGTAGATTAGCAGCGGAATATGATACTTGCTCACCGGTAAGGCGACTTTCCCGGCGCTACCCGAGGTGTGATCAGCAATAATCACAAACAGCGTATCCTTGAACCAGGGTTTCCTTTTGGCCTTGTCTATCATGTCGCCAATCGCCCAGTCGGTATATTTGACCGCGCCGGGCCGCCCACTACCGGAAGGAATATCGATGCGGTCATCGGGATAGGTGTAGGGCCGGTGATTGGTAGTGGTCATGAGGTGGAAAAAGAATGGCTTGTTCGCCTGGTAAGCGGTGTCCGCCGCCTTAATGGCCTGGGTATACAAGTCGTCGTCCGCCATACCCCAGGCATTGGTAAAGCGCATCTCCTCATCCGGGGTACTGGACTGGTCGATGATACCGTAGCCGTTTCCGGCAAAAAAGGTATTCATATTCTCGAAATAACCACGACCACCGTAGATAAATTCGACATCATACCCTTTCTGTTTCAAGACATTGCCCAGCGACCACAAGTTCGTTTCATGCCCGACACGCTTTACAATGGAGCGACCGGGAGTCGGCGGTATTGACAGTGTAACCGCTTCCAACCCACGAGTGGTACGCGTCCCGGTGGCATATAAGCGGGTAAACAGCATTGACTGATCCGCCAAACGGTCCAGATTTGGTGTCAGATGATCAGCGTTACCGAATGTGCCCAGAAAATCGGCGCTGAGACTCTCAACCATTACCAGAAAAATATTCAAGTGTCGCTCGCTTCCCGGGTTGTCGATATGGCGGCGAATATCAAAACTGGGGGCGGCCTCCCTTCCATCGGAAATCTCTTTCTGCAGAAGCGAAGCGGCCTTTGAATCAGGCAGCGTCTTATAAAATTTATAGTAATCCAGTTCATTGTTTTTAAAGGCGGCAATAAACTGATATGGGCCGTTACTGGCCAATTCATTTTGATAACTGTTGGTGGAGAGCTCGCGCAGATCCTGGTTGACCAGCAAAAAGCTCAACAGCGGCAGCAATAGTAGACCCGCGGCATAGGCTAAACGCTGCCGAAAAGGCTCCCGTACGCTCAATGCGAGCTTCACTTTTGCCCGGGACAACCAATAGACGAACAGGGTAACGACAAAGATAACGCCGAGATAGAGGGGCAATGGGTAGGATTCGCGGATGTTATCCGTCACTTCCCGACGATAGACCAGATAATCCACCGAGATAAAATTGAACCGGACACTGAACTCATCCCAGAACAGCAGTTCCGCCGCCAGGATAAAACCCAGACCATAAAGGGTGGCAAAAATGGCTAAGCGCACAAAACCCCTGTTCAAACGGGTCTGCCAGATTCGCTCAGGCACCAGCAGCAGGTATAGCGTGACCGGTATCAAGGCATAGCTGTAAAATGCCAGGTCATAGATCAACCCCAGAAAATAAGTCTTTATAAATGCTATGATCGACAGGTCGGCCTCGGGGAAGGCCATTACTACCAACAGCGTCCGGGTTACCAAGAAATACGCCAGAGCGATAAGCAGAACATATCCAATTAACGAATAACGGCTATTAGCGAATCGTGACTGCATCCAAATCTTTCCCATGGCAAAATCGTGAACCTATCCGGGCAAAACTACTTGAGAAAGCTTAAGGAAAACTTAAGCCTGCCGTCGCCTAATGCCGGTCCTTACGAAGTGGAGAGAGTGAAGGAAGAGAGCCATGCGGGTACTACTGGTTGAAGATGATCCATTACTGGGCGATGGGCTCAGCGTCGGCCTGGAACAGATGGGCTATACCGTTGACTGGATAAGCGACGGCAATCAGGCGGAAGTCGCCCTACAGGATAAGACACTGGATCTAGTGGTTCTGGACATTTCACTTCCCGGACAAGATGGATTGACCCTGCTGCGTAAGATACGCCACCAGGGAAATGCCATCCCCGTTCTCCTATTGACCGCACGGGATGGACTCGATGATCGAATAAAGGGATTGGATTCTGGTGCCGACGATTACCTGCCCAAGCCATTTGACCTGGAAGAGCTGGCCGCTCGTCTACGCGCCATCTCCAGGCGCCGCGTCGGCCGTAGCACGCCACTACTCAGACATGGCGACATCACCCTCGATCCAGCCGGACGCACAGTACTGCTCAATAACCAGCCGATCTCTTGTACCGCCCGGGAATATGCCATCCTGGAGGCGTTGCTGATGAATAGCGGTCAAGTACTGTCGAGGCAACGATTGGAAGAGGCGTTGTACGGCTGGGATGACGGGGTGGAGAGCAATGCCATCGAGGTCTATATCCACCACCTGCGAAAAAAACTGGGTAAAGCGACCATTCAGACCGTTCGTGGCGTCGGCTACAAAATCCCAAAACGGGTAGATGCCGATGACTAAACCCGTCTCTATCCGTAAACGCCTGTTATTGAGTCTGATCGGCCTGATTGGTATCACATGGCTGGGTATTTTCATTCTGGTCAACCGGGATGCAACCCATGAACTGGAGGAGATCTATGACGCCAGCCTGGCCCAGAATGCACGAATCCTGTTCGGCCTTCTACAACAAGAGATTAAAGAGGGTGAAGTTGAGTTGATACGGAATATCGAGCTGAACGATAAATTCCTGCATGACTATGAACTGAATATCGCTTTCTCGGCCAATATGGGGAAACTCATTATTCAGTCCAAAGATTCCCCGGACTTTCTCACGACACTACCCGAAGGCTTTAGCGACTACACGTTCAACGGAAAAAAATGGCGGGTGTTTACCCTGAAAGACGATCAGACCGGCCTGATCATCCATACGGCACAAAAACTCGAGGCGCGGGAAGAGCTGGTCTCCTACCTGATTAAAGATACGCTGGCGGTCATTATGTTTATCCTGCCGCTGCTCGGTCTGTTTATTTGGCTGGGTATCAGCCGCAGTCTCAAACCACTCAAACAATTGGTCAATGAAGCGGCTGGCATGGACCCTCACTCGCTCCGTCCGTTCAATACCGATGACGCACCGGCGGAAGTTTCACCGCTGATCAATGCACTCAATCAGTTGTTGGAGAGACTGAACCGGACCATAGAGAATGAGCGCCGTTTTACCGCCGATGCGGCTCACGAGCTTCGCACTCCACTAGCCGGACTCAAAGTGCAACTGCAGGTCGCCCTCAGGGCGGTCGATGATCAGCAAAAGGCCAAGGCCATGAATAAGGCGCTGGAGGGAATCGATCGTACTACCCACTTAGTCAATCAGTTGCTGACTCTGGCACGAGCCGACCGGGAGAGCGCATCAACCCTGTCATTTGTGTCAGTTGATCTTGTCGGGCTCGCCAGAGACGTGATTGCCAGCCTGCAAGAGGAGGCTGATAAACGCCAAATCAGTCTAAGCCTGGATTCAGGCCAGCCTCATTACCGGGTGAATGGCGAAACCACCATGTTACAGATCATGCTGAGGAATTTACTGGAAAATGCCATTAAATACGCACCGACACCCGGCCAAGCCGGTATCCGTCTATCTGGCGAAGCCGGTCGGGTCAGGCTGGATATCTGGGATTCGGGCAGTGGGATTGCCAAACATACGCTCGAGTTGATGTTCCAACGTTTCCGGCGCGGTGAACAAACCGATGCCAATGGGAGTGGCCTGGGTCTATCCATCGTGAAGAGAATTGCTGAAATACATGAAGCGGAGATTGAGGTGAACCACACCACGAACGGGAGCGGATTTCGCGTCAGCCTCCTGTTCCAACTCGTCTAATAAAAACCAGGAGGAACGGCTATTGCCCGGCTATCTGGGCAATAGCCGCGAGTGAATCCCTATCAGGCTGCGTTGATCTCCACTTCAAGCCTATCGATCAACTTAACGATCTGTTTGGAGAGCGGCTCCACCCGGGTATAGAGCACCTGGGCATCGGCAGCTCTCCCGGCCTCTTTCGCCTCCACAATCTGCTTGATTGTCTGGTGTAGCTCCTGGTGGGGAGCTTCAATCTGCTTCATGACCGGTAATTGGCCATAGTTTTTCAAACCTTCGGTGTAATACCACTTTCCAAAGATGCAATCATGATGTGAAACCGCCTCTTGTTTTGTCAGCATACCTTCTCCATCAAGATAGGCCCGTAGACGCCCTTTCCAGGCCAGATGTGCGGCCTTGGCCACGGAAAGATCCAAACCGGCTTTGGTATGGAACCGTGACATAACCTGATTCAATTGCTGAATCTCTTCACTGATGCGGGCATTGGAATCGACGGTTTGTCGGGCAGCCCGACGTGTGTTTTCCGCCACCTCGGCGATACTGACGATGGAGCGATCCACCTCGGCGGTTACGTGACTCTGCTCCTCGATGGCCGTGGCAATCTGCGTGCTCATATCACGGATCGTGGTGACCATATCGACAATCTTTTCCAGCGCGACACCCGCCTCCTCGGTCTGCTCTACGCTTTGTTGGGCAATCTCGCGGCTCTTGCCGATCGCCTTGACGGAAGCGGCCGCCTGATTCTGTAACCGCTCGATAATGTCACGTATTTTACCGGTAGACTCCTGGGTACGCTGCGCCAGGGTACGCACCTCATCGGCCACCACCGCAAAACCGCGCCCCTGATCGCCGGCACGGGCCGCCTCAATGGCGGCATTCAATGCCAACAGGTTGGTCTGCTCGGCAATACTGGTGATCACCTCCAGAACCTGGCCCACCTCCTGGGTATCGCTTTCCAGCACGTTGATAGTGGATGAGGCCTCTTCCACCTGTTTGGCCATGTTTTGAATACCGGTGCGGGTATGGTTGACGATAGTCTGGCCGGTTCGCGCCTCTTGATCGGCTTGTGAGGCGGCTTCCGCTGCTTGGCTGGTATTACGAGCCACCTCTTGTACAGTAACGCTGATCTCGTTGATGGCGGTGGCTACCTGGGTAATCTCCTGCTGCTGCTGAATCACACCCCGGTCGGTCTGGTCAAGCGTCTCGGTTGCCTGAGCGGTGGCGGAACTGACCTGATCGGTAACCTGACTCACACCTTTGATCATCTTGCCCACCTGCTGCAGCATATTGTTGTAGGCGCTGTAGGCTTGTCCGATCTCGTTCTCTTTATCCAGGCATTCAATCGGTTTGGAGAAATCACCTTTACTGACTTCACCCAAGTGGGTACGCAATTGATCAATCTCCTTCATTAGCACCGTCATGCCAAATACCCGCCCCAGAATCACCAGCAATAGGATGATAGAGGTCATGACAAAGGCGATCGTCTGCTGCAGCGCCACCGATTCGTTGGCCGCCGTTGCCATCATACCAACGGCTTTGTTCATCTCCTTCAGAACCTGGACAGACTGCTTCTGGATCGCCGCCAGACCGGTCTTGTCCGGACTGGCCGCGTACTGGGTGATCACTTGCTTGTAACCACTCCAGAGTTGTTCAACCGACTTGAGCTGTTTGAGGATTAGCGGATCCTTTACCGGTAAAATATTTTGTGCCGCATCGCCCTCGAACAGTGCCCGGTGCGATGACTCAAACAGCTTGATGGTCTTATCCATCACCTCACGGCTTTCCGCCTGTTGCGCCACCAACATCGCCTCTTTCGCCAATCGCTGACTGAGCATGCGTTGTCTTCCGGCTACATCGATCGAGTTGGAGTTGACACCCAAGCTCAGATAAATGGTGATCACAGAGACCAGGGCACAGAGAAAAATCAGCACGTAAGAGAACAGAAACTGACTGTTGATCGAGCGGATACCTATCCTGGATAGCATCCAGCGGATAATGCCGGTTATGGATTCGCGCATGAGTAGACCCCTGACTATTTGTAAATTTCCATTTCTACCGCCCGGGCGGCATAACCAAAAACCCATACTGGTGTTGCGGAAATTACTTCGGAATTGCTCTATGTAATGGCAACAAAGGCGTTGTCTGATGTATCGACAAAACGCCCCAATCCTTTAGTAGTAATAGGCAATATGACAAAGATCAGAAACCGCCTGTTTACCCATCCATTTCATAAGCCATCAGATCACTTTGTGGAATACGTCGCCTGATCAAGCGATACCGGTTCTGGCTCACCATCACCTCCGGAATCATATCCCGGCTATTGTAGGCGGATGCCATCACCGCCCCATACGCGCCAACCTGTAGCAGTGCCACCCGTTCACCGGCTTGGATGGCCGGTAAATCTGTCCGCTGCAGAAACCGGTCGCTCGTTTCACAGATCGGACCCACTACGCCACAGGTTTCCACTGGTCTGCCGCTTTCCACAAGCGGCATCACTCGATGCTCGGCTTGGTACAGGGCGGGACGTATCAGATCGTTCATACCGGCATCCAGTATCAACAACGGTAACGGCTCGACCTCTTTGCGATAGACCACTTCACTCACCAGCACCCCCGCGCCCCCCACCAGGGAACGCCCCGGCTCGATCGCGATCTTGACATTCAACTCCTGCAGTTCCTGGTGGAAGGTGTCGGCAACCCGATGATAGTCCAGATAACGACCCTCGCCATAATCAATGCCAAATCCGCCCCCCAGGTCCAGATGGGTAATAACATAGCCTTTCTGCCGTAAATCGTTCAGCAGATTTCGTAGTCGGCGACAAGCTTTTCGATATGGCGCCACATCCACGATCTGCGAGCCGAGATGGATGGCCAGACCGTGTAGAGCCAGGGCTTCACTCTGGACAATCAGATCCAGTGCCGTCTCAAGCTGCTCCAGCGGAACACCGAATTTGCTCCCCTTGATCGCCGTGGTGATATGCCGATGAGTGGCGGCATCCACTTCTGGGTTGACCCGGACTGAAACACCTGCAGTACAACCCTGTTGCCGACAAAGATCGGCCAATTGTTGCAATTCCGGAAGTGATTCCACATTGAACTGAAAAATACCGGCCTGCAATGCCGCCAGCAGCTCGGACCGCCGCTTCCCCACGCCGGAAAAGATAATGCGGGATGGTTGTATTCCCGCCGCCAGCGCCCGCTGCAACTCCCCGACTGAAACGATATCCGCACCAAGACCCGCATCGGCCATTAAGCGCAGCACGGACAAGTTACTGTTGGCTTTTACCGCATAGTGGATGGAAGCACCCAGCTTCTGAAAGGCAGATTGGCAATCCGCAATTTGTGCGGTAATCGCCGCGGACGAATAGCAATAAAAAGGGGTTTCCACCCGTTCGGCGATAGCATTCAGAGATACGCCATCCATAAAGAGCTGCCCATCGCGATAGTAGAGGCTGTTTTCGTTGTGCATCGACTTACTCCTGAAAGATTGAAAAGTTGTGTCGATACTACTGGTCTCCACACCCTGGCGGCAGCCGTAAATAGCGGGTTTTGGCCTGTGATTCGTCGCTTTAAACCGTGGAATTAACGGTTTAAGGGAGTACTGGACGGAGAAGCCGAAAAGTCGTGATAATCCGGGGGTGGATAAATTCGATCAACAAATCATCACTCGACTGAAACGGAATGCCCGGGAATCACTGGCCGCCATCGGGCGTGACATTGGCCTCTCCCGCAGTGCCGTGGCTGAGCGCATACAGCGGCTTGAAGAACGCGGCATTATCCGGGGTTACACACTGCAGTTAGGTGAGGCGGGCCAACGCGCGGTACAGGCGTATTTCCAGCTCAGCTTTTCCCCCTTCAAACTGGATAAGCTATTGCCTACCCTCCAAGCGATTCCGGAACTCCATTTCGGCCACGCCTTGAGCGGCGAAGTGGACCTGATTCTGTTTGCCGAAACCGATTCCATGGAACGCATCAATCAGATCCGCCGGCAACTGGAACAGTTACCCGACCTGAAACGGTTACTCACCTGCCCGGTGCTGCAATCCGTCACCTGAAATGCGTCAATACCAGGGGGACTGTTCCTCAGCATACTGGCGCGCCGACCCGACAACAACGATCCATCATCCCTATCCGGGGATTAGTAGCGCTGATTGTTCATCGATAACCGCCCGGGTTAAGCTGGAGCGGTCACTAATCAATACGGCCATGCTATGGATTTCCCCAGGACCCACGGTGCCGACCCGGAAAGTTCGGTAGTTGAAAAACACTATGCGGTCGTTTACGTACCCGGGAAAAAGCGTGCTCGGTTTCCAGAAAACTGCGTCGAGATCGTGGCTTCTCATGGCGACGCCCTGGAACAGGCTAATCTGCAGGAGCAGCGCTATCCCGCGCTGGTTTATGGTCCCTCCCGCTCCTCAGAGGGATTCCGCCTGTTCTATCTGATCGAGTGGCTTGAAGAGGTTTAACGGCTAGCCCGGATAATTCACGAAGGATTCGGGATTCAGGGCGATTGCGCCTAAGCAGTTTGTTCGATTGCCCGTAAAAGCATAGCCGTAGCTATGGTTTAAGGGGGATCGGGCAAAATGCAACGGCGCAGTCGTTCTGAAACCGAATAGGACAAACCGTACTTTTGTAAAAAAGTAAAATATTGGCATAGCAGGTTGATCTTTAATGCTTTACTTACAAAGACCGTCCGTCTTTGTGAAATAGCCGGGCTAGGAATCAAATCCGAGCCGCACACCGAAAAAGACCATAATCGAACCGGTCAGGCTGTCAAAATAGCGGCCGACTCTAGGACGGGATAACCAAACGGCAGCCCTCCCCACCATCAGCACCAGTACCAGTTGCCAGATATTGGCAATCAGGAAGTGCAGCCCGGCAAGAAACAGCGACTTGAGCAATGCCGGATCGGTCGGCTGTATGAACTGGGGCAGAAATGCCATATAGAAAACGACCGTTTTAGGATTCAGGACATTGGAGAGGAAGCCTTCGCGTAAGGAGGTCCACGCCGAAACCTGACGATGCTTGATGTTACCCGCCTCCAGCTTTAAACCGCTTTGACCGCGAAAGGCACTATACAAACTCTTACCGCCGAGCCAGATCAAATAGCCGGCTCCAGCCAGCTTCAGCAGCGAGAACGCCCAGGCCGATTGCATGAGAATGAATGAGATGCCGCCGGCAGAGACCGCTGCATGCACAAACAGGCCCAGGCAGATCGCAAAGCTGGTCAGCACGCCATCCCTAAAACCACCGCGCACGGTATTCCTGATTACCAGTAGGGTATCGACTCCCGGTGACACCGTCAGCAGCGTGATGGCGATCAGATAGGCCCAGAGATAATGATCAAAAAACATATATTACTTAATATTCAATAAGTTAAATAATAACAACCGCAACCATTACGGTATGGTCAACGCCGTTCACTATAACCCAGTTTTGCTAATAATCCTGCATTTCATGCACTGAACAGGCGCCCTACCAGAAGCGGCAGCACCGTCTCCACCCGATAGATACGCTCGCCCAAATCCAACGGCAGACAGCCGGCCGCCAATAACTTTTCGACCTCATAGGGAATGAAACCACCTTCCGGACCAACGCATATCAGTGCCGGTCGCACCAGCGGCTGTGAGAAATCGTCGGCCGTCGCGCTGTAGGGATGGGCCACTAAGCCCAATCTGTCACGCAATAAGTGGGGCAACTCGTCCTCGACAAAGGGTTTGAAGCGCTTTCTGATCTGCACCTGCGGCAACAGCGTGTCTTTCGCCTGCTCCAGGCCCGCAATCAGCGTTCGATGGATCTCCGTTTCATCCAACAGCGGGGAGTGCCAGTAACTCTTTTCCACCCGAAAGCTATGAATCAGGTAGAGCTGTTTGATACCAAGTTCCGAAATCATACGCAGACAGCGCCGAAGCATCTTGGGCCGAGGCAGGGCAAGCACCAGGGTCAAAGGTAGTGGGTCTGGGGCGGGTGCATGCAACGCCAATCGTAGCGTCGCCTGTTGCCGATCCAGTATCTCGATCTCCGCCACGCCCATTTTTCCATTGAGCACGCCGACTTTGAGTGTATCCCCCGGGCTGGCCCGGTGCACATCGAGGATATGCTGCAGACGCTGATCCCTGATGATGGCCAAATCGGGTTGTACCAAGTCCTCGTTTTCGAGCAGCAGCAAATTCATTGCTTACAGATTTCGCTCCCAAGGCAGTTTCAGTGTTTCGGTAATCGAAGTACAACGGCTGTTCAACCGCACGCCAAAAGCGTGTGCCATATTCGCCTCGGTCAATACTGTCTCCGGAACGCCTTCGGCCAGGGTTTTACCGGCCACCAACAGCATCAATCGATGGCAGTAGTGAGCTGCGAGGCGCAGATCGTGTAGCACCACTACCACCGCTCCACCCTTTTGACAGTAGCACTGTAACAGCGACATCACCTCAATCTGGTGTGCCAGATCCAACGCCGCAACCGGCTCATCCGCCAACAGCACATCCGGTTCTGCAACCAGGGCCCTGGCCAGCAGCACGCGGGAGCGCTCACCACCGGAGAGGGTATTGAACTGCCGCGTCCGAAAAGCCGTGAGGTCGGTTTCAGCCATTGTCTGCTCGATCAGCACTTCATCCGTCGGCCCCGGCTGTTGCCAATCGGAGAGATGGGGCAAACGGCCCAGCGCCACCAGGCGTTCGACACTCATCGGCCAATGTGCCGTGCCGCTCTGCGCCAGATAAGAGAGGCGCTTGGCCCTTTCACGGGGAGCCTGCTTAAGATAATCCGTGCCTTCCCAAAAGAGGTTTCCGGACAGGGGTGGCAACAACCCCGCCAAGAGGCGTAGCAGCGTGGTCTTACCGGCACCGTTGGGGCCAATCAACCCCAGCATCTCACCCGCCTGCAGATTGAAGTCGACCCCCTTCAAGATGGTCACGCCACCCAGCGATACGGCCAGATTATTGCCGTGCAGTCTGTTCATATCTGGTAACGCCGACTCTTGATAATGAGGTAGAGGAAAAACGGCGCTCCCACCAGCGAGGTCAAGACACCCACCTTGATGTCCGTTCCGACCGGAAACAGCCGGGTGACGATATCCGCCGCCAGCAACAGCGCTGAGCCACCCAGGGCGCTGCTCAACAACAGACGTGACGGTTGGAATCCTACCAGCGGACGTAACAAGTGGGGCACGACCAGACCGACAAAACCGATCGATCCGGTGATAGAGACCGCCGACCCCACCGATAGGGCTACCGCCAGAAAAATGCGCCAACGCAACCGGGATAGCGAAATACCCATGGTGCTGGCAGTCTCCTCCCCCAGGGTCAACGCATCCAGGGATCGGCCGGTCCCCAGCAACAGCAGCCAACCCAGCAGCACGCCGGGTAGCAGGGTCCAAAAATCGGTCATGCTGTGATTGGCGATAGAGCCCATCATCCAGAGCACAATCTCCCTCACCGCATAGGGGCTGGGAGCCAGATTCAGTAACAGCGAAATCATCGCCAAAGAGAGGGCATTAACGGCGACACCCGCTAAAATCAGTGTCAGGGTGCCGGCCTCCCGACCCGCCATCAAGTAGACCAGGAATGTGGCAATCAGCGCCCCGGCCACCCCACCCATAGGGACGGCCAGCGGCAACACGGTACCCAAACCAAAATAGAGCATGCCCACGGCACCCAACGCCGCGCCACTGGCACTGCCAATCAAACCGGGACTGGCTAATGGATTGCGTAACAGCCCCTGCATGGCCGCTCCGGCCAGGCCCAGGGTAGCCCCGGCAAACAGCGCGATGAGGGCCCGCGGCAGGCGAATTTCACTAAAGATCAAACCAATCACCGTTGGCGTATCCAACAGACTCTCGCGCGCCGCCTGCAGAACCGGCAAGGGGTTGGAACCGACAAATAGCGAAACGCCGAAAAGCAGGCAGACTGAGAGCCCCAGAAGCGTGACCAGTGACACCTGATGCTGTCTCATTGCGGCAGGCTCCGATGCAGGATCTCGACCGCTTCGGCGATCATCGGCCCGCCGCAAATCCAGTACTTATAGGCTACCTCGATCGGCTTGCGGCCTTCGGTCAGCCGTCGCAGTACCGGGTGTTGCAACATCTGCTGCCCCCGCGACTGGGTACCGGGCGCATAAGAGGAGGTAAACAGCTGAACCGGCTTTGCCAGGATCAATCGCTCCAGATCGATCGCACCGTAACCGACCACCCCTTCACTCACCGCAACATTGTCCCACCCGGCCAATTCGAGGGCACTGTGCTGTAAGGTGTGGGCACCACTGGTATACCCGTTGGGCTGATAAAATACCCCTTTGGGCCTGTGAGTCGGACGCTGTTGCTTGACTTGTTCCAGTCGGCTGTCCATATCGGCAACCAATAGTTCGCCTTGCGCTTTTTTGTCGATCAATCGAGCCATCAGACGAATATTGTCACGGATATCCTGAATATCGGAAGCGAGCGGAAACCGCTCCACCCGGTAACCCAGTTTCTTCAGCAAACCGACCAATGAACGATTGGTATAGGCGCCGGCCACAATCAGGTCGGGTTTCAGGGCAAGAATCTCCTCCGCCTTGCCATGGTTGACCGGGTACGCTTTCGCCTGTCGTGCCATATAGGAACTGTTGGGCTCCAATGCAAGATGACTGACCGAGGCAATTTGCCCCGGTTCACCCAACATCAGCAGCAACTGATCGGTACAAAGATTGATAGAGACGATACGTTGCGGAGGCTCTGCCGCATCGGCGATCAGTACCGTGCCGATGCATAACAGAAAAGTGAGTAATCCCTTGTTCATTATTTAGTTACTCACTTTTCTATTCGCGTGATCTCCGCCCTGCCCACCCGAGACGATGAGTGAGCAGAACGATTATCCCCTATTTCGGTTGATACTGAACAGAGACAAACAGTTCACGCCCGCCAGTGTTATAGGTGCGAATCGTCTCATAGTCCCGGTCAAACAGGTTACGGACCTGTCCGCGCAGCGTCCAATCCCGGGTCAAGTGGTGAGCCACCCTGAGATCCACTACCCCAAAGCCGTCCGTCCTGAGGGTATTGGTGGTATTGCTGTAACTGTGGCTGCGTGCCTTCCAGGTGGCGCCCAATTCGGTGTTGCCGAAGGCCCGGTCGATATCCACCCGAACGGCCCGCTCATTGCGGTCGGTCAGCAGCTTATCCGTGGCACGATTACGCGGATCGAGCAGGGTCAGACTGCCGCTAACCTGCCAACCTGCCAGCTCGGTGCTGACACCGGCCTCCAAACCGTCAATCCTCGCCTGACTGACATTTTGCGGCTGATACACGAACGGGCTGATCTCAACCCACTCAATCAAGCCGTCGATATCGGTGCGGAAGAGATTGACGTTCCACTCACCCCACGCAGGTTTACCCCTGAGCGACAACTCGACGCTCTCCGACTCTTCCGGCGTCAAATTCGGATTGCCGCTCGAACCCCATGGATCCACATAGTAGAGGTCATTAAAGGTCGGCGCACGAAAGCCGGTACCATAGGAAGCCACCAACCGTATCGTCTCGGTTAAGGCCCTTCCCCAGGCGATATTGCCTGTGTTGGCACTGCCAAATGCTTCATTGTCATCGTGGCGTAATCCAATCACCAGATCGTTCTCGCCGAATGCCGTCTGATACTGGACAAACAGCGCCTTATTGTCGCGCTGATTGACACTGTAGGCACTGGTGCCTTCGACCTGATCCCGCAAAAAATCAACGCCAACGGTGAGGATACTCTCTTCGCTGAGCGCCACATCGTTTTGCCAGGCGATCTGGCTCCGTTTGGTATTGAAGAAGGAGCTGAAACCGCTGTTGACGAAGTTGGTTGTCTCATCCCGACTTTCGCCGAGTATGAATGACATATCCCAGGCTTCGGTGGGTGAGTACTCCAGCTTGCCATTCACCGCCCGTTGCAGGAAGTCGGTATCGTATAAATTGCTGGCGCCCCAGGCGCTGTCGTATTCATTCTCGCCCTTTGCCTGTAATGCGCTAAAGCTGAGCTTAAGACCGTTCTCAAAACGGTAGCCGAGGTGACCGGAGATGGAACGATTCTGATAACCGTCCTTATCCGGATTATTGTTTTTCAACGCCGTAAAACCATCCGTTTCAAGATCGGCCAAATCGATACCGTAATCCAGGTTACCCTGACTACCGTTGACCCCCAGTGCCACCCTTCGGGTATTGTGTGAGCCATATTCCGCCTCGGCATTGATCTGCCCACCGCTTGCCCCCTTTTTAGTAAATATCTGGATCACCCCTCCCATAGCATCAGCGCCATAGAGTTGGGAGCGCGGCCCCCGGACGATCTCGATACGCTCGACCTGTGCCAACGGTATATCTTGAATCGCTGTCAGGCCCAGGGTGGCGGAACCGACACGTACACCGTCAATCAATATCAACACCTGTTTCGAGTCGGTACCACGTAGGCGGATACCGGTTGCCTTGCCCAGTCCGCCATTGCTGCTGATGGTGAGTCCCTGTGAGCCATCGAGCAGTTGGGTGAGATCTTTGGCTTGGCTGTGCAGAATATCTTCATGGGTTATCACGGTGACAGCGGCCAACGTCTCATCGATGCTCTGAGCCATCCGATTGGCGGTTACGTTCACCCTGTCAAGTGATGTGGCGGCATGGGTCGCCCCCAGCGGCAGCGCCAGGGCGAGGCTGGATAGAATTATCGATGGATACGGTTTATTGCGGATCATTGTTGGGTCTCTCCGTTACTCCACAGAGGGAGTGCATTTGGAACAAATGCAGGGCGGAAAAGAGAGACTTGCGAATGCCGAGAAGATCTCACGAATCTCAACAGCGGGACTGCATACAAGTACAGGTATTTCCGACCTGCCTGAATGCGTCAGCTAACGGAAGACCGCTCTACTGAATACCCCGTTCGGTAGAAATGCGACGCATGAAAGGCAGGTTTCCTGACTTGCAGATCGACACCCGATGTCGCCTTCCCAATCGTTGGATCAGTGGCTTCGTGAAACCGGATTACTTGCTTACAGTTGCGAGGACAGTCGAGGAGTTGCCTGGATCAGGCTCACCTTGTTCCCTATTAACCCTTAACGGGCACCTTTCAGAGGCGGCTATTTTAAGCCAAGTTGAAAAATCCACAAGGGAATTTACTCCCCATAGAATATTCGGCCATGCAGGTATTCGCTGTTTTGGGCGCTGTTTTCCATCCAGCCGTCAATTCATGGCAAAACGGATAGGTAATTGAAACTCCCACTGATCGCGGCCCAGTTGGGGGGGAATCCGCTTAAAACGCCCCAGATCCAAAACCGCCCGGGAAGCGGCCCGGTCCAGAATCGACCAGTGGGAACTGCTGACGATCTCTACGTTGGCGATGGTACCGTCCTTAAGCACAGTGAACAGCACCCTGACCTCACCCTCATAACCCTTTTTGCGCGCCCGCAACGGGTAGCGTTTGTGCCTTTCTATGGCAGCCACCAAATCATCCATGTAAGACTGTTCAATCTGATTCAGCTCCCCTTCCCGCTGCTTTGACGCGATATCAGAGCGGTGTGAGTCTGTGGCCAGCGCAGGACCGGAGGAACCGGTCTGCGACAGCTCCGACACTGCCTCAAGGGGCGAATCGGCCTGTTTCGCCGATTCCGCTATGTCTTGCGTTGTCGGCGGCAGGGGCTGCTTCTGCTGCACGGAGGAAGCGGCCGCCGGCGGTTGCTTTTCTACACGACCGGATGCGCTGGGTGCTTGAGTGGCAGGTGACGTCCGGGGCAGCCTCGGCTGTCTGGGCGGCGGTACGGGTTCGATCGCTTTCGGCGTCAACGGCCCCGCCACCCGAACAGTCGGCTTTTGTGGTGATACGCTCACTTCAGTCGAGGGCGGCTCCGGCACATTCGGTAAGCTGTTTTTGCCACGCACAACGGCAACCTTCACGCCCTTGCCCGGAGCGGCCGCTTCCGACCGCTCTTGCAACGTAACGCTACCCAAATAGAAAAAAACTGTTCCGTGGGCCAGTAGTGACAGAAACACACTGACCATGCGCGCTGACATGAGTTTCTTCAATTCAACCGTTTATCAAGTCCTGGAAAGCCGCATCTTGGGCGCGTCCAGGGAGTGAATGGTCAGGTTGCAATAGCTGGAGCATCGCCTTTGCCTTGTGAAAGGTTTCCTGATACTCGGCTTCCATTTCCGAGTCTGCTACCAGACCACCACCTGCCCAAAAGCGCATCCTACCATCAATATGCACCAGCGTGCGTATAGCGATATTGGTGTCCATTTGGCCGTCGAATCCGATATAGCCGATCGAGCCGCAATAGACACCGCGCCGCTCCGGCTCCAACTGTTCAATGATCTCCATCGCCCGCAATTTCGGCGTTCCGGTGATGGAGCCACCAGGGAAACAGCCCCGCAGCAGATCCAGCGTATCCCGATTCGATGCCAGCCGACTGTTAATAACGGAGACCAGATGATGCACCGTAGCATAGCTCTCCAAACCGAAAAGTTGGCTAACCTCGACACTGCCCAGGGCACTGGATTTACTCAGATCATTTCGCAACAGATCCACAATCATCAGGTTTTCCGCCCGATCCTTGCTACTCTCCTGTAGCCGCTTCCGCAGCAACAGATCCTCCCCGGGGTCCGCACCGCGCGGCACTGTCCCCTTGATCGGCCGGGTCTCCACCAAACCGTTCCTGACCTTGAGGAACCGCTCCGGTGATGAGCAGAGCACCTGCACCGCCGGCGTGTTGAGATAGGCCGAAAACGGTGCCGGATTGAGCCTCCGCAACTGCTGGTACGCCTGCCAGGGATCGCCCTCGGTCGTGACGGAAAAACCTTGCGCCAAATTCACCTGATAGCAGTCCCCTTCCAATATATAGCGCTGTACCTGCCGAAAGGCGTCCGCATACTGCTGCCGGGTCATATTGGATGAGAGGGTCCCTGTCACCTTGAAGGGAGCCGTTTTCGTGTGGGTACCGGGACGGCTGAAACGCTCCTCCAATTGCGTCCACTGTAGCCTTGTACGCGGGTCAAACCCGCTACCGGCCAACCAACTGCGCTGCTCCAGGTGATCCACCACCACCGCCCAGTCATAGATTCCGATGGCCATCTCCGGCAATGACTCCCTATCCCGCGCCTTTACCGGTAATCGTTCAAGCAAGCGTCCCAAGTCATAGGAGAAGTAACCCAACGCGCCACCATAAAAGGGCAATGGACCGGCCTGTTCCGCCGGATACCGTTTAAGTAACGACTGCAACAGTCGCAACGGATCCTCATTTGTCGTAGTACGAGCGCCATCCGCTGCAATCACCTCCGTCTGCCCATTGCGGGTCACCAGAGACAACATTGGATTCTCTACTATCAGGTCATAGCGGGCCTGATTGCCGATTCGGTCTCCACTATCCAGCAGTATCGACCAAGGCTCACCGGCAATCGGGGCAAACAGCCTCGAGGTATCGGACAGGTAGGGAAGTTCCTGCAGCAGTGGGATCGACTGACTCATTATCGGAGATGGATAAGGGGTATGAAAACGGTTCACAAGTTAGTTCAGGCCGGGCAGTATATCATCAGCCGTCATATCCGCCGGGTCTTAACCGGTGGATCACCCACATTCCATAGGAAAGCGACATGTCCCACCCTCTCCACCGTTGCGAATGGGCCGGAACGGACCCACTCTATCAGCAGTATCACGATCAGGAGTGGGGTGTCCCCTGCCGGGATGATCGCACGCTGTTTGAATTCCTGATCCTGGAAGGTGCACAGGCCGGACTTTCCTGGATCACCGTTCTGCGGAAACGGCAACGCTATCTTCAGGTCTACGATCAGTTTGATGCGGAAAAGATCGTCCGCTACAGCCCGCGCAAGATCGAGCAACTCCTGGCTGACCCCGGCATCATTCGCAATCGACTGAAAGTTATGGCCAGCATTAATAATGCCCGGTTATTCCTTGATATTAAAGATGAATTTGGTGATTTTTCATCCTTCATCTGGCGTTTTGTCAACGACCGGCCAATTATTAATCATTGGCCATCCCTGAACGCGGTACCCGTCACCACCCCTGAATCCGATGCCATGTCCAAAGAGCTGAAGCGGCGTGGCTTCAAATTTGTCGGTAGTACCATCTGCTATGCCTATATGCAGGCTGTTGGCATGGTCAACGACCACACGGTCAACTGTTATCGTCACCGGGAACTCTGTTGAAGCGTCGACAAAATTTCCACGACGGAGCGCCTGTTACAACATAAAAAAGGGATGCCTAATCGGCATCCCTTTTTGATTGGTCGGGCGGACAGGATTTGAACCTGCGACCACTTGTCCCCCAGACAAGCACGCTACCAGACTGCGCCACCGCCCGAAAACTGAGCGCGCATACTAGGCGGTATGCACCCCGTTGTCAATGCTGCCCTGAGCCACCCGGGAGTCAGCGCTTGAGTATCTGCAGCACCTCTTCCAACTCTGCCCGCAGCTGCCGGGCTATCTGATGACTTTGGTCCTGATCATCCTTGGCGCCCTCTCCGGAAAGCTGCTGCCGCGCACCGCCAATAGTGAACCCCTGGTCATAAAGCAGGCTGCGTATCTGGCGAATCATCAGTACGTCGTGACGTTGATAATAGCGACGATTGCCGCGCCGCTTGATCGGCTTCAGCTGCGTAAACTCTTGCTCCCAGTAACGCAGCACATGAGGCTTGACGCCGCACAGCTCGCTTACTTCACCAATGGTGAAATAACGTTTACCGGGTATCGCCGGCAGATCGGCAGTATTACTGCTTGCTTCCAGCATAAGCTTCGACCCTCGCCTTCAATTTTTGACCCGGGCGGAATGTGACCACTCTGCGTGCCGAAATCGGGATCTCTTCACCGGTCTTTGGATTTCGTCCAGGGCGCTCCTTCTTTTCACGCAGATCGAAGTTACCGAATCCGGACAACTTAACCTGGGCCCCTTCTTGCAGTGAAATGCGCACTTTCTCAAAAAACATTTCAACCATCTCCTTGGCTTCCCGTTTGTTCAGGCCAAGTTCATCAAAAAGTTTTTCGGCAATATCCGCCTTGGTCAAAGCCATATGTTCAATCTCTCAGTTGTGCGTTGTAGCGATCCGTGAGCGCAGTGATCACTTGCGCCATCACGCTTTCCACTTTTTCATCGGTAAGAGTGTGGGAACTTTCCTGTAAAATCAAGCCCAAAGCGAGACTTTTTCGTCCTGAGTCTACCTTTTCACCAGTATAGACATCAAAAAGCAGGATTTCTCTCAGAATTTCCGGCACGGTTTCACTAATTGTCTGACGAATCGCATCAAATTCGACGCCCTGATCCACCACAATCGCGATATCACGACGAATGGACGGATATTTGGAAAGGGTCTGGAAGGCCGGCAAACGCCCCTCCAAGAGGCTGTTTACGCCGATTTCGAACAGGTATACCGCACCGGTCAGGTCGAGTTTACGCTCCAACTCCGGGTGCAGCTTGCCAATCCAGCCGACAGATTCACCCTGGCGAAGCACCTGTGCACTCTGTCCCGGATGCAAGGCACTGTGCTCAGACACGCTGAACTCAAAGGCTTCCGGACAACCGGTCAGGGCGAACAGGGCCTCCAGGTCCGCCTTCAGGTCGAAGAAGTCTGCTGCGCGCGCCGGTGCTCCCCATGCCTCTGGCGCCGCCGCACCAGAAATGAGCCCAGCAATCATTAATTCTTGTTTAATTTCATTATCTTGCTTAATAAACCTAAGGCCTGACTCGAAGATTCTGACGCGGGATTGTTGGCGCGACTGGTTATACATGGCCGTCTGCAGCAGACCAGCCCAGAGCGTAGTACGCATGATGGACATATCCGATGAGATCGGATTGGCCAACACCACCGTGTCATGGCCCGAGTCGACCAGGTCGTGCATCTCTTTACTGATAAAGCTGTAGGTAATCGCCTCCTGATAATCCCGATCCACTAACAGCTGTTTGGCGCGCTGCAGACTAAAGGTAACTTCCGGCTCCGCCCGCATGACCGTAGCGGCCGCGCTGCGCCGGGTGGGAATACGCGTGTAACCGTAGATCCGCCCTACCTCTTCGATCAGATCCTCCTCGATACTGATATCGAAGCGGCAACTGGGGGCTGTCACTTTCCACCCCTCCTCGACCGCCTCAACCTGCATCTCCAGACGGGTCAGGATATCGGCAATGGTCGCATCGTCCACTTCCAAGCCCAGCACCCGCGCCACCCGCTTGCGGCGCAATAGGATTTCGGGGCGCAGTTCGATATAGCCCTCTTCCGACGACTCCGCCACGGGTCCCGGCTCACCGCCGGTGATCGACAACAGGAGCTGGGTGGCACGCTCAATGGCACGCCGCTGCAGTTGGGGATCGACTCCACGTTCAAAACGGTGTGAGGAGTCGGTATGCAGTCCGTAGCTGCGGGCTTTGCCGGTGATCATGGTAGGGGCAAAAAAGGCACTCTCCAGCAGGATATCCCGCGTGGTCTCACTGACCCCGGAATGTTCGCCCCCCATGATACCGGCCATCGCTACCGGTTTGGCCTGATCGGCAATCACCAACGTATCACTACGCAGGCTGATCTCCTGGCCATCCAGCAAAACCAGCTTTTCGCCTTCATCCGCCATGCGCACCCGGATGCCGCCCTCCAGCTCGGCCAGGTCGAAGCCGTGCATCGGTTGGCCCAACTCAAGCATCACATAGTTGGTCACATCGACGACCGGGCTAATGGACCGCAGGTCGCTACGCCGCAGCCGCTCCTGCATCCACAGCGGCGTCTCAGCGGCGGGATTGATGTTGCGCACAACCCGACACAGGTAGCGAGGGCACCCCTGCGGGGCCTCCAGAGAGACCGGGAAACAGTCCTCATGTGTCGCGGCAACCGGTTCCATGGCAGGAGGGGTAACCGGTGTACGGTTGATCACACCCACTTCCCTGGCGATGCCGGCCAGACCCAGGCAATCCCCCCTATCCGGCGTCAGGTCCACATCGATCGCCTGATCGTTGAGGGAGAGGTAATCGCGGAAATCCGTGCCCACCGGCGCATCGTCAGCCAGCGGCAAAATACCGTCCGAAGAGGCCGCCAGACCCAGTTCCGATGCGGAACAGATCATGCCCTGTGACTCCACACCACGCAGTTTGGCGCGCTTAATCTTAAAATTGCCGGGCAACAGGGCGCCGATGACCGCTACCGGGACCTTAAGCCCTGCCGCCACATTGGATGCGCCACAGACAATCTGCAAAGGCTCAGCCGCACCGACATGGACGGTACAGAGGCTGAGTTTGTCGGCATTAGGGTGCGACTCCCGAGTCAGGACTTCACCGACCACAACCCCCTCAAAGGTGCCGGCGACCGGCTCAACCGAATCCACTTCCAGACCTGCCATACTGAGCTGATCCGCCAGTTCAGTGGTCGAAACCGCTGGATTGACCCACTCACGCAACCAGGCTTCACTGAATTTCATAATCTCTTATCCAATCCTGAAGGGCACGACCGATTGATGATCAGGTCGCACCGAAAATCGTTTAATTCTGCCACCTTTGAGACAGCAAACCGGCCGCTCAAGCAAATTGCCGGAGAAACCTCAAATCATTCTCAAAAAATAGCCGTAAGTCATTGACACCATAACGTAACATGGTCAGCCTCTCCACTCCCATACCGAAGGCGTATCCAGTATATTTCTCACTATCGATGCCGACATGACGGAACACTTCGGGGTGTACCATGCCGCAACCCAGCACCTCTAACCAGCCGGTATGGCTACAGACACGACAGCCATCACCGCCGCACATGACGCACTCGATATCCACCTCAGCCGAGGGTTCGGTAAAGGGGAAGTAGGAAGGACGGAAGCGAATCTTCAGATCGCGCTCAAAGAAGCTCTGCAGGAAGTCATACAGCACCCCTTTCAAGTCGGCGAAGGAGACATTTTCATCCACCAGCAGACCTTCCACCTGGTGGAACATCGGGGTATGGGTCAAATCGGAGTCACAGCGATAGACGCGGCCCGGCGCAATGACCTTCAGCGGCGGTCCGGCATTCTCCATGGTACGAATCTGCACCGGCGAGGTATGGGTACGCAGAAGCAGATGCGCGTCAAAATAAAAGGTGTCGTGCATAGCACGTGCCGGGTGATGCGCGGGAATATTCAGCGCTTCGAAGTTATGGTAGTCGTCTTCAATCTCCGGCCCCTCTTCGATGGCGAAGCCAGCGCGCGAAAACAGATCCTCAATACGCTGTAGCGTTCGCGTCACCGGGTGCAATCCACCCTGCCCCATGCCCCGTCCCGGCAAGGTCACGTCGATACGCTCGGAACCGAGACGCGACACCAGTTCCTGCTGCTCCAGCAGGGCACGACGCTGCTCAATAGTCTCTTGCAGCGCCTGCTTGGCCTTATTGATGGCTTGCCCGGCCAACGGGCGTTCCTCAGCCGGGAGTTTTCCCAACTGCTTGAGCTGTGCCGTGAGTAAGCCGTTTTTGCCGAGAAAGCGCACCCGCACCTCGTCCAGTGCCGTCAGTTTCTCCGCCGCCGCGATCAGGCCAGTCGCCTCATCCACCAGCTTAGCAAGTTCGATATTGGATTCAGAATCCATCAAAAGGGTCCTCATCTGGAATCAGTGCCAGGGATCATACGAACTGAACACTGCCACAAAACAAAAGGGGAAAGACCTAAAGGCCTTTCCCCTGTCGTTGTCACACATAGGCGGCGGAATTTCCGCGCCATGACAAGCTATCAGCTGGAGAGACTGGCCTTGGCCTGTTCTGCCAGGGCGCTAAACGCCGGCTTGTCAAAGATAGCCAGATCGGCCAGCATCTTGCGGTCGATCTCCACACCCGCCTTCTTCAGACCGTTGATCATACGGCTGTAAGAGAGACCGTTGTTGCGGGCACCGGCATTGATACGGGCAATCCAGAGTGCACGAAACTGGCGTTTCTTCTGGCGACGATCACGGTAGGCATATTGACCAGCCTTGATCACCGCCTGCTTGGCTACACGGAAAATCTTCCGACGGGCACCGTAATAACCTTTGGCCGCTTTAAGCACTTTTTTGTGTCGGGCGTGTGCTTGTACACCACGTTTTACGCGAGGCATCTGTTCAGTCTCCTAGGCTTAAGCGTATGGGATCATACGACGGGCAACGGCCACGTCGGCTTTGTGCAGTTGTGCAGGACAACGCAGTTGGCGCTTACGCTTGGTGCTCTTTTTCGTCAGGATGTGACGACGGTGGGACTGACCGCGTTTGATGGCGCCATTACCGGTTACTTTGAACCGTTTTGCAGCGCCACGATTTGTCTTAATCTTTGGCATTACTTGTAACTCCGCTATTTAACCCGCCGATCGGGGTCGACATCCGGAACCCATGCGGCTCTGAAATGACAACCTGTCTCGATCCTTGGATCTCGATTTTAAGATACTTACTTTTTGGGACGCAGAACCATCACCATCTGCCGGCCTTCCATCTGAGGCTGCTGCTCAACTTCACCGTACTCAGACAGATCTGCCTCAACACGTTGCAGCAACTCCAGACCGAGTTCCCGATGGGCATGTTCACGACCGCGGAACCGCATGGTTACCTTGGTCTTGTCCCCGTCATTCAGGAAACGTATCAGGTTGCGTAGTTTGACCTGATAATCCCCTTCACCAGTCCCTGGCCTGAATTTGATCTCCTTAACCTGCGCCTGCTTCTGCTTTTTCTTAGCCGCAGACTTCTGCTTCTTCGCCTCGAAAACGAATTTGCCGTAATCCATCACCCGACAAACAGGTGGTTCGGCGTTCGGCTGGATCTCAACCAGATCCAGATTACTTTCTGCAGCGACAGACATGGCCTCGTCTATTGAGACAATCCCTATCTGTTCGCCATCGGCGCCGATCAGTCGGACTTCACGGACATCGATCTCATCGTTCATCCGATTTCTTTTTGGTGCAGCGATAACTCAGTTCCTCCACAGAACCAAAGCCTACCAACACAAAAAGCACCGATAACCGGTGCTTTCAACTGGTAAGCCTTTAATTTGAACGGCGGCTGATTTCGTCCTGCAGGCGTTGTGAGAAATCCTCGATGCTCATGCTACCGAGATCTTCACCGCTGCGTGTGCGGACGGCCACTGTCCCCTCTTCCATCTCGCGGTCGCCCACCACCAACAGGTAGGGAACTTTTGCCAGAGTATGTTCGCGAATTTTAAAGCCGATCTTCTCGTTTCTCAAGTCTATTTGTACCCGGAAGCCCTGATTATCCAGGATTTCGGACACTTTTTTCACATATTCGGCCTGTCGGTCGGTAATATCCATGATCACCGCCTGTTTCGGCGCCAGCCAGAGCGGCAAGGCACCCGCCGACTCCTCGATCAAAATACCGATAAAACGCTCCAGCGAACCGAGTATCGCCCGGTGCAGCATCACCGGTACCTGGCGGCTGTTATCGTCGGCGATATAACTGGCATCCAGTCGGCCCGGCATAGAGAAGTCGACCTGCATGGTGCCGCACTGCCAGACCCGACCCAGGCAGTCACGCAGGGAGAAATCGATCTTCGGGCCATAGAAAGCGCCCTCACCCGGCTGGATCTGCCAATCCAGATCCTTGGCGTTCAACGCTTGCTCCAGCGCCCGCTCCGCTTTATCCCACACTTCATCGCTGCCGACCCGCTTTTCTGGGCGGGTGGAGAGCGCAATCTGGATATCGCTGAAGCCGAAATCGGCATAGACCTCAAACAGGAGATCGACAAAGGCCGACACTTCGGCCTGGATCTGGTCTTCGGTACAGAAGATATGGGCGTCATCCTGGACGAAGTTGCGTACCCGCATCAGGCCGTGCAGGGTACCGCTCGCCTCGTTGCGATGGCAGGAACCGAATTCCGCGAGACGCAGCGGCAGATCACGGTAACTCTTCAGCCCCTGATTGAACACCTGTACATGGCAGGGGCAGTTCATGGGCTTGATGGCGAAATCCCGCTCTTCCGAATTGGTGGTAAACATATCGGCCCGGTACTTATCCCAATGCCCGGACTTCTCCCACAGACTGCGGTCGACGATCTGCGGGGTACGGATCTCCCGGTAACCGGCCTTCCTGATCTTGTTGCGGATGTACTGCTCCACTTCGCGGTAGATGGTCCAGCCGTTGGGGTGCCAGAACACCATACCGGGCGCCTCTTCCTGGATATGGAACAGGTCCTGTGCCTTGCCGAGCTTGCGGTGATCCCGCTTCTCCGCCTCTTCCAACCGGTGCAGGTAAGCCTTCAGGTCTTTCTTGTCCCGCCAGGCGGTGCCATACACCCGCTGCAGCATCTCGTTGTCCGAGTTGCCGCGCCAGTAGGCGCCGGCCAGTTTCATCAATTTAAACGCCTTCAGACACCCGGTACTGGGCACATGGGGTCCACGACAGAGATCGGTAAACTCCCCCTGGGTATAGAGTGAGAGATCCTCGTTGGCCGGGATCGATTCGATGATCTCCGCCTTGTACAGCTCCCCCAGGTCACGAAAGAACTTGACCGCTTCATCACGTGACATCACAGAGCGGGTAACAGGCAGATCGGCCTTCACCAGCTCCTTCATCTTCTCTTCGATCGCCTTCAGATCTTCAGGTGTGAAGGGGCGCTCAAAGGAGAAGTCGTAATAAAACCCATCCTCGATCGTAGGGCCGATGGTGACTTGAGCGGTGGGAAACAGCTGTTTGACCGCCTGGGCCAAAAGATGGGCCGTGGAGTGACGGATCACATCCAGCCCTTCGGCATCCCGATCGGTGATGATCGCCAGCTGGCTGTCCCGCTCGATCAGGTAGCGGGTATCCACCAACCGATCGTCTACGCGTCCGGCGAGAGCGGCCTTGGCCAGGCCGGGGCCAATGGAGGCGGCCACATCGTGAACAGTAACCGGATTGTCGAAGCTCCGCTGGGAGCCGTCTGGGAGGGTAATGACTGGCATCGATTCTCTCTCTCAGTGGTGACCCATACGAGAGGCCACATGAATTAACACGGATCTTCATGATCCACACAATTTGACATGCCGCGCATGCCGCCGATACTGACCGGGGTTTCTATTTTAGCATCGCGGATAGGCGAAATCCGCCCCACACCCGCACTTACCCGTGCTTCACCGGACAAGACAAAAAAGCCTCCGTGTTTAGCGGAGGCTTTTCTGAGTGTTGGTAGGCGCGATCGGATTCGAACCAACGACCCCTACCATGTCAAGGTAGTGCTCTAACCAACTGAGCTACGCGCCTGTAAAAGAGCGCGAATAATACACGCTGTTCGACAGGTAGTGCAAGCGGGAAAAATCAGATCTGATAGCAGGCAGGATAAATATAAGAATTGATTAAGCACCGGTTGCAAGGCTATATAACTACAGGCAGGCTAACACTGCTGTCGAACGCATCTGCAATTAGGGTTAAACCAAGGATATCGTTGTGACGTTCAAACACAAGCCACTTATTCTGTTACTGCTCTTTGTATCGATAGCGGCCATGGCCATCTGGTATGTCAGCCGCCCCAAACCCCTCTCTGTCACTACCGCTCAAGCGGATATCGGCCTGGTTGAAAAAACCGTGGCCAACACCCGTGCCGGTACAGTCAAGGCGTGCCGACGGGCCAAGTTATCACCCGGTACCGGCGGCCAGATCGCCCAACTGGATATCCACGAAGGCGACCAAGTCAAACAGGGGAAATTGCTGCTACAGCTCTGGAACAAAGACCTGATGGCCCAGATCAAATTAAGCGAATCGGAGGCCCGGGCCACCACGGCCAGTGCCCGCGCGGCCTGCCTGCAGGCAGAGGTCTCCCGCCGCGAAGCGGACCGCATGCAGCGCCTGCATAAAAAAGGGGTGGTGTCCGAAGAGGCAATCGACAAGGCCCTGACCGAGGCGCAGGCGCGCCAAGCGGATTGCGAATCCGCCAACGCCTCTTCCCGGGTAGCCTCCGACCGGGTGGAGGTGAACCGCAGTTATCTGGAACGGACCCAGCTGTTTGCCCCGTTTGACGGGATCGTCGCTGAGATCAACGGTGAGCTGAATGAATATGTCACCCCTTCACCGCCCGGTATCGCCACCCAGCCGGCCGTCGACCTGATCGATAACTCCTGCTTCTACATGGAGGCGCCGATCGACGAGGTGGACGCCGCGCATATCGAAATCGGTCAGACAGCCCGGGTCACCTTGGATGCCTTTGACAAACAGGCCTTCCCCGGCAAGGTGCGACGTATCGCCGCCTATGTGCTGGACCAGGAGAAGCAGGCGCGCACCGTCGACGTAGAAGTGGAATTCAGCAATCCGGAAGATATCCGTAAGCTGCTGGCCGGCTACTCCGCGGATGTGGAAATCATTCTCGATGGGAATCCCACCGCTTTACGCATCCCTACGGAAGCGGTGGTGGAAGAGAATCAGGTCTACCTATTGTCGACAGATAGTGGTCTGGTCGAGAAAAGAACCATTAAAACCGGCCTCTCAAACTGGGATTACACGGAAGTGACCGACGGTCTGCAGGATGGGGATCAAGTGATCACCTCGGTAGATCTGGAGGGACTCGAAGCGGGGGTGGCGGCTATCCGCAAGGAGAGCAAGACACAATGATCCGGCTCGAACAGATCAACCGCAGTTTTATGGTGGGTGACGAGACGGTGCATGCGCTACGTGATATCAACCTGGAGATGAACGCGGGTGACTACCTCTCCATTATGGGCCCCTCCGGTTCGGGCAAATCCACCTTGTTAAATATATTGGGTCTGTTGGATAAACCGGACAGCGGCCACTACTACCTGGAAGGAACCGATACCACGACGTTGGATGAAACAGAACAGGCAGTGGCTCGGCGCGACCATATCGGCTTTGTCTTTCAATCCTTTCACCTCATCCCCCGCCTCACTGCGGCACAGAATATCGAACTACCGCTGATGCTGGCCGGAGTCGATACCGCGGAGCGAACGCACAAGGTCGCCACCGTCATGGCGCAGCTCGGGCTGACCGAACGGGCCAAGCACCGCCCGGACCAGCTCTCCGGAGGCCAGCGCCAGCGCGTGGCCATTGCCCGGGCGACCATCATGCAGCCGGCCCTGCTGTTAGCGGATGAACCCACCGGAAACCTGGACAAACATTCCGGCGACGAGGTCATTCAGACCCTGGAGCAACTCAACCGGCGAGGGATCACCCTGGTGGTCGTGACCCATGATCCGGAGATCGGCGGCCGCGCTTCACGCCGGATTCGCATGGTGGATGGTGCCATTGACGGCGATCATCACGTCACGGACGTGGCCTGATGCGCCTGGAGGACGCCTTCAGCTTCGGACTGCGCGCCCTCTCCGGGGCACGCAGCCGCACCGGCCTGATGCTGTTGGCCATGGCGATCGGCGTCGCTTCGGTGGTACTCCTGACCGCCCTGGGGGAAGGGGCCAGACGTTTTGTCGCCAACGAGTTCTCCAGTCTCGGCTCCCATCTGGTGATCGTCATCCCCGGTAAGATCGAGACAACCGGCGACACGCCGCCACTGGTCGGAGGAACCCCCCGGGATCTGACTCTGGAAGACGCCCTGGCGGTGCAGCGCAGCAGCGCCATTCAACGGGTCGCCCCGTTGGTTCTGGGCGCCGCCCCCATCTCCCACCGCCAGTTGGAACGCGATATCACGGTCCTGGGTTCTACGTCCGCGCTGATGCCGGTACGTAATATGGAGTTGGCCCGCGGCAAATTTCTGCCCGAGATCGACCCCACGCGGGAAAGCGCCGTCACCGTGCTCGGCGACAAGTTAAAAAAGGAGTTATTCGGCAACAGCCGGGCAGTCGGCGAGTGGGTGCGTATCCACGACCGGCGCTTTCGGGTCATCGGGGTGTTAAAACCGCTGGGTGAATCCCTCGGCATGGATGTGGGCGATATCGCCGTTATCCCGGTAGCCTCGGCGCAAAGCCTGTTCAACACCGAGGGGCTGTTCCGGATCCTGGTGCAGGCGGACGGACGTGAAGCGGTCCCTCGCGCCCAGCAGGCGGTGATCGACATCATCAAAAAACGCCACGACGACGACGAAGACATCACCGTCATTACCCAGGACGCCCTGCTCGCCACCTTTGACAGCATCTTCCGTTCACTCACCTACACGGTGTCCGGCATCGCCTCCATCAGTCTGGCGGTGGCGGGCATCCTGATCATGAATGTGATGCTGGTAGCGGTTTCACAACGCACCGCAGAGATCGGCCTGCTGAAAGCACTAGGCGGGAGAAGTGGTGAAATCATGCTGCTGTTTCTGATTGAAGCCGGATTGCTCTCGGCAACCGGCTCGGCCATTGGGATCGTAATCGCCTATGGCGGTGTCTGGATCATGGGACAGATCTACCCTGATTTCCCGCTGGCGATCCCGCTCTGGGCGTTAACCGCCGCGCTGGGCATCTCACTAGCTACCGGCCTGCTGTTCGGTATCCTGCCCGCCCGGCATGCCGCCCGGCTGGACCCGGTCGTCGCCCTGGCGGGCCGCTGATATGTTGACCCGCGACTTTATTGCCCTCTCCCTGAGTTCGGTACGTTTTCACCGTACCCGCAGCCTGCTGACCGCGCTGGGTATCGCCGTTGGGATCGCAGCCGTGGTGCTGCTCACTTCGATTGGCGAAGGCATCAACAAGTTCGTGCTCGCCGAGTTCACCCAGTTTGGCACCAACCTGGTGGCCGTTAACCCGGGCAAGTCGGCGACATTCGGCATCTCCGGGGCTCTTGTCAACAGCGTCCGCCCCCTCAGCCTGGACGATGCCGGGACCCTCGCCCGCCTCCCCCACATCGAAGCGGTGGTACCGATGGTGCAGGGAAATGCCGCGGTGGAGTCGAGCCAGCGGTCCCGCCGCACTTACGTATATGGCGTAAGCGAGTCTGTACCCGCCGTCTGGCAGATGAAACCAGCGCTGGGACGCTTCCTGCCCGCGGATGATCCACGCTTTGCCCGCTCGTTTGTCGTACTGGGCAGCAAGATTCGTGATGAACTGTTCAAGCAGGAGAACCCGCTGGGCGAGCGGGTGCGCATTGGCGGCGAAAGTTTCCGGGTGATTGGCGTGATGGAGTCGAAAGGCCAACTACTCGGCTTCGACCTGGACGACGCCGTCTACATCCCCACCCATAAGGCGATGGCCCTGTTCGACCAGGAAGGGTTGATGGAGATCGATCTGCTATATCGAGCCGGCATCGACAGCACGGTGATTGCAGACCAGGTGAAACAGCATTTGATCGCACGCCATGGCAATGAAGATTTCACTATCACCACTCAGGACCAGATGTTGGAAACCCTCGGCTCGGTGCTCAATATCCTGACCCTGGCGGTGGGAGCCCTGGGTGGCATCTCCTTGCTGGTGGGTGGAGTCGGCATCCTCACAATCATGACCATATCGGTCAACGAACGCATCGCCGAAGTGGGACTATTGCGGGCACTGGGAGCACAGAAAAACCAAATCCTCTGGCTCTTCCTGGGTGAAGCGGTAGTGCTATCCAGCCTGGGAGGATTGGCCGGCCTGGTGATCGGCACCGGCGGTGCGGGGCTGTTGCACGCCGCTATTCCAGCACTACCGACCCACACATCCTGGAGCTATGTCCTGGCGGCAGAGTGTGTCGCCGCCGTGATCGGACTGGCAGCCGGCGTCATGCCGGCTTGGCGGGCCGCCCGGCTCGACCCGATTGAGGCGCTGCGAACAGAGTAACCGGGCTCGGTTGACTTCCCGCCGGATAGAGGCTAAAAACCTTCTCTTTTTCACTTCGGAGCGTTATTTGTGCCGCAGCAACCGCGCATCTGGTATCCCCTGCCTTTTATCCTCTGCCAGCTCTGTGCGCTGCTGATCTACGCCAGTTGGCTGTTTCAGCCGACCCGGGCACTTTGGGACGCTCTCGACAGTCGTGTCTTCTTCCTGCTCAACGGCATGCTGGCGGATGGGGATCAGGGTCGCTTGTTCTGGGCTACTGCCAACACCAAAATCGCCGATATCTTCACCGGTGTGGGGATGATCCTGTTCTTTTTCCTCTACATCTTCAGCGGCCCCAAGGCGTTACGCATCGAACGGCTTAGCATGTTCGGCATCCTTTCCGGCATGATTCTGCTGAGTCAGGATGGTGGTTTGGTCGACCTCTATAAACAGATCCTCTCGGTGCAGCGAGCCAGCCCGTCGCTAACGCTGGAACCGGTCTACCGATTGAGTGAACTGGTGCCCCATATCCACGCTAAGGACGCTTCTTCGGGCAGCTTTCCAGGAGACCACGGCATCGTCACCATGATCTGGGTCGGTTGTGTCTGGTTTTTCGCCAACTGGCGCTGGGGCGTGGCGGCCACCCTGATCGGCGCTCTGATCCTGTTACCGCGCATGGTCGCCGGCGCCCACTGGTTGTCGGACAATCTGGTCGGTTCCAGTTTGCTGGCACTGCTGATGGTGGCTTGGATTCTCTGCACCCCGCTCAGCCACGCTCTGCAGCGGCTCGGCATCTGGATCCTCGGCTTCATACTCCCAACCGGTTGGGGGAAGAGCGCGTCGGCATAAGCCTCTCAGGCCAGCAACCCCTTACCTTGCAATGAATGGATCTGATCGCGCAGCCGTGCCGCCTCTTCAAATTCCAGATCCCGGGCATGCTGGTACATCTGTTTTTCCAGCTCCTGGATACGCTTGGCCATCTGCTTCGGCGAAAGTGAAGCGTACTCCGCCGTCTCCTCGGCAACCTTGGCGTAACGCTTGGCCGACATGGGTCCACCGGGGCGGGCACCTTCCATAATATCCGCTACCGATTTGATGATGGTCTGCGGGGTGATGCCGTGCGCAATATTGTGAGCGATCTGCTTCTCGCGTCGGCGATTGGTCTCGCCGATCGCCCGCTGCATGGAACCGGTCACCCGATCGGCATAGAGGATCGCCTTACCGTTGACATTGCGGGCAGCACGGCCGATGGTCTGGATCAACGCCCCCTCGGAACGCAGGAACCCCTCCTTGTCCGCATCCAGGATCGCCACCAACGACACTTCCGGCATATCCAACCCCTCACGCAGCAGGTTGATGCCGACCAGCACATCGAACTCGCCGAGTCGTAGATCGCGGATGATCTCCACCCGTTCCACGGTGTCGATATCCGAATGCAGGTAACGCACCCGGATCCCGTGGTCGTTCAGGTAGTCGGTCAAATCCTCCGCCATGCGCTTGGTCAGGGTGGTCACCAACACCCGCTCTTTCACGGCGATACGCAGGTTGATCTCCGACAGTAGATCATCTACCTGACTGCCGGCAGGACGCACCTCCAGTTCCGGATCCACCAGACCGGTGGGACGCACCACTTGCTCAATCACCGCACCGGAGTGTTCCAGTTCGTAGTCGCGCGGGGTGGCGGAGACATAGATCGTCTGGGGCGAGCGCTGCTCAAACTCTTCAAAGCGCAGTGGCCGGTTATCCAAAGCGGACGGTAGCCGGAAGCCATACTCCACCAAGGTCTCCTTGCGCGAGCGATCCCCGCGGAACATGCCGCCCACCTGGGGAATGGAAACATGGCTTTCATCCACGACCAACAGGGCACTCTCCGGCAAGTAATCGAACAAGGTGGGAGGCGCCTCCCCGGCCTGGCGACCAGAGAGATAGCGGGAGTAATTCTCGATGCCGGAGCAGTAGCCCAACTCCAGAATCATCTCGATATCGAATCGCGTGCGCTGCTCCAGCCGCTGTGCCTCCACCAGTTTGTTGGCCTCGCGCAGTTGCTCCAGCCGCTCCTTCAGCTCTTCTTTGATCTGTTCCACTGCGACCAGCAGGGTTTCGCGCGGGGTCACATAGTGTGACTTGGGATAGATGGTGTAACGCGGTACCTTGCGCAGGATCTCGCCGGTCAGCGGATCGAACAGGGAGATGGACTCCACCTCACCGTCAAACAGTTCCAGCCGCACCGCCTCCCCATCCGATTCAGCTGGATAGATGTCGATCAGTTCACCGCGCACCCGATAGGTGGCACGGTGCAGCTCCACATCATTGCGGGTGTACTGCAGTTCTGCCAGACGCCGCAAGATAGCGCGTTGATCCAGCACGTCACCACGTACCAGGTGCAGCACCATACTGAGATAGGAGCGCGGATCGCCCAGGCCGTAGATGCAGGAGACCGTTGTGACAATGATGGTATCCGGCCTTTCCAACAACGCCTTGGTGGCGGAGAGCCGCATCTGCTCGATATGTTCATTGATCGAGGCATCTTTCTCGATGAAGGTGTCCGAAGAGGGAACGTAGGCTTCCGGCTGGTAGTAATCATAATAGGAGACGAAATACTCCACCGAATTGTTCGGAAAGAACTCCTTCATCTCACCGTACAATTGGGCCGCCAGGGTCTTGTTATGGACCAGGACCAGTGTGGGCCGCTGTAGCTCCTGAATCACATTGGCAATCGTGAAGGTCTTTCCGGAGCCGGTTACCCCCAACAGGGTCAACCCCGCCTCACCATCCTGCAGCCCCTCGATCAGTCGACGAATCGCCTCGGGCTGATCGCCCGCCGGCGCAAAATCGGATACCAGTTGGAACGCTTTAGACATATCAACTCTTTCAATCGGAAAATTCCTACCGCGACTTCACGGCAATCCTATCGGGATCGGATACCAACTCGGTTACATTCTACCCCGCCAGGCACAAAGGGATTGTGCCATAAGCACGCAAAGGAGTGTCATCATGAAATCTCATGTTTATGGGAACGCGTTATATTGTAGGGGCGTCACCCTGCTGGAAATGTTAACCACCCTGACCATCGGCAGCATCACCCTCTCCCTCGGGATACCGGCCATGGGCGCCCTCACCGGGAACAGCGCCCGCAGCAGCGCCATCAATACCATGATCAGCCACATCCAACTGGCCAGAAGTGAAGCGATCACGCGCGCCAACCGGATGATTCTCTGTCCCAGCCTCGACGGGCAAACCTGCGATAACAGCACCACCTGGGATCAGGGGTACATTCTGGTTGAAGACAGCAACGATAACAAAACCGTAGACAGCGGCGACAAATTGCTTCGGGTATTTCAGAGCCTGGATGAGAGAATATCCATCCACTCTACCACCGGCCGAAAGCGGATTTTATTCAATCCCCTCGGTATGTCATTTGGATATAACCTGACACTCAGCTTCTGTGATCAGCAACAGCTCGTTGCACCCAAGACCGTGATCGTCTCCAATACCGGCCGCCCTCGTGTATCCGACACCAAGCCGGATGGTTCATCCATTGACTGCAATTAATGGACTGACGGACATCCTCAAACCGGGCCATAACGACCCTGATAATCAATTTGAAACTTTTTCCGCCTTGGCCTTGACCCCGAACTGATAGCTGATTAGTATACGCGCCTCGACACATTCCTCGGTAGCTCAGTTGGTAGAGCGGGTGACTGTTAATCACTAGGTCGGCGGTTCGAGCCCGTCCCGAGGAGCCAAACAAAACAAAGGGTTAGATCATATTTGATCTAACCCTTTTTTGTTTGCATGGCATTTTTTAGCGCGTTATAACATCGCAGATAAACCAGCGAGTGCAGATAAAATCTACATCACTACCAACTGTCGCCCACCCGCTGTGGCCGATACGGTTTGCTGAGATCGTACAACCGGACACTCTCATCATCACTGCCACTGGCGACATAGCGTCCATCCGGGCTGAAACGCACAGCCGCGCCACACAGTCGATGCCCCTGCAACCGCCGCAACACCTTGCCGTCAGCCGTCGTCACCAGACGCAGATTGGCGTCGGTGTGACGCCCCAGACTGATCAGCCGCTTGCCATCAGGATGGTAGTCCAGTGAAGCCACCGCACCCCAGTGTTCCGTCTCTTGTACGCGCAGGCGGCCGCTCTCCAGATCCCAGTAAAAAACGTGATACCAGGCCCCGGCCGCCAGCGCCCTATCATCCGGCGAGAAACGCAACTCCAGGGCAGAACGGGGCGGCGGCGTCAGCTCCACCGGCTGGTAAAAAGTTGCGTCCCAAATCCGTACACGTTTATCGTCAGTGGAAACAGCCAATTTATCTCCGTTATGGTTGGTCGCCAGGGCAATCACTTCGGCGCCAAGATCAAGCTGCTTCACCGGTAGCAGATCGGGATACCGAAAGAGCCGCAGCAAACCATCGCGATAACCGGCTACGATCAACCGGGAACGACTTATATAGGCCAATGCAGTCAAACCATCCGCCGTCTCCAGCCGCTTTGAAATCAGCCGCCGCGTCACGTCGGTTATGACGATACCACCCGCCTCTTCCCCGCTGAGCAACTGATCCTGTCCAATCCAAACCAACCCGCGAACCGGCGAGTGATGCCAGTTGAAGCGATCGAGAGCCGCTCCCTGCGGTACCGACCAGATCGCCAAGTCTCCTTTATAGCCGGCTGTAGCGATACGTTTGCCCGTGGTATCAAAACTGAGTTGAGTGACACCAAAGAGATGACTTTGCGGGATATTCAGATCGGGCGGTTGTGCCGGTTCAAGCCCGGCACAACCGACAAGCAATAAAGATAGCAACACCACTAAACCTACCGCACTTCGCATGCACCCACCCTGCTTTCTATCCTTTGAAGTGTAAAGCGCTATCCCGCGTCGGCAACACCAGATGCCAAATAACACAGCTGTTCATTTCCCGTTATTCGCCGCTAAAAACGCATTGGTCCAATAGGAGAGTCTGGTCGATTGAACGGTATCCATCAAGGCAGCAACAGTTCCACCTGTTGCCCATCGGCAAGTCCATAACGGAGATCCTGATCGCCGTCTCCATCCAGGTCCGTCACCTGTATTGCCGTTGCAATGGGACTGCCATGCACCACTCGCCTGACTTCCGTCAGAGTCCCGTCAATGATGGCGATCAGCCGAAGTTCATGAAAACCGACGGCGGGAACGGCCAGGTCCGCGATGCCGTCACCGTTGACGTCCACTACCGCCGATTGGCCCAGTATCCGGGAACCGATTCGGTGGTTGGAAAAACCGGGCATATGCTGGACCGGCAATAACCGCTCCCCTTGCCGTTTATAGAGGGTCAGGACACCACCAATATGGGGCGTGATCACCGCAGCGAGTTCGATTTCACCGTCCTGATCGAAATCGCCAGCACCGACGGGATTCATCCAACGATGCGGCAATCCGATCGGATCCGACTCCGCCAGGATCTTCAGCCCGTCCGACGTAGACTTCAGCACCACCAGCGCGGCACCATGCTGCAGATAACTGCGCACCAGGATGATCTCTTCCTCACCGTCGCCATCCAGGTCGATCAATCTCGGATAGAGATCTTCAAAAACCGAATCATTCGGTAACCTGAATGTCTGGATGATGCCGGATGCCCGTTCAATCCTGACGCCGCCCGCCTCGATGTCATCACCCAGAATGGCATGATCATAACGCCGCGTCGGAAACACCAGCCAGGCACGGCGCACATCTCCCGCCCCCACTGTCACCACTCCATCCGGCAGGGCTTGTTTCTCAGCCAGCGGCGGCATCACCGTCTCTGCCACGGATAAACGCTCACCGGCCGTTGGGCGCTTCTCCCCTGCCTGGCCAGCCGCAGGCACCACCAGGGCAAGCAGGAGTAACCATTGCATTCTCATCATGTGATTCGGCGCAGATCAATCAGCTTGTTTTGGGCATCCAGCGTCAACTCAAAACGACCGACTATGCCGCTGGCGGTAACAAAGGGTCGAAGGCGATTGGCCGGTAGCTGGATGGTACGCCCATCCTCGGCCTGGACAATCACGGCACGGGCGGCGCCGCGATAGTAGTGCAGGAATCTTTCCGCACTGAGATTCAATTGGAAACGATAACGTTGCGTCACAACGTTGTCATCGCTGCTGTTCGAGTCCCAGGAAGATGCCATCCAGCACCAGCAGGTTGGGGCTGATGGTTCCGAGTATTTTCTTATCCTCCACCACCAATGCCCTGACCAGATCGAATCGGGCAAACAGGCGGGAGCAATAGCGGATATCCATCTGGGGATCCACATAGACGGCCGGCTTAGTCATCACCTCATACACATTGACCCGCTTGGGAGAGCGATCCAGCGCCAACACCTGACGGGCGATATCCGATACCAGCAATAACCCGTACTCATCATCCTCATGGCGCTTGTTCACTACCAGGAGCGAGGTGCGGAGCTTTTTCATCATTAGCAACGCCTCGAAGATCGTAGCGCTGCCTTCAATCAGGCCAAACTCGGTTTTCATGACATCCCGTACACTGATACGGGGTAGTGCCTCATTCATGTCGCTCTCCTTGAGTCAAAGCAAGCACGCCCTGCACGTTCGTTGCCCTGTTTAAGCCGGCGACCACGGATCGGCCGACCGGGTGCAATGGGACGGCATGGCGATGTCTGTCATTATCCTGCAACTCGCTGGCTAACTCTAGCGCTCAGACCCATTCCGCCACCAACATGGCCAAGTCACGCCAACCGCGGCTCGTGTCACCCAGGCAACGCTCTTCCCGATAGACCCGCACTTTGAGCATGGCAAACAGATCAAGCAGTTCATTATCGCCCAAACGATACTGTTCAGACCTCGGCCCCTCGTCACTGACCGCCGCACGACTAAAGGTTTGGTAGAACAGCAGACCACCCGGCCTGAGTGCCCGGGCTATCGCCGGCGCTAGTGAACGTTCGAGAAAATAGCTGACCAGTACCAGATCAAAACTGGCCGGTTCCGGCGGTGCGGCGATGACATCCCGTACGGCAGTCCGGATGGAGAGACCCTGCTCTGCCGCCGCCAACTCCAAACGTTGGATAGCGACCGGGGAGAGATCCCAGGCGGTCACATCCAATCCTGCGGCCGCCATATACAGGGCGGTTGCCCCGCGCCCGCAAGCCAGATCCAGCGCCTGGACACCCGGCTTTACCAGATGCAGATTCTGCTCCACCACCGTGGCGACCCGCCCCAGGTCTTCCGCCTCGGCGTGGCGGCGGTTCCACGTCTCAAGCAACGCCTGGTCGACCATCGAATCAGCCACTCAGTCCCGCGGCCAGATCTCCTTTAATATCTTCGATATCTTCCAGCCCGACCGCCACCCGGATCAATCCCTCTTCAATACCGGCCAACCGCTTCTCTTCATCGGTCAGCCGCCCGTGGGTGGTGGATGCCGGATGAGTGATGGTGCTTTTGGTATCCCCCAGATTGGCCGTAATGGAGATCATCCGGGTGGCGTCAATCAGACGCCAGGCTTGCTCACGCCCGCCCTTTACCACAAACGAGACCATACCCCCTGCCGCCCGTTGCTGGCGGGTAGCCAGTTCATATTGCGGGTGGCTCGACAGGCCGGGATAAAAGACCTTCTCAACCCCCGGCTGATCCTCCAACCAGCGCGCCAGGGTGAGGGCGTTGTCGGAATGGGCCTGCATGCGCAGTTGCAAGGTTTCCAGACCCTTCAAGAACACCCAGGCATTAAATGGACTCATGGTGGGACCGGCGGTGCGCAGGAAACCAAACACCTCTTCGCCCACCAACTTTCCATCGCCGACAACGGCCCCCCCCACACAGCGTCCCTGTCCATCCAGGTACTTGGTGGCGGAATGGATCACAATATCCGCCCCCAACGCCAGCGGCTGTTGCAACGCAGGGGTACAGAAACAGTTGTCCACTACCAGCAGCAATCCTTTGGAATGGGCCAGGTCTGCCAGGGCGGCAATATCACACAACTCGGTAATGGGATTGGAGGGTGTCTCGGCGTACAGCAGCCGTGTTTCCGGGCGGATGGCCGCCTCCCAGGCCGACAGGTCACTGAGCGGCACAAAGCTGGTTTCGATATTCACCTTGGCAAGAAACTTGTTGAACAACACATTGGTGGTGCCAAAGATGCTGCGGGAAGAGACGATATGATCGCCCGATTTGAGCAGCGCCAAACAAGTGGAGAGGATCGCGGACATCCCGGACGCCGTGGCAACGCAGGCCTCCCCCCCTTCGAGCGCCGCCAGCCGCTGTTCAAAACAGGCTACTGTCGGATTGGTAAAGCGGGAGTAAATATTCCCGGGCTCGTCTCCGCCAAAACGGGCAGCGGCCTCAGCCGCACTTTGAAAGACAAAGCTGGAGGTGGTAAAAATCGGTTCCGAATGCTCGCCCTCCGCCGTACGAGTGTGGCCTGCCCTGATCGCCCGGGTTGCCAGACCCCAGTCATCATACGCTTCTGTCATTTCTGAATACCTTTACTGAATAAAAAACGCAGGCATCGCTGCTCCCGTCCATCCCTGGCCTCCGCGGCATACCTCCATCCGTGGACATAAAAAAACCCGCCTGGCCGACACAGCCAAAGCAGGTGTTCCTCGCTTTAGCCGTATTTCTATAGCGCCCGCAATCTGAGATAAATCGGCGCTTTGGACTAGACTAGGTCGGCGACCGCGTTATTGTCAAGCGATTGTGCCGATCCGGGCTATTTCACAACACGGTATTACTCAAACAGCTTGAGATAGTCGCCATACCCCTCCTCTTCCAGCGACTCCCTGGGGATAAAGCGGAGCGAGGCGGAGTTGATGCAGTAGCGCAGACCGGTCGGGGCGGGGCCATCGGCAAACAGATGCCCCAGGTGGGAATCACCCTCCCGACTGCGTACCTCAGTGCGCTCCATAAACAGCTTGCGATCCGTCCGCTCAACGATGCGTGTCGGTTCTACCGGGCGGGAAAAACTGGGCCAACCTGTTCCTGAATCGAATTTATCCCGGGAACAAAACAGCGGTTCGCCGCTGACGATATCCACATAGAGCCCCTCTCGCTTCTCATCCCAGAAGGCATTTTGAAATGGCCGCTCGGTACCCTCTTGCTGGGTCACCTGATACTGCAGTTCGGTCAATTTGTCACGCAACTCATCCTCTGAAGGGCGTTGGTAGGTCGTAGTTTTGGATGATGATTTTTCACTGTTCATGATGGTCCTCTCCTGATCTGCTTTAGAGCTATAGACTAAAAACTGCCTAAAGAAAACCTGATCATTATGCGGTTCGTCATGACATCCGCACCCTCGCCTCAACGCTACACCCATTCCCTTATGCTTTTCAGGTTAATGACATTTACTACCTATATTTCAATCAGTTACATTTGATACCAATCAGATCGATTGATCGTCAACGCGTTACAGCCCGCTGGTGACGGTTTTTTTGGTTGCTGCACCGCACTATTATCGTTACTGTAACCTTCATCTGATGCAGTCTGTCGAGTTACTTCTATGCTTTACAATCTTCACTCCATGGGGGCTTTCTGGGCCCGCTCGGTCAATTATTACGCCTTTCTCAATGCCACCCTGACCAAAGACATCCCCTGGTTGAAGCAGTGGCATGCAGCCAGTCGACTCCTGGAGCGTTACACCCGCCCCTATTCCCGTCCCGCGTTTGACCTGGGAGTCGAAGAGAGTGTGGTCATTCGCAAGTCATTCGGCGATCTGCTGCTGTTCGGCACCCCCGATAGCGGTAAGCCCAACTTGCTGATGGTGGCACCGATGTCCGGTCACTATGCCACCCTGTTGCGGGGTACCGTCAGGGAGTTTATGCAAGACCACAACGTTTATATTACGGATTGGCATGACGCCGGCAGCGTGCCCTTGTTGGACGGTCGTTTTACCCTCGATAGCTACGTCGATTATCTGCGCGAATTCATTGGCTTTTTTGACGGGGACGTGCATCTGATGGCGGTCTGCCAACCCTCTGTCCCGGCGATTGCAGCAGTCTCCCTGATGGCGGAAGACGGCGAGAAAGTCCCGCTCAGCATGATCTTGATGGGTGGACCGATCGATACCCGCAAGACTCCGACGGAAGTGAACGATTTTGCCGAAAAACGCAGTCTGAATTGGTTTAGACGCCACACGATTCACACCGTACCGTTGAACCGCCGTGGCGCGGGCCGCCGCGTCTACCCCGGATTCCTGCAGTTGGCGGGATTCCTCTCCATGAATCTGGACCGGCACATGACGGCCCACCACGACTATTTTGAGCATCTGGTTTCGGGCGACGGTGACAGTGCCGCGCAACATGAAGCCTTTTATGATGAGTATCTGGCAGTGATGGATCTGGACGCCCTGTTCTATCTGCAAACCATCCAGAAGGTGTTCCTGGAGCACCACTTGCCGAAAGGGATCCTGCATTGTCACGGTCGGCTGATCAAGCCGGAATTGATCAACGCCACCGCACTGATGACGATTGAAGGCGAACTGGACGATATCACCGGCCCTGGGCAGACCCGTGCGGCGCACAAGCTCTGCCCTGCCGCACCGTTACATGAGCACTTAACGCAAAAAAGTGTCGGCCATTACGGCATTTTTAACGGCCGGCGCTTCCGCGAAGAGATCGCACCGAAAATCCGCGCCTTCATCGGCCAGGCGAGCCATCGATAGACCGGCCACGTAGGGCAGGCCCCTGTGCCTGTCCGCTCCAACAGGCATACCGTGCTCCCGGGCAACCACCGGTTTACCCTACATACCCCGGAGTGTCGACTGTCACCGAAATCCATTCCCCATGGCCTATAATGGATAACAATGGAAAATAAATCCGGGCCAGGCAAAACCAAACTTGACGCATTTACTGAGTTATCCTATTGTCTGCGTCCAACCTGCCTCACCCAGGCAGTTGGAAAATTGTGATTCTGAGGCCCCACAAGGGCTATTGATCAGTCTGAACCCCGGTTCAGGCAACAACCAGATGCGGCGACCCCGCATTGGAGGACAGAAAAATGAGTTACTCAATCCCCCGGTGGATTAAACCACCCGTGCACCGCCATACCGCTCCCGAATCCGTGCAAGCACTCGGCCGATCAGCGCCCATCAGCTAGCCGCCAACACTGACCGATTTCACACGTCGTGCGCACCCTGTCGCAACGGGCGAACCGTTGTGCCGGCGCGATTGCCGACATCTGACTTTTCCGGGCCACAGGCCCGAATCAGGCCTTGGGAGATCCTCACATGGCGCTAGCGGATATCAAGCTCGATGATAAGTACACCCTCGACTCCGGTCGGGTTTACCTGACCGGCGTGCAGGCACTGACCCGCCTGCCGATGCTGCAGCAGCAGCGCGACCAGCAGGCCGGTCTCAATACCGCCGGTTTTATTTCAGGTTATCGCGGGTCCCCACTGGGCGGACTCGATAAAGAACTCTGGAAAGCCAGAAAGTATCTGGACCAACACCGCATAACCTTCAAGCCGGGACTCAACGAGGATTTGGCCGCCACCGCCGTCTGGGGCACACAGCAAGTCAATCTGTTCGAGGGCGCCCGCTACGATGGGGTGTTCAGCATGTGGTACGGCAAGGGTCCGGGAGTTGACCGTTCGGGCGACGTTTTCAAGCACGCCAATGCCGCCGGCACCTCACCCCATGGCGGGGTCCTGGTTATCGCCGGTGATGATCACAACAGCAAATCTTCCACCCTCCCGCATCAAACCGAATACGCCTTCATGGACGCCATGATCCCGGTGCTCAACCCGGCCGGCGTGCAGGAGATCCTGGACTATGGACAGATTGGCTGGGCGCTGTCGCGCTACTCCGGCTGCTGGGTAGCTCTCAAGACCATCGCCGAGACCGTCGACACCTCCGCTTCGGTCTCCATCGACCCGGCGCGTGTGCAGATTACCATCCCGGATAATTACGTGATCCCTGAGGGAGGACTCAACATTCGCTGGCCGCACACGCCGCTGGATCAAGAGGCGCTGCAGCACCGCCATCGGCTTTACGCCGCCCTCGCCTTTGCCCGGGTCAACAAACTGAACCGCATTGTCATCGACAGTCCGCAACCCAAGCTGGGCATTGCCACGACCGGAAAGTCTTACCTGGATGTCCTGCAGGCGCTGGAGGATCTGGGGATCACCCCAGACATGGCGGCACGCATCGGCATCCGGCTCTACAAGATCGGCATGAGTTGGCCATTGGAGCGCGAAGGGGTACGGCAGTTTGCCGAGGGACTGGATGAAATCCTGGTCGTTGAAGAGAAACGGGGCCTGATCGAGAACCAGATCAAGGAGCAACTCTATAACTGGAAGGAGGCGGTACGCCCCAAGATAGTCGGTAAGTTCGATGAGACCAACCAGTGGCTGCTGCCCTCGGCGGGTGAACTGACTCCGGCGCGGATCGCCCGGGTGATCGCCGCACGGATCGAGCGTTTCCACCAAAGCGAAGTGATCGAAAAACGGCTCCATTTCCTGCAGAAAAAAGAGGCGGAACTGGCACTTCCCCGTCTAACCCTGGACCGGGTGCCCCACTTCTGTTCCGGCTGTCCCCACAACACCTCCACCCGGCTGCCTGAGGGGAGCCGCGCCACCGGCGGTATCGGTTGCCACTACATGGCTACCTGGATGGACCGGGGCACCGACACCTTCACCCAGATGGGCGGCGAAGGCGTTCCCTGGATCGGCCAGGCCCCCTACACCGATACCCCACACATCTTTGCCAACCTGGGAGAAGGGACCTACTTCCACTCCGGCGTATTGGCCATCCGTGCCGCCTTGGCCGCCAACGTCAACATCACTTACAAGATCCTCTATAACGACGCCGTGGCAATGACCGGCGGCCAGCCGGTGGATGGACAGTTCAGCGTGCAGCAATTGAGCCAGCAGCTGGCAGCGGAAGGGGTGAAACGCATCGCCCTGGTGAGCGACGCACCTGAAAAGTTCACCGACCCCAGCCAATTCGCCGCCGGCACCACCTTCGATCATCGGGACAATCTGGAGAAGATTCAGCGCGAACTGCGCACCACCCCGGGCGTCTCGGTTTTGATCTACGAACAAACCTGCGCGGCCGAGAAACGGCGCCGACGCAAACGGGGCACCCTGGAAGACCCCAAGGTCCGCCCCTTTATCAACAGCGCGGTATGCGAAAACTGCGGCGACTGCAGTACCCAGTCCAACTGCCTCTCGGTAATTCCGATAGAAACCGAGTTCCGTCGTAAACGGGCCATCGATCAATCCTCCTGCAACAAGGATATGCGCTGCGTCGAGGGCTACTGCCCGAGCTTTGTCACCGTGCATGGCGGTCAGCTCAAACGTGCCGCCAACCAGCCCGATGGTCTGGCCTGGCCCGATCTGCCACTACCCGTTTTACCCGATCTGGAGCGCCCCCACAGTATCCTGTTGACCGGTATCGGCGGTACCGGCGTAGTCACCATCGGTGCCCTGTTGGGAATGGCGGCCCACATTGACGGGCGCGGTGTCACGGTACTGGATATGACCGGGCTGGCACAGAAATACGGCGCCGTGGTCAGCCACATACGTATCGCCAAAAGGCCGGAGGATATCCATGCCATGCGCATTGCAGCCGGACAGGCCGACACCCTGCTGGCCTGTGATCTGGCGGTCGCCACCGGTTTTGAGGCGATGGCCAAACTCAATCCCGAACGTACCGACGCAGTGGTCAACAGCCATCAGACCATGACCTCCGGATTCATCAAGCAGAAGGATCTCACCTTCCCGGCCCAGGCGCTGGAATCCCAGTTGGAGAAGACGACCCGCCATACCCAGTTCCTGGATGCCAGCCGGTTGGCGGAATCGCTGCTGGGGGACGCCATCGGCGCCAATCTGTTCATGGTTGGTTTCGCCTGGCAGAAAGGCTATCTGCCGCTGTCGCTGGAAGCGCTAAAAAAGGCCATCGAGCTGAACGGCGTATCGGTTGAAGACAATCTGCGCGCACTGCTCTGGGGGAGGCGTGCCGCGGTCGATCTGGAAGCGGTACAACAGTTGGCCGCACCGGACAAACTCCCGATTGAACCACCCAAAACCCTGGATGAGTTGATTGACCAGCGTAGTCGACACCTCACCGATTATCAGGATGCCGCCTATGCCGCACGCTATCGCCATCTGGTGGAACGCGTCAGGGAGCGGGAACAGGCCCTCAACCTTCAAGGCTTGACCGAAGCAGTGGCGGAAAACTATGCCCGCTTGCTGGCCTACAAGGATGAGTACGAAGTGGCCAGACTCTACAGCGCCCCAGCCTTCCGGGAACAGATCGCCAACCAGTTCGAAGGCGATTTCCATCTGGCGTTCCATTTTGATCCGCCCTTCCTGTCGAAGGCCGATGCGGAAACCGGCCGTCACAACAAACGCCGCTTCGGCCCCTGGATGCTGAAAATGATGGGACTGCTGAGCCGTTTCAAACGGCTGCGCGGCAGCTGGCTGGACCCGTTCAAGCGTAACCCGGACCGGCAGTTGGAACGGGCGCTGATCAGCGACTACGAACAGACCCTGGAAACCCTGCTCACCCATCTGGATAGCGACAATCTGGAAACGGCGATTGCTATCGCCCGTCTGCCGGAGTCGATTCGCGGGTTCGGCTATATCAAGCAGTCGGAGGCAGAACAGGCAGCCAACAGACAAGAGGAACTGCTCGAGCAGTTCCTGGACCAACCGGCGAATACTAATCGGGCGGCCTAATCTCAAATTGATCAGAGTAGGAATAACAAAGATGAAACTGTTTACCCATCACGAATTCGACAATCACGAACAGGTGGTCTTTTGCCACGACAAGGCATCCGGATTGAAGGCCATCATCGCTATCCACAATACCCATCGGGGTCCCGCCCTGGGCGGCTGCCGCATGTACCCCTACGCCAGCGAAGCGGAGGCGTTGAACGACGTATTGCGCCTCTCCCGTGGAATGACTTACAAATCCGCCATCGCCAACCTCCCCCTAGGCGGCGGTAAATCGGTCATCATCGGCGACCCCCGGCGGGACAAGACACCGGCACTGATGCGCGCCATGGGCCTGGCGGTAGAGCGTCTCGGTGGCCGTTACATCGTGGCGGAGGACTCCGGTACCCATGTGGCCGATATGCAGTTGATCGGCGAAGTTACGAACCATGTATCCGGGATTGCCGAAAAGTGCGATGCGGAAGGCAACTGCCGCAACGGTGATCCTTCACCCATGACCGCACGCGGCACCTTTGTCGGAATTCAAGCGGCGGTGCGGCACCGCTTGGGCCGGGATAGCCTGCAGGGTCTGAGGGTAGCGATCCAGGGCGTGGGCAACGTCGGTCACCATTTAGCCAAACACCTGCACGATGCCGGCGCACAGATCTGGGTCTCCGACATCAACCGTGAAGCGGTACAACACATGGTCAACGAACTCGGTGCCGTTGCCGTTGCCAACGAAGAGATCTACGACCAGGATGTGGATGTATTCGCCCCCTGCGCCATGGGCGCCATCCTGAACGACGAAACTATACCCCGCCTGCGCGCCCGTATCGTCGCCGGTGCCGCCAACAATCAGTTGGCGGAGAAGCGTCACGGCTCGATTCTCACCGAGAAAGGCATCCTCTACGCACCCGATTATGTGATCAACGCCGGGGGTGTCATCGACGTCTGTTACGAACGCAACGCAACCGACCCACAACAGATCGTGCGGCAGGTGGACGCCATCGGTGAAACGCTGTCGGAGATTTTCAATCGTGCCGAACAGCAACATCGACCCACCGATGAACTGGCGGATCAACTGGCCGAAGAGCGATTTGCCTGAGCACGGGTATTATTTTTTAACATGGGCGGCCACGGGGGCCGCCCCTACTCCTTGGATAGTCGGTTTATCCACCTTCGGATATACTCCGACTAATCAACAGCGCCTTCTGCTACTACGCACAGGACAACCTGCTTGAATCGTCCATATCACCAACATAACCCGGTCACCCAGAGCCTCCTCACACCCGAGGAACCCGGCCCCTGGGAAGAGTTGAATAGCGAAAGCCCATCTCCCCTGCTGTTTCTCTGCGACCATGCCAGCAATCGGATTCCAAAAAAGCTGGCCCACCTCGGGCTTGAGCTCAGTGTGTTCGGTAAACATGTTGCCTATGACATCGGCTGCGAAAAACTGACCCGTCTATTGTCTAGCCGTTTCGATGCCAGCGCCTTGCTGGCCCACTATTCCCGTCTCGTGATCGACCTCAATCGCCATCCGGGCGATGGCTCTTCCATACCGGAGGTGAGCGACAACATCGAGATTCCCGGCAATCACGCCCTGACACCCGCACGGATGCGGGAACGGGAAGCATCGCTGTTTTGGCCCTATCACAACCGGATAGAACAGATCCTGGGTAGAATCTGCGGTCGCGGCCAAACCCCGATACTTTGCTCCATTCACAGCTTCACCCCGGTATTCAGAGGATTTCAGCGCCCCTGGCATATCGGTGTCCTGTGGGACCGCGATCAGCGCCTCTCCACGCCCCTGTTGGAGAGCCTAAGATCATCAACACCCTTTTGTATCGGTGACAATGAGCCGTATCATGCACGCAATCCGGTCGGCTATACCATGGACGTCCACGGTGAAAAAAACGGCTATCCCCACGTGCTGTTGGAGATACGCCAAGATCTGATCGGCCACGATGAGGGCGTCGCCGAATGGGCCACCATCATCCATACTCAACTGAAGCGGGTTCTGGCCCAGGTGACTATTCCCTGAACCGTGAACAATTAGGGTACCGCAAAAAATCAAGATTTTTTATGAGCGCGAGGAAGTACCGTGCGGAGAACCGCCGTTTACAAAGAGTCAATGAAGACTCAAGCACAGAGCTGACGCGGCAAGCGCGTAAAAGAGAGTTTTTAGAGGCGCCGAAGAATAATAACCGGGTGATTTGGAGCAAGTATGAAAGAACCGTCATTTACCATCGGCATCGAAGAGGAGTACATGCTGGTCGACAAGGATTCGAGGAATCTGATCAGCCATGCCCCGGAAACCATGCTGACGGAGTGCGAAGCGCTCCTTGAAGGGCAGGTTTCACCGGAGTTCCTGCAGTGCCAGATCGAGGTCGGTACCCGGGTTTGCACCACCCTGAACGAAGCGCGGGATGATCTCGCCTACCTGCGCCGTACTGTTTCCAGTGTGGCCGATCGGCATAATCTGGCGGTGGTGGCGGTCTCCACCCACCCTTTCGGCAAACCGAGTCAACTGGAACATACCCATAAAGAGCGCTATGACCAATTGGCCAATGACCTGCAGGAGGTGGTCCGGCAACTGGTGATCAGCGGCATGCATATCCATGTCGGTATCGAGGATGACGATCTCAGAACCGACCTGATGGCGCAGACCACCTACATCCTGCCCCACATCCTGGCGCTCACCACCTCGTCCCCCTTCTGGCGTGGTCGCAACACGGGGTTGAAGTCTTACCGCATCTCGCTATGGGATGGGATGCCGAGGACCGGCCTGCCGGAGTATTTCGACAGCTTCGGGGAGTATCAGCGTCATATCGATGTCTTGGTCAAGGCTGGCGTGATCGAGGATGCCACCAAGATCTGGTGGGATATCCGCCCCAGCAACCGCTACCAGACCCTGGAGATGCGCATCTCCGATGTCTGTACCCGACTGGATGACGCCCTCTGTGTCGCAGCCTTCTACCGTTGCTGGTTGCGCATGCTCTACCGACTACGCCGCAGCAACCAGCGCTGGCGCCGCTACACCCTGTTTTTGATTAACGAAAACCGCTGGCGCGCCCACCGATACGGTATCGATGAGGGGCTGTTGGATTTTGGACAAGGTGAAATCGCCCCGTTTAATGATTTGGTTGAGGAGATCCTCGAGCTGCTGCAGGAAGATGCCGCTTATTTCGGTTGCGAAAAAGAACTCAACCACATGCGTACCATCATCAACGAAGGCACCAGCGCCCACCGCCAAGTCAAAATCTACGAGCAATCACTGGCCGAGGGCATGAGCCATGAAGAGGCGCTACGCGCTGTAGTCGATCTGCTGATTGAGGAGACGCTGGTCGGCACACTGCCCCTCCAGGAGAGTTAAAAACGCGCCAGAGGTGATCAGATCGCCTCAAAACGGTGGCACGCCACATTCTTTCGCGCGTGCAACGGATCGAATACCTGCCCGTTCATCGCCACGTAGATCCCCGGTGGCATCATCTGGACGGTCGCGAAAGCATAACCGATATTAAAAATGGCATCGCTATAGCGAAGACGCGCCGGCTGCATCGATCCCACCAGCACAATGGTCTTACCCTCAATGCCAACCAGCGCTTTTGCCGTCTCCACCATGGTGTCGGTGCCATGGGTCAGCAGGATGCGCTTATTGGGATCATTGCGTATGCGCTCGGCGATCAGTTTACGATCAGCCTCATTCATGTCCAGGCTATCCTTGCGCATCAACGATTCCACTTCAAAATCAACCGTGATATTAGCCTCGCGCAACAGTTCGGAAATCTGTGGATCGCCCACCTGAAATTCACTCTTCTGATCGAAGTAGATCTTGTCGATGGTGCCGCCGGTTGTATAGATTTTAATCTTCATAAAACGTCTGTCCTCTGTTGCCCGACCCCGATTGCCACCTACGCCGTGAATGGATAACCGCGGTGTAGTGTGACCGTGAAGCGCGGCCGAACTACTTTGATCTGCAGATATCGATCACTATTGTAGGCGGATGGGCGGTTCTCGGCTAACATGCAGATTTTCCCACGGTGCAACGCATGCCTATCACGCTATCTTATCCTATCCGCCATGTCCGGAGTTGAACTCTCGCTGGATATTTTGGCACTCCTGTTTTTTACCGGCGTGCTGGCCGGCATGGTAGATGCCATCGCCGGCGGTGGTGGCTTGATCGCCCTGCCGGTGTTGCTCTCAACCGGCTTGGCGCCAACCCAGGCACTGGCCACCAACAAGCTGCAGGGTTCCTTCGGCACCTTTTCGTCGACTCTCTATTTCATTCGCAACGACCTGATCAGATTGGGCGAACTGAAATTCATGATCGCCTGTACCTTTGTCGGCGCCGCCACCGGTACCCTGATCGTGCAGCGTATCAGCACCCAGTTTCTGGCCGGCATCATCCCGCTGTTACTGATCGGCATTGCGCTCTATTTCCTGCTCTCACCCACTATCAGTGACGATCATCGAAGCCCCCGGATCAGCCCGCTGCTGTTTTCGCTAAGCGTCGGTTTCGGAGTCGGTTTTTATGACGGTTTTTTCGGCCCGGGCGCCGGCTCCTTTTTCGCCATCGGCTTTGTCGGATTACTGGGATTTGGCCTCACCAAGGCCACGGCACACACTAAAGTACTGAACCTGACCAGCAATCTGGCGTCCCTCATATTTTTTGTTATCAGCGGACACGTGATCTGGAGTATCGGCCTTACCATGGGCATTGGACAGATGATTGGCGCCCGTTTTGGCGCCCGCCTGGTGCTGCGCCGTGGGGTGCGTTTGATTCGTCCGATGATCGTACTGATCTGTATCTTGATCAGTAGCAAACTGTTGCTGCAGATCCACCCGGGCTGACTGGACGGGCTGACACCGTAAGGGGATCAGTAACCTGAAGCCTGAGGTGAACCCGTGAATCCCAACTGAATTTCTTGGGTGTAGGCGATGCTGTTGAGTTTGTTCCCCACTCCAACTCGCGGTCCTTGGAAACGCCCTGAAGCCGGTCGCCATGCGGCGAGAAAATCCACAGTTAATACTTGACATAACAGCCATAACCAATAGAATACCGGCCTTCGATTGATGCGGGAATAGCTCAGCTGGTAGAGCACAACCTTGCCAAGGTTGGGGTCGCGAGTTCGAATCTCGTTTCCCGCTCCAAATACAGAAAGGCCCGAAGCCGAATGGCTTCGGGCCTTTTTACTTCTTATGCCCAGGGATGGAAGCTGTAGAGCCGAGGCCAGGCAAACTCACACCCCCGTGGTTGCCCAGAGCCAGACCAGGCTTAACCCCATCAATTCAACATATCGCTCAATTCGGACTCGGAATCGTCATCCGGGGAACGGTTTTCCAGCTTGGCAATCAAATCCAGCCCGATGCGCTTGCAAGCCAGGTTCTCTTTGATATCCACGTCCGACCAGCGACTCTGATTCCCTTTATGACTGAGGATATTGGCCACCTGGATGATATCCACGTAGTCAACCTTGTCGCCCTTCGGCACCCGATCCATCTTGTCGTGATTGGCGGCCACATCCACCAGGCTGGGATCAAAATTCCAACGGGATAGCATGAATTTGCCAATCGGCATATGCAATCGGTCGATAACCCTGTCGAGGTTCTCTTCCTTCTCCAGCAACACCGGGTATTCGGCCGCTTTAATCAGTACCGGAATAGCGCCCACATCGTGAATCAACCCCGCCAGCATCGCCTCATCCTTGTTGAGGTGGGGAAAATGGGCCGCCAACAGGGTAGCCTTGGCGGCCACATCGACACTGTGTTTCCACAGCATCTCCATGCGCGACTGAATCGGCTTGAAAGCTGTGGTAAAGACATCCCGCATAGCCAGACTGAGGATGGCGTTCTTGACCGCATCGAAGCCGATCCGGGTAATCGCCGCCTTGACCGAACTGACCACATTTACCCCGCGATAGAGCGGGCTGTTGGCATAGCGGACCAGACGGGCCGCCATTGAGGTATCTTTGCTAATAATCTTGGCGACATCCGCCATGGAGCTGCCGGCGTCGTTCACCACCAGCAGTGCTTCAAGCGAGATCGCCGGTAAGGTCGGAAGTCGTATACGGTTGCTTTCGATATCCTCCACGAGGGTATTCGCGAAGGCTTTCATATCGAATTTGGGACTGTCACTGGAGCTCATTCGGCAACCGGGAAGAATTAAAATTGCAACCTGCGGATTATAGCGATTGATCGCTTGCAAATCGATACGCCAGTCCCACTTCCAGGCATTCAATCTGAATTAGGTAACGGGCAATTTAAGCTATTTGTTATTCGACCAGTATAGAGACACTACGCGCGGTCCAGTTTTCACCACCAAAAGCCGGACGATCAAGGTCGTTCCACAGGCTGGCGATCTGGGCAAAGGAGATCGCATTACTCAGCAGATCACCGGCATCTTTCCTTAGCGCAGCCACATAAGCCGTCTTGCCAATGGTTTGCGCCAGACCGGCAATATCGACCTCTATATCGTGGTCGCTCTTCAGGAGGTCTATGACGTCCTCCAGGCTGTGGCCCTGTTTTTCCAGGAGTTCGATGGCAATGGCCTTAACATCCGGTCCACTATCGTGGGCTTTCTTCTCGTCTCCGTAATCGAACAGGATACGATCTTTGACCTTTTTCCAGGTTTCGACACTTTCATGGGTGGATTCGGATGCCAGATGTGCAAATCGATTGTTGAGTTGATCCAGCCTGTCGGCGCATGCATCTACAGTTTCAAACAGTTTTCGCATTTTATCCATCAAGCAATCTCCAACAGATCCTGTGCCTATGCCGGGTTAGCGACAGTCGCAGAAAATACTTTAAATAGAATTAATTTCCATTTATAGCTCCAGCCGCCTAAATCGACCCGACTGTCACTAGTATAGTCGTCGTGGGATCGAATGATCGGAACGACATGCCTTCTTTTTGGAATTGCGTTCGGAGTCGAACCGTCACTAAGTCAGAGACGACGGCAGGTGGGTTACCCAGTTCCTGATCTGATCACACACGTGCAGGTAGTGCCCCAAGGCCTCCAGCTCGGTGCCGGCGGACGCCGCCAACTGCGGTGGATCATCAAAGGGTTGATGAATGAGACGCGTCTGCCCCGGAAACAGCGGACAGCGCTGCCTGGCGTGGTCACAGACCGTCACCACATAATCGAACATCACGTCAGCCAAGTCCGCCACCGTCTTGGAATGGTGGTGCGCAATCGATACGCCCAATTCGGCCATCGCCCGGACCGCCAACGGATTCAACCCCTGGGCAACCGTACCGGCCGAATAAACGTTAAACTTATCCCCGTGCAACTGTCGCGCCCAGCCTTCCGCCATCTGACTGCGGCAGGAGTTGCCGGTGCAGAGAAACAGTAGGTTAGGCTTGGATGAGTTAACCATTTCAGCTTCGGACCAGTTAACAGCAACCGCCGCTCTGGCTCTCTTCAGCGCCGGTAGCCGTGGAGAACGGCATGGCGGTCCCACAGCCATCAAAAATACCGTAGTGGGTATCCCGGTTACCGTAAAAATCAAAAAAGATCGCCAAACGGCTCTCGTTTAACATGCGGTAGGTGTTACCGCACACCGGAAACATCTTCCCCTTCTCCATTAGGTGGTGCTTGTCCAGCTCAAAACGGTTTTCATTGTTGGCGATGCCGCCCTTATAGATCACCGCCTGTCCATAATCCTCACAGTGGCTCTCCAACCCTTCCAGCTTGAACAGGCGGTAGGTCGCAGAGAAGAAACGGATATGGCCGATCTTGCGGTGGATTTCATCATTACCGATGACAATCGGGTGATCCTCCACCAGCCGGGGATCGAGAAACCCAGCCTTTTTTGCCAAATTCTGGAAGTCATTCCAGTACAGCGCACCACTCAGGCACTCGCCATACAACACCTGGTCATTCAGCAGTTCTGCCGGTACCCGACGGTCCGAGTAGACATCGGAAAAATAGAGTTCGCCGCCCGGTTTCAACAGACGATACGCTTCCCGCAGTACCGCCTCCTTGTCGGGCGACAGATTGATCACGCAGTTGGAGACGATGACATCGAAGCTGTTATCTTCCAGACCCAGTTCATCCAACTGCTCGATATACCCTTTGCGGAACTCCACATTGGAATGGGCATAACCGAAACGCTGCCGATGCCAGTCGATATGCCGGTTGGCCACCGCCAACTGTTCATCGGTCATATCCACGCCCAGCACATAGCCGTTCTCACCCACCAACTGCGCCAACAGATAACAATCACGACCGGAACCACTGCCCAGATCCAGGATGCGCATCCCCTCCAGCACCTCCGGATGCACTAATCCGCAACCGTAGTAACGGGCCGCCACCTCGTCATGGATGTTGGCCATAGCCTGTTTCAGAAAATCGGGGGTAGTCGCATCCGCGGTACAACACGCGTTGGTTTGCAGATCGTTGGAGTGCTGCAGAATCTTGCCGTAATACTCTTGAACTGACTCTTTCATTCTGGAATCTCTTTTACCTTTACAGATTTGTCACGATGGATCCTGCTTGGATGCCCCGCCTGGGCACGAACAGCGCGCCCAACCCACCAAAGTTACCGGCTGGATCGGGCTCTCCGCTACTAGACCGCCCAAACCGGCCATTTCATTCAACCGATTTTGAAGCGATCCCGCTAACCGAGTTTTTCCAATCGATGCAGCAAGATATTCAGCATACGCATGGTGGCGTTGATGGCGGCGAAAACCTGGTTGTAATGAATACCGCGGGTGTTATAGCTGCGGCCATCCACATCCCAGGCGATGGTGGCTTCAGTCAGGGCGTTGGTCTTGCCGCCGCGCGGGATACGCACTTCAAAGTCCACCAGCTTCGGCAACGCCACATCATATTTTTTCAACACCTTGGCGATGGCGTTCATAAAGGCGTCGAATCCGCCGTTACCGATCCCGGCAGTACGGATCTCTTCACCCTGGATCATCACCCGGATGCTAGCTGTGGACTCCAGGTCCAGCCCGGAGGTGATGGAACAGTTGATCAGCTCAATATGGTGGTAATCCTTGCTCTCCAGTACCTCGGCAATGATGAACGGCAGATCATCGGAGGTGATCGCCTTCTTTTCATCGCCCAGTTCCACCACCCGCTTCAACACCTTTTCAAGGTTCTCGGGCGACAGGGAGATATCCATCTTCTCCAGGTTCTTCTGCAGGGATGCCTTGCCGCTCATCTTGCCCAGGGCATAACTGCGACGACGGGAAAAGCGCTCCGGCGTCAGTTTGGTCTGGTACAGACCACCCTTCTTATCGCCATCGGCGTGGATACCGCTGGTCTGGGTAAAGACATCGGCACCGATAATCGGCGCATTGTCCGCCACCCGCTTGCCGGAGAAACTCTCCACCATCTGACTCAGCAGCACCAGGTGCGACTCCCGGATACCCAGCTTCATGCCCATCTGATCCTTCAGATTCACCGCCACCTCGGCCAGGGAAGCGTTACCGGCCCGCTCGCCCAGGCAGTTCAGAGTACAGTGAATGGAAGAGATCCCCGCCTTTACGGCCATCACCGCATTGGCGGTACCCAGGCCGTAATCGTTGTGCGGATGGAAATCGAACTGACACGCCGGGAAACGCTGGATCATGTCGGTGAGATCGGCAAACACTTCATCCGGCGTTAGCACCCCCAGGGTATCCGGCAGCATAAAGTGTTCGATCCCCAGTCCCTGCAGACGCGTCATCAACTCATATACATAATCGGGATTGTCACGGTAACCGTTGGACCAGTCTTCCAGATAGAGATTGACCCGCATCCCCTGCTTATGGGCATAGTTGATAGTCTTTTTGATATCACCCACATGTTGGGTCAGCGTCTTCTTCAATTGATTGACGCAGTGATTCTCGCTGCCCTTGGCCAACAGATTGATCACCTGCCCGCCTGCGCCACGAATCCAGTCGACGCTTCGTTTGTAATCGACAAATCCCAACACTTCGACCCGATCGGCCATGCCGACACTGTCCGCCCAGCGGATGATCTCCGCGACAGCTGCCTTCTCCCCTTCGGAGATGCGTGCAGAAGCCACTTCGATTCGGTCCACCCGGAGCAGTTCCAACAGTGCCTTGGCAATGTTCAGCTTCTCCTCGGGCGAAAAGGAGACCCCTTGGGTCTGCTCGCCATCGCGCAGCGTTGTATCGACGATCTTGATCTGTCTGGAGTCGGTTGCCATGGTTCTCGCTTATCTGTCTGTTATATTTTTGGAGCTTTGCCTGATTAGCACGCTAATTCAGGTGGAATCAGGAAAAATAACACCTTGTATAAAAACGACCTACCTGGCCAGGGTGTCCTTCATAAAATCCCGAATCACCGCCGCATCCGCATCCAATACGGCGCAACGGGTCTCTTTCTCCATCAGCCCCTGCAAGGAAGCCGGGGGTTCGGACTCCACGCCAATCGCCTCTTTCACCGCCGCACCGAATTTGGCCGGATGGGCAGTCGCCAGGCAGATGGCCCCGGCAATACCCTTGGCCGCATGCACACCGACTGCGGTATGGGGATCCAGAATGTAGCCGGTCTCGGCATAGGTTTCCCGAATCTGTTCGCGGGTCTCATCTTCACTGACGGCCGCGGCCTGGAACAGCGCACGCACCTCCGCCTGTTTCCCGGCCGGCACTTCCAGTTTGCCCTCCCGGCTCATCTGCTCCATCAACGCGCGCACATGGGCCGGATCCTGATCCATCAGGTAGTAGAGATAACGCTCAAAGTTGGAAGAGATCTGGATATCCATCGAAGGACTGATGGTGGGATAAACCTCTCCCGTCTCATACACGCCACTGTTCACGAAACGGCTGAGGATATCGTTGCGGTTGGTGGCCAATATCAATCGCTCCACCGGCAACCCCATGCGCAACGCCACATAGCCGGCGAAGATATCGCCAAAGTTGCCGGTCGGCACCGAGAAGGTCACTGTCTGTGCGGCATCACCGCCGCTGACCCGACCCCAGGCGTAGAAGTAGTAGACCACCTGCGCCAGGATACGTGCCCAGTTGATCGAGTTGACCGCACCCAGGTTGTACGACTGTTTGAACGGCAGGTCGTTGAACAGCTCCTTGACGATACGTTGGCCGTCATCAAAGGTGCCGGTGATAGCGATGTTATGTACGTTGGCATCCAGCACCGTGGTCATCTGCCGCTCCTGGATGGGCGACACCCGACCCTTGGGATGGAGGATGAAGATGTCGATGCGCTCCTGTCCGCGCACGCCATAAATGGCGGCGGAGCCGGTATCACCGGAGGTGGCGCCAAGGATATTCAGGCGGCCGCCACTGCGCTCCAGCAACAATTCGAACAGGTTACCCAGAAACTGCAACGCCACATCCTTAAAGGCGGCGGTGGGACCGTGAAACAACTCCAGGATGCGCAGATCCCCCAACTCCACCAGCGGCGTCACCTCGGGATGGGTAAAAGTGGCGTAGGAGCGCTCAACCAGATCTTCCAGTTCCGACCGTGAAATGTCCTCACCGACGAAGGGGTACATCACCTCGACCGCCAGTGCCTTGAAGGGCAAACCGGCCCACTGCCTCAGAGTCGCCGCGTCGACCTGCGGAAAGGACTCTGGCAACAGCAGGCCACCATCGGTGGCCAGGCCCATCATCACGGCCTGGGAAAAGGTAACCGGCTCAATGCCACCACGGGTACTCACATAACGCATCGTTGATCTTCCTCGATCCTGGAAACCATAAAAAAGCACAGCGGCACAGTATACCAGCCTTGAACAGAGATTCAGATTCCAACAGCTTCAAAGAAACCACTCCCTGCAAAGATTTCAAAGGCTTATTGCTAAACCATAACTTATAACATAAGATGCTGTTTGTTATGTATTTTTATGCAAGTATATTTGCAAATAAGCATATTCCACGAGTAGACGTCGAATGACTAAGCTGACCAATCTGGGTAGTCGAATCCGGAAACTGCGTGACCACAAGGGGCTGACCCAGGCCGCCTTGGCGGAAAAGATGGCGATCTCGGCCAGTTACCTGAATCAGATCGAGAATGATGCCCGCCCGCTCAACAAGCGCATTCTGACCAAGCTTGAGCTGGCCCTGAATATCGATTTCACCGACTGGACCGAAGATGAGGACCGGCGTGCCAACCAGCTCAGGGAGTCCCTCAACGACCCGCTGTTTCGCGGCACCGACATCCCGATTCACGAACTGCGCGAAGTGGTCTCCACCTCATCCCGGCTAGCCGACCGATTCCTGCAGCTGTTCCGGGCCTATCAACGGCTGCAGGTGGACCACCAGACCCTGGCGGAATCGATTGCCGGTGAAGAGCGCATCAAAGCGCTGCACGGAGCCCAATTTCCCTATGAAGAGGTGCGTGACTTTTTCTATCGCCGCAACAACCATATCGACGCCCTCGATCAAGCGGCCGAAAGCCTGTTTGAGCAGCAGGGCTTCAGTATCGATGACCTGGAGCAAGGGTTGGCGGAATATCTGCAACATCAACACGGTATCTCGGTCAAGCTGAACAGCTTTGAAGAGAAACGTTCGCTGCAGAAAAAGTTCGATGCGCAAAACCGCGTCCTCTACCTGACCAAACCCTCTTCACCGGCCCGCCGCGCCTTCCACATGGCACACCAGATTGCGCTACTGGCCTTCCATGATCTGATCGACCAGGAGCTGCAGGATGCCGACCTGGTGAGCAGCCAGGCCCAAGCCATCTGCCGGGTAGGTTTAGCCAACTATTTTGCCGGCGCCTTGCTGATGCCCTACAGCCAGTTTCTCAACAACGCCAAACGGCTGCGCTATGACATCGGTTGCCTGAGTGGTCTCTACGGCACCAGTTTCGAGCAGGTGTGCCACCGTCTCAGCACCATGCAGCGACCTGGTGACAAGGGCGTCCCGTTCTATTTCGTGCGGGTGGACATGGCCGGCAATATCTCCAAGCGACAGAGCGCCACCAGCTTCCATTTCGCCCGCCTGGGCGGCGTCTGTCCGCTGTGGAACGTGCACGAAGCGTTCTCTTCTCCCGGCACCATCCTACGACAATTGGCCCGGATGCCGGACGGCAAGACCTATCTCTGCCTGGCACGCACGGTCCACGAAAGCGGCACCAGCTACCTGCAACCGCAACGCAAATTTGCCATCGGCCTGGGTTGTGAAATCAAGCATGCCCATAAGCTGATCTACTCCACCGGACTGAACCTGGAAGACCAGGATGCGGTAGAACCGATCGGCGTCAGTTGCCGAGTGTGCGAGCGGCGGGACTGTCCGCAGCGTGCCTTCCCACCCCTGTCACGGCGCATCAGCATCGACGAAAATGCCCGCAGCGCCTTCCCTTATTCATTTGAAGGGTCCGAGGCAAACGACGGTTGATCTAACCATTGGCCCGACCGGCTGGCCCAACCTGCTTAACCGGTATGTACTTTGGAGTTGAAGCCGCCCCCCCGGTGCGTTGGCCGACCACAAGCACGTGGATAAGCGGCAACTCTCCTGCCTGAATGCCATTGAGAAACTGAACTGCCTTTATTGTAGCGATAGCAACGGGGTAGTGGACTATTGCCGGGAGATCAGTGCGTAGACGCCAGCCCCTATCTTCACGAGAGGCTACTCGCTGACTGCGAAGATGCCGAAACATATTGGAAACAGCCAAAGAACCTGCATCCGCATTGGGCCGGAATATGCAGTTATTTCCATGTGGATGGTTTTATATCCCAACAGACTGTTGAGATGGGTTAGCAGCGGCTCTGAAACGAGTTGATATTTTTTCTTCACGGAGAATATTTATCTCTACTATAAGTATGGTAATAAGGGTTCCAGTAATGAGTACCTCCTTTTAAGTAGTCAAGCAGAATGAATTTAATGGACAACTTTTTAGAGAGATTGTGACAATGAAAACGAATATGCCGATCACCGAAAATGAACAGCTGTTTGATGAGTATCAGCGGATCATCTCCACAACCGATTTGAAGGGATGCATTACCTATGCAAATCAATCGTTCATCCAGATCAGCGGATTTGATGAGGAAGAGCTACGCGGAAAGTCGCACAATATTGTGCGGCACCCTCACATGCCGGCCGAGGCTTTCGCCAACTTGTGGGAAAATATCAAGGCTGGCCATGATTGGATGGGGTTGGTACAAAATCGCTGCAAAAATGGTGATTTCTACTGGGTGAATGCCTATGTAAGCCCGGTATATTCGGGAACGGAACTTGTTGGTTACCAGTCTGTTCGTACCAAACCGCAACGAGAATACGTGAAACAGGCCGAAAAAACCTATCGGAGAATACGCGATGGACGTGGACTGTGGCCAAAGCTCCATTTGTCTCAGGCAGTACGAATCTGGCTTCTCAATCTGGTAGTGATGCTGTTGCCGGCACTGCTTGTAGTCTGGTGGACAGATGCCAGTGCGATGGTCGGTGTGATTGTCACGGCTATCATGCTGGGTTCGGCTTTCTTGTTAACGCATCTGCAGATGCAACCCTGGCGGCGCTTGGCTTCCAAGGCCAGAAATCACTATCAGAGCGAGCTCTCATGCGCTGCCTACTGCGGTGATCCTGGCGAGGCAGCACAAATAGAAGTTGCCCTGAATGCCCTCAACTCCTCCAAGACGACGATGATTGAGTTGATCCTTGATGCCTCCAGGCAGTTACGCGATCTGGTGGATACTACCAATGAGATTGTACGACGTAACGATGAAGGTATTAGCCAGCAGAAATTAGATATCTCTCAACTAGCCACAGCCATCACGGAGATGTCTGCCACGATAAAGGAGGTGGCCCGAAATGCTCTGGATACGTCGATGAATGCAAACCAGGCAGGTGAAGAGGCGGACCAGGGTAAGGTTGTAGTGAACAGCGCCGCCGCCTCCATAGAGGGACTCGCGCACGAGGTAGATACCGCTTCAAAGCTGATGTCGCAACTGAAAGATGATGCACTAAGAATCAATGATGTTCTCGATGTCATCAAGGGTATTGCCGATCAGACCAATCTGTTGGCGTTGAATGCCGCTATCGAAGCGTCACGGGCGGGTGAAAGCGGACGGGGATTCGCGGTGGTCGCTGACGAGGTACGCACACTGGCACAACGCACCCAGGAATCGACCATTGAGATTGAATCCACCATCAACAATTTAAATCAGCGGGTTGATGAGGTGGTTACCGCGATGGATAGTGGACGCGAGCAGGCGAGCCAGAGTGTCACCGAGGCGAGAAATGCCGGTGAAAGGCTGCAAAAAATCGTCTCTGTGGTGTCTAAATTGCATGAAATGAATGTGCAGATAGCAACCGCCACCGAGGAACAAAGCGCCGTCATGGAAGATATCAATCGGACTATGGTCAGTATCCAGGGTGTTGCCGAATCACTCGAATCAACTTCCAGACAGTCCACTGAGTCTGGTAAGAGGCTGAGTACTATGTCGGATGGCTTGGGTACCGTGGTGGCTCATTTCAAGAAGGGCTAATCGGGCGGGCCGAGCCTGTCGGGTTTGATGATCCTGGAAATTGTGGGTGTGTATCCCCTATCGCAGTACCATTTGTTCGTAGTCTTTAAGGGGCCTCGGGAACAAGCATACCTGTTGTTTTAGAAGTCCTGAGCAAAGAGAGCAATTGTCACTAATATTAGAGTTAATTGTTCTTTTCAATGAACCGAAAGATTTTCAAATACTGGGTATTTAAATGACTACGTTACTTATGTTTATAAAGTTTTTGATAAGTGGCCTAACATTTGGAATTGGAATAGATCTGTTTCTCCAGCAACAATAATAAATGGCTCCCATAGGATTCGAAGAGCAGCAGGATTATTAAGGGATAAGCGCATCCTTACTAGCCTGAATCAGGCGATAGATGCGGAGCGACTCATGAAAAATAATCTTCCGATTGCCTCGACAGAAGTCATGCTCGGCGGTGACGAGCGCATCATTCCGATTACCAGCCTGTCAGATATCCGCCCAGCTGCGCGCAGATCGCTTCGCGTAGAGAATACAAACGATACGAGCAGGGTATTAGGTGCGTTAATCAAACAGTCTGAAAGCTGATATGAAATACAACACAATTCTGCTGGTCGACGATAACCCCGCCAATATCAAGCTGGTGGTTGACTCTCTTGAGGCGCAGAATACAAGGTAGCTGTAGCGCAAAATGGTCAGGAAGCGCTTCAGCGACTTAAGCGGGCTCATCTACCAAAGCCTGACCTTATCCTGCTGGATGTGATAATGCCTGGCATCGATGGTTTTGAAACCTGCCAGAGAATAAAGGCCATACAAGATTTACGTGAAATTCCCGTGATATTTATGAGTGCCTTGACGGACACTGCTGACAAGGTCTCCGGGTTTTCCATGGGAGGGGTCGATTACATCACCAAACCGATTCAAGTTGAAGAGATGCTGGCACGCATCAAGACTCATCTTGAACTAGCCGAGTTGCGTAAAAAGCTTGACTGGCGCATAAAAATGCGGACTCAGGAACTCGTCGATGTGAACAACTCCCTGCGACATGAGATAGAGGAAAAAAAGCGAATAGAAGAACAAGTTCGCTACATCGCAACTCACGATTCATTGACCGACCTGCCTAACCGGGTTTTACTCGAGGACCGTCTCAACCTGTTGATCGCACAAGCAGAACGTCGCAATGAAAAAGTAGTATTAATGTTCCTCGACCTAGATCAGTTTAAAATTGTAAACGATTCTCTGGGACATCATGTCGGCGACGAGTTACTACGGGAAGTTTCCCAGAGGCTAAAGAACAGTTTACGAAATGAAGATACTGTCGCAAGATTGGAGGAGATGAATTTGTTCTCTGTTTTCCCATTCATGATTGCGATGAAGAGATCCATCTAATTGCCAAGAAGGTTTTTGATTCACTGCGCGAGCCTTTTTGCGTTGATAAACACAATCTCCACGTCGGATCCAGTATTGGGGTCGCAATCTTTCCAGATGACGGAAATGATGCTGATATCCTGATGCGTAATGCCGATATCGCGATGTATCATGCCAAACGGTCTGGCAGGGCGGAAATCAAGTTGTATACCGCCGATTTAAACGAGAACGCACATGCCCGCCTAAATATGTCTAATTTGCTCAGGAAGGCGATAACGGACCGCGAATTGTACATGGAGTACCAACCACAGATTGATCTTGGTTCCGGGAAAATTATCGGTGCTGAAGCGCTTATGCGATGGTGTCGACACGATGGGACATTGATATCTCCGGCAGAGTTTATTCCAGTAGCAGAATCAAATGGCCTAATCAAGGAGCTTGGCGAGTGGGGGCTGCGTCAGAGTTGTCAGGAACTGAGGCGGTGGCATGATGCAGGATATGGCCACTTGCGCATGTCCGTTAACATCTCAGTGCCACAATTGCATTCGGCCGGCTTTGTAGAAGCAACTCATGGTGTCATTAATGAATTTCAGTTACCGCCGCAGCAGCTTGAACTGGAGATCACCGAAAGCCTGCTCATGCAGCATAGTAAAACCAATCTGAGAATTTTGCGTGATCTCAGTGAATTTGGTATTCGACTCTCTATCGACGATTTCGGTACAGGCTATTCAAGCCTGGCCTATCTACAGGACTTTCCTGTCAATATACTGAAAATCGATCTTTCATTTGTTAGAAACATGGGTACTGAACATGGCAATGCGATTCCATCAGCCATTATTGCGATGGCTCATAGCCTGCATCTGAAGGTGGTTGCGGAAGGCATCGAGTCGGCGGTACAGGAGAACATCCTGAAATCATTGGGTTGTGACTTTGCACAAGGCTTCTATTATAGCCGAGCTGTTCCGGGTAAAGACCTCTTGGAGATGTGTGACACCGGAATATCCCAGATAACAAGGGAGAGTTAGTTTAGCTGCAAGGTTCACGATTCGTACCGGAAAACACATCTAACATGTTGAGGTGACTATCATGCAAGTCTCCAATGTTCGGACCAGGCACGTACATCCTCCTGTAACGAGTAAAAGTGGATTCTTCTATAGCAATTACTATAGTGTTTTCACCATACGTTTGATACACGCGGTATATCTATTCATTTGTCTCATGGCACTCACCCTAACTCTACCACGCCCAACCGTGGCGCAGCAGCTAACGATTGTTTCAGACCCCTACCCGCCGCTTGGTTATGTCAAAAACGGAGAGATTGTCGGGTTTACGGTGGAGCTTCTGAAGGAACTCCTGAAGCGAACCGGCATTGATGGAACTTTCGCCATGTACCCCTGGGCTCGGGCATACGAACTAGCCCAGCAGGAGAAAAATATCCTTATTTACCAGCTGACCTGGACTGAGGAGAGAGATCGTCTGTTTCAATTGGTTGGCCCTGTGGTCGGAGATACAGACGCCCTTTGGAAATTGAAGAAACGAGAGGATATCGTCCTTGACAGCTTGGACGATGCAAAACAGTACCGTGTGGGCGTCGTCAGGGATTATTATGTTCACAAATACCTGCTGGAACATGGCTTTGAAGACAGTAAGAATCTGGAGCCGATTCATGATGACGATCGAACATTAAAAAGCTGGTTTCCGGGCGCATTGATTTAATGTTTCTTGCGGAGTTCATTTTCCAGTATCGAATTAAAGAACTGGGCTTAAACAAGGATGATTTTGAGATCACTCTTCCGGTCACATCAAATGAAGGTTTTCTAGGCTTCAGCCGGCAGACTTCTCCGGATATTGTGGCACGATTTGAACGTGCCCTGGAGGAGGTCAAGGCTGATGGTACGTATGATGCCATTCGAGAGCGCTATGGCATAAGTCCCACAAAATAAACAGAAATTGAAATGAGCGCAGTATTGGAAAACAAGACAAGATCCAGATCTATATCCAGACGACTTGTGGCGGTATTGACAACCGCCGTCGTTCTTGTATTTCTTGCCACCATGTCGGCGCTCTATATCGGAGCAATACGTGAACAGGAAACTGATCTGACACGAAAAGTCGACGAATACACAGAATATCTGGCCGAAGCCCTGGCTGTCCCGCTCTGGAACTACGACGACAGGACCACCCAAGCAATATCACAAGCCTTTCTTCAGAATGAACTTGTCGAGGGTGTGATCGTCAGAAATAATTCTGGGGTCGTGGTATTTAGTGAAGTGGGACAGGGTCAAGCGCTCCTCAAGAGGAGCGGCAAAATTGTTTACCGAGGGCTGCAACTGGGAGAGGTTGAACTGACCGTTACCAAGCGATTAGCCAGCGAAGCCGGGCACAAGCTGTTGACCACCTTTGCCACAATTATACTCGTGGTCTGTCTCTCTCTTTCCCTGCTCACCTACCTGTTGGTGCGTCTTTTTCTGAGAAAGCCTGTCGATCTCCTCGAACAGATGATACGCCCTTATGCTGCCGGTATTTATGACCAGCAGATGCCTACTCTTCCCTATCGCGAGTTTCAAACCTTCGGCCGTACCCTGACGCGGATGGGCGAAACTATTCGCTCTCAGATGGCGGAATTGAGGACACATCGGGATAAGCTTGAAGAAATCGTTCGGCAGCGAACAGCAGATATGACCATTGCCAAAGAACAGGCAGAAAATGCGAACCATGCAAAAAGCATATTTCTGGCCAACATGAGCCATGAACTGCGGACTCCGCTAAACGCCATCCTGGGATTCACTAACATAATGCTAAAGGACACGCGGATCCCCGATAACCAGAAACAAAACCTGCACATCATCAGCCATAGCGGCGAACACCTGTTGATCCTGATTAATGACATATTGGATATGGCCAAGATCGAAGCGGGTCGGGTACAGCTGAAAAATGCACCTTTTGACCTAGGTGCTATGGTACGCGATGTTACCGATATGATGCGCCAGCGCGCCGAGGTCAAGAATCTGCTACTGGTGATCGATCAAACATCGCTGTTCCCACGCTACATCGTAGGAGACGAAGCCCGCTTGAGGCAAATTCTAACCAACCTAATAGGCAACGCCATTAAATGCACCGAACAGGGAGGCGTGACCCTACGCCTTGGCACCAAGAACAACAAGACTACTCACCTGCTGATCGAGGTGGAAGATAGCGGTATCGGCATCACACCAGAAGATCAACAACGCATCTTTGAACCCTTCGTGCAATTGGACACACGGTTTAGCAAGGGCACCGGGCTCGGGTTGAGTATCACCCGTCAATTTGTACGATTGATGGGCGGAAGTATCAGCCTGGAGAGTGTGCCTAGCAAAGGCTCCCTGTTCAGGGTCGATTTGCCATTGAGTGAGGCTGAGGAAAGTGCCATCCTGAAACCGAAACAAGCAGAGGTGGGCGACGTAACGGGCTTGGAACCGGGGCAACCCGAGTACCGCATTCTGATCGTGGAAGACCAGCGAGACAATCAGTTGCTGTTAGCTCAGCTACTGGAGTCTGTCGGATTCCAGGTCAAGATAGCCGAGAACGGCGCGCAAGGCATCCAACTGTTCCAAAGCTGGCATCCACACTTCATCTGGATGGATCAACGCATGCCCGTGATGGATGGTATGGAAGCGACAAAGCGCATCCGCGCACTACCTGAAGGCACGAAAGTAAAAATCGTGGCAGTGACAGCCTCGGCATTTACCGATCAGTGCAGCGAATTACTCGCGGTCGGGATGGACGACTACGTCCGTAAGCCCTTCCGTTCAGCAGAAATCTACGACTGTCTGACGAAACACCTCGGAGTAAAATATACTTACAAAAGTCCACCCGCTTCGCTAGAGCAGGATGAAGCCTTAACACCGGAGATGTTGGATAGGCTGCCAGGGGAACTGCGTCGCGATCTCACCGAGGCGCTGGAAAGTCTGGAAATTGAGCGTATAGAGTCGGTCATACAGCAGATCTCTTTGCACGACAAGGTTTTAGAAAATAAGCTGAGGCAGTTCACCAGGTACTTCGATTACCACGCAATACTGAAAATACTACAGCAGAAGCAATGAGGTATCCGACATCGACGGAGCGAGCGGCTGATCCAGCGCGCGCGCCTATCTGACCCAGGTTAATAGCACGGTAAACTATTTGGCGTCTTGCTCCCCCGGCATTCGCGCCATAGATGGTGGTGGATCTTGGTAGATCAAAAGGGAGGCGCTGGGTTTTAGCTGTTCAACCTCGAATGGGGAGGGGTATCATTCATGGCGTGAGTTTCCAGGTGCACCGATGATAGGTCTGAAGCCCCCCCGCCAAACCAATTGTCGATAACCTTCAAACCCTGCACGTGACGGCCGGGCGCTGAGGTGCTGCAGCGGTCCGATTCCAGCCGGTCGGTCTCGTGCCCCTGTCATCGCACCTTAAAAATCATTACAGCTCTCAAAAAGACTTCCACAATCCAGCGAATCTCATGGACGTAAAGGCGATCAATAGGCCGGTGACATCATATCTTCGCCTTGATACATAAAGCCCATGTGTTGCTTGGCTTGCATCAATCCCCCTTCCCCCTTCATCCAACTCACCTGCCCGTCACCGTTGGCATCAAAACCGTCGATGATGTGCTGCGTCAGCTCGTTTATCCGATTGACCAGCTTGGCTGCGTCCGGCGAGCTGCTTGCCGCCTGAACCTGCTGCCCCAAGGCGACAACCTCTTTACCCAGTGCCGCCGCATTCTCCGCGGCCGTGGCCACATGTACAGCATGGGTTTTAACATTGCCGCTGGCACCCTCACTCTTGGCCGCCAAGTTGATATGTTTTGCCACACCGCTCGCCGCCTTGATCACGCCATAACCGAGCCCAGGACCTTTGATCGTGGAAGCCGGATCCATGGCGTGCATCACGTGCGTGGCATGCATCTTCATCCAAGCCAGGTCATCCGGCTTGCTGGCAGCAAAACCGGCGTGTTGCCGGGCAATCTTGGCCTCCGCTATCGCAGTGGGCAGCAACCCGGCCTTGTTGGGTGTATCACCCCAGGATGTCGTGACATGGCCCATATGCGCATGGGACATATTGACCGAATCCATTTTGTTGGGAGTGGCGGCGTAACAGCCACTGATAAACAGGGCGAGCATAAGCGGAAGAATCAATTTCATAACGGTACTCCTCGGTAATTTTTGTGGTAGACACTCTAACTAACACCCGGATGCCGGAATTTATTCCACCCGCCATACAAATTTATTGTTCCCCTGGCGATCCCCGCCAAGCGGCTCCGTTCAGTGATTTAATCCATTAGCAGTTGTATGCTTAAGCAAATCGACACAGAGACAACCATGACCACCGACCGCAAAACACATTGGGAACATATCTACCAAACCCGGGACGCCGAGGCGGTAAGCTGGTTCCAGCCCACTCCAGCCCTGTCACTGGCGTTGATTCAGCAGTGCGACCTGGCCCCCGACCACACCATTCTCGATGTGGGCGGCGGTGCATCCACCCTGGTCGACCACCTGATTCAGGCCGGCTATCAAGCCATTACGGTATTGGATATTGCCCAACAGGCGCTGGAGATAGCCCAGCAAAGGCTTGGCAAGGCGGCAGAACAGGTGCAATGGCTGGTGGCGGATGCCACCGATTTTCAACTGGCACACCAAGTCCACCTCTGGCACGACCGGGCGGTGTTTCACTTCCTCACCCAGGCCCATGATCGGCACGCCTACATCGGCAATCTAAAAAAGACGCTGCTGCCTGGCGGTCACCTGATCATCGCCGCCTTCGCCCCAGAGGGACCCAAACAGTGCAGCAATCTGGATATCGTGCAATACGACAGCCGCAAGATCTCCCTGGAGCTGGGACACGCCTTTGAGCTGCAGCAGACCCGACAAGAGATCCACACCACCCCGGCCGGTGCCGAACAAGCGTTCAACTATTTCCTGTTTCGTTACACGCCGGCACTTTGAATCCAATCGCGCCACCGCGAGACCCTGGGGGCAATCCCATTGGTTGCCCTTCCATTTAGTGACGCCCAGGGCAGGCACGGGGGCCTGCCCCTACGGATTGAAGAGTCCCCTGCGGAACCTTACCCCCACTCCCTTGAGGGAGCGGGGGTATACTTACCACCGCCTCCGAACCGTTAGCGCTCGGTCGGATAACCGGCGTCCAGCCAGCCCTGAGTGCCCCCATCAATGTAGTAGACGTGGTTGAACCCTTGTTGCTTCAGGGTATGGGCAGCAAGCGCCCCCATCGGGCCGCCCTGACAGGCGGTGATAATGGTCTGCTGCCGGTCGCTCAACCGCTCATCCCTGGCCGACTCCAGTTGATCCAGCGGCAGGCTGATGGCGCCCGGAATGATACCGGTGGTGGCGGTGATGTCATACTGATTGCGCGGGTCCAGGAACAGCAGGTCCCTGCACTCCTCTTTCAACTGCATGGCTTGATGCGCGGTAACTGATGGCACGGCCGCCATGGCCTCTTTCACTCGGGTGTTGAAACACTTTTCCATGATTGCTCTCCGAAATTAAACATGTCCTGTCCATAACTGCTTATTTCGCGCGGGGAGGTGGCCACCGATTACCTACGCTTAGAGGTAAAGACGCAGGGCTGCGTAAAAAGGTCCAGAAAATGAAACGGGCTGACACGGGTATTACTGGCCGCCATGTCGCACGCGGCAGGCAATAGGCAGAGAACAGTATTCGATGCCGTTCAGCTTTGGCATGTTTTGGCGAGCTAGCGCCGTTTTGTGGAGCGTCCCTTTCGTCCCGCAGGCGACCGGGCCGGCCTTGCCCGACCGCTGTGGGCGGCGGCCGGTTTGCGCGACTCGCCGGTACGGGCAGACTTTCCGCCGGTACCCCCCGGTTGCCAGCTCGGCACCAGATGCCGCTTACCGTTGCCGATCAGATCGGCCCGGCCCATCTGCTTCAGTGCCTCGCGCAGCAGCGGCCAGTTCTCCGCATCGTGGTAGCGCAGGAACGCCTTGTGGATACGCCGTTGGCGCCCGCCCTTGGGGGTGGACACCTGTTCCGAATCGCGCTTCACCTTCTTCAGCGGATTGCGCTCGGTGTGGTACATGGCCGAAGCGATCGCCAGGGGTGTCGGCAGGAAGGCCTGCACCTGGTCCAGGCGGAAGTCATTCTGCTTCAACCACAGCGCCAGATTGAGCATGTCCTTGTCCGAAGTCCCGGGATGGGCGGCGATAAAGTAAGGAATCAGGTACTGCTCCTTGCCCGCCTCCCGGGAATACTTCTCGAACAGCTTCTTGAAGCGGTCATAGGTACCGATGCCCGGCTTCATCATCTTGTCCAGCGGCCCCTCTTCGGTGTGTTCCGGGGCGATCTTCAAGTAACCGCCCACGTGGTAGGTCACCAGCTCCTTGATGTACTCGGGGTCCCGTACCGCCAGGTCATAGCGCAGGCCTGAGGCGATCAATACCCGCTTCACCCCGGGCACCGCCCGCGCCTTGCGGTAAAGCTGGGTCAGGGAGCTATGATCGGTCTGCATGTGCTTGCAGACATCGGGAAACACACAGGAGAGCCGGCGACAGGCGGACTCAATCTTCTCGCTCTCGCAGCGCATCCGGTACATGTTGGCGGTCGGTCCGCCGATGTCGCTGACGGTCCCCTTGAACTCCGGGTCGGCGCCCATCGCGCGGAGTTCCCCGAGGATCGACTCCCGGCTGCGCGACTGGATGATCCGGCCCTGGTGGGTCGTGAT
>NZ_JBNKFS010000006.1:0-186740 GCF_050289425.1 Sedimenticola sp. | reverse complement strand
TGGTGATCGGTATCCCCGAAGCGGTGTTGGTACGGGCCTCGCTGGGGGCTTATCTGCTGCCCCTGTTGGCGATGATCGGTGCCGCCCTGTCTGGACAACTGTTGGAGGCCGGCGAGGGTCTGCAGGGGTTGTTGGGTCTGCTTGGACTGGCGGGCGGTTTTCTGCTGGTACGCCGGCTGACCCCTGGCGGCCCGGATCTGCAACCCCGGCTGTTACGCCTCTCCCCGGCCGAGCGGATACAGCTGCCGGTCAGCGCGGTGAGCCGGCATCGATCCCCGCAGAACGGTTTACACCCTTGACGATGAATCTTGAGATTAGGAGTAAAAACATGAGCGAAGCGGTATTGGCTATTAGTCACGACGATCCGGTCCTGGAGACCGATTTTGCCAAGGAGATGGTGCGTCAGATGCGTGCCATCGATACCTACGGCACCTACGATAACTGGCCCTTGGAGAAGATCCTCGAGCCCTTCGTATTGACCAAGGAGAAGAAGCGGGAGATCCCGGTGGTGGGTGATCCGGACGAGATCGTGATGGCGCGGGTACGGGCGTTTTACAACGCCATATCCGCACTGATCGAAAAGGAGTGCGGGCTGATGGCGGTGCCCATGCTCAACCTGACCCATGAGGGGTTTGGCCGTGCGCTGATCACCGTCGGCAAGCTGGTGGTGATGGATAAGACGTTGCGCGATGTGCACCGCTTCGGCTTTCCCTCCCTGTCGAAGATGAAGGACGAGGGCGACAAGCTGTTGTCGGTGGCACTGGAGATCGTCGGCCTGTATCCGAAGGTGGCCGGGCTTTAGGGCGCCCTGTAGGGGTGCTGCCCCGAGGGACTGGCCAAGAGCGGATCCGGGCAGGCACAGGGGCCTGCCCCTACGGTCCTCGTCAGCCGTTCCTCGTTCCCACGCTCCGCGTGGGAATGCATACCTACCGACGAGATGGAATGGAGAAACACGATGACCCCGGAAGAGTTGAAAGGGATGCAGAAGGCCGCCAGAAAGGCCAAACGCATCGCTACGGAACGGGCGGGGGAACTGCACGATCTGGTCGAGGATCGTCTGCCCGCTGCCTATGAAGATATCCCCGCCCTGGCGCAGGCTACGTATGATGCCTGCAAAGCCTGGGCCGAGGTGGAGGCCGCCTTCCAAGCGGCTGAAGCCGAGATGAATTGAGGAACCGACAATGCAAGTGATAACCGGTGTTACCCGGGGTGGCGAAATCTATACCCCGGCCTTTGTGATGGCGATCGAGCAGACCAACTGTATCGGTTGTGGCCGCTGTTTCAAGGTGTGTCCGCGAGAGGTATTAGATCTGGTCGAGCGCGAAGAGCTGGACGAGTTGGAAGCGGATGACTATGACGACGATGATTACGGCGATGACGATGACGGCTTCTCCGATGATACGGCGATGGTGATGAGCCTGAAGAACAGCCTGGACTGTATTGGCTGCGGTTCCTGTGCCCGTATCTGTCCGAAAAACTGTTTCACCCATGAGCCCCAGACCCTGTCGGCGTGAGGAGCCAGTGCTCCGGCAACGTGATAATTACGGATTCAGCGTCCCTGTGGCGTTTCGCCTCTTGCCAAGGGAGCCGGCCATTGCCTGCGAGGCGCGCCTTGCCATGGACACTGACAAACTCACTGAACTTGCAATTATCACATTGACGGAGCACTCACAATGGCTAAACCGGAAAAACATGTCTTTATCTGCACCCAGAACCGCCCCCTGGGTCATCCCCGGCCCTCCTGCGGCCAGAAAAACTGCGCTGAAGTGGCGGACGAATTCTATTGGCATCTGCAGGATCGGCAGTTGTTTGACAAGGTGCGGGTAACCACGGCAGGCTGTCTTGGTCCCTGCAGTGAGGGGCCCTCGGTGTTAGTCTATCCGGAGGGCGTGATGTATGGCGGAGTCAGTAAGGAGGATGTGGCGGTGATATTCGATGAACACCTGGAGAACGATCGGCCGGTCGAACGGCTGGTGATGTCTGGTGAGTTCTGGGGATAGCCCAACAGATGTTGAGTATTCTTCAGCACCTCGATCCCGATTCGGTTGGCTTGATGAACGAAGCCGTTACCGCTTGCTATGACAGGATCAGCGGTATTGCCGAGCAGATCTACGAGCGCCTGGGCGACGAGTTGTGGCGGATTGGCTTCGCGGAACATGAGGTGGCGCTCCTGCCACCGGCAGAGGCCAGCTACAGTCTGGAAAAGGATCCCTTCAGCGGCACCTATGCCCTGGTGGGGCGCTGGCAGAATGAACAGGGTGGCAACGTGGGCAGTTTGGTGTTTCATGTCGACGGCAGTTTTTTTGTAGAGCAGGACGTCATCAAACCGCATCCACGAAGGAAAAACTGGTTTGTGGAGGCGATCAATGCCTGGGGACGTCAGGCGACTATCCAGGTGGAGCCGAAGCTGCTGCCGATGCCGGAGTGATCCGGAGAACTTCCAGGCGGTTATCTGATTATCCGGGCAGGTACAGGGGCCGGCCCCTACGATACCTTGCGCCGTTGTCGTGTGCCGCGCCTCCCGCATGGGCATAAACGGCGTGCCCACCCTACCGGGTGTTATCCAATTCCCCGCGATTCAATCGCTGTTTCTCGTTCCCACGCTCCGCGTGGGAACGCCTACCGTTTCACGGCGGCGGATGCGTTGGGTGAGAGGGTGTCCGGACATGGTCGGGGACCAGCGCGCAGTACCCGTGAGCCGCTAACTTAATCTACAGGATGGACTACCCGGACGCATCGGTCGCTGATGGATCAGGGCAGGCACGGGGGCCTACCCCTACGGTGGATTACACGGATTCGTAGGGGCAACCCCCTGTGGTTGCCCGGACGTTTCCTCGTTCCCACGCTCTGCGTGGGAACGCCTACCAGACGGCAAAGACGCATGCGGCCCCCGATTCGATCACTGTTTATCCCACACCCTTCAATCTATCCGACGTTGTCGTAGTTGCGACAATCCTTTTAGTCGGGCGATGACTAATTAATTCAATTAATTCAATAAGTAAGTAAAACATGGAGAGCATGGCACAGCCTTTGCACCCTGTCTGATGAAGCGAAACCAAACCTATTTGTCACGGGAGTTAGCCATGTTGACACTCACTGAAAGTGCCCAGAAGGCCGTAAGCCGTTTTATCAAAGGAGCCGATGCGCCGGTGGCGGGGTTGCGGATCTCCGTCACCGGGGGCGGCTGTTCCGGCATGCAGTACGGACTATCCCTGGAAGAGACCCGGATGCCCGAAGATACCCTGGTCGAGATCGGCGCGCTGAAGATCTTTGTCGATCCCCACAGTGCCCCCCTGCTGCAGGGTGTCACGGTGGATTTCGTCGACAGCATGGAGGGGAGCGGCTTTAAGTTCGAAAACCCCAACGCCAGTGCCAGCTGCGGCTGTGGCAACTCATTTTCAGCGTGAAGGATCGGGAGAGCAGTCATGTGGGATTATTCAGAGACAGTTCAGGAACATTTCTTCAATCCGCGTAACGCCGGAGCGGTCGATGAGGCCAATGCGGTGGGGGATGTCGGATCACTCTCCTGCGGCGATGCCCTGCGCCTGACCCTCAAGGTTGATCCGGAGACGGAGACCATTCTGGAAGCCGGCTTCCAGACCTTCGGTTGTGGCTCCGCCATCGCCTCCAGTTCGGCACTGACCGAGATTATCAAGGGCATGTCGCTGGATGATGCACTCAAGGTCAGTAACCAGGATATCGCCGACTACCTGGACGGACTGCCGCCGGAGAAGATGCACTGCTCGGTGATGGGACGCGAAGCATTGCAGGCGGCGGTGGCCAATTATCGTGGCGAAGAGTGGAAGGATGACCACGAAGAGGGTGCCCTGGTCTGCAAATGTTTCGCTATCGATGCGGTGATGATCGAAGAGACGATACGCGCCAACGGCTTGCGCAGTGTGGAAGCGGTGACCCACTACACCAAGGCGGGAGGCGGTTGCTCCTCCTGTCACGAAGGCATCGAAGAGATACTGGGTCGGGTGCTGGCCGAGCAGGGCGAACAGTTCGAAGTCAACGCCGTGGCGCAGCCGGCGGTCAGGTCTGGCGCCGGGCTCACCAATCTGCAGCGCATCCGCCGTATCGAGGCGTTGCTGGATGAGATTCGTCCCAACCTGCAGCGGGATCACGGCGACGTGGAACTGGTAGAGGTCGACGGGCGCCACATCTACGTCAAGATGACCGGCGCCTGTGCCGGGTGCCAGATGGCGGCCACCACCCTGGGCGGCATCCAGCAGCATCTGGCGGAGGGACTGGCTGAATTCATCTTGGTACTGCCGGCCGAAGAGTTGGCCCGCCGCGCCAGCATAGGAGGCTGAGTATGGATAAGGGAATCTATCTGGATAACAACGCCACCACCATGGTGGCGCCCGAGGTGGTGGAGGCGATGTTGCCCTATTTCACCGAGCAGTTCGGCAACCCCTCTTCACTGCATCAGTTCGGCAACCGGGTGGGGCATGCCGTGAAGCGGGCGCGCCAACAGGTGCAAGCCTTGCTGGGTGCCGAGCACGATTCGGAAATTATCTTCACCTCCTGCGGCACCGAGTCCGACTCCACCGCTATCCTCTCCGCGCTCAAGGCGCAACCGGAGAGGCGTGAAATCATCACTAGCGTGGTGGAGCATCCGGCGGTCCTGACCCTGTGTCAGTATCTGGAAAAGGATGGCTATACCGTGCACTACCTGAAGGTGGATAAACGGGGGCGGCTGGATCTGCAGGAGTACGCCCGGCTGCTGTCGGACAAGGTGGCCATTGTCTCCATCATGTGGGCCAACAACGAGAGCGGCACCCTGTTCCCGGTGGTCGAGATGGCCGAGATGGCCCGCGCCGCCGGGGTGATGTTCCATACCGATGCGGTACAGGCGGTGGGCAAGCTGCCCATCAACCTGAAAGAGAGCGCCATCGATATGCTGTCGCTGTCGGGCCACAAGCTGCACGCACCCAAGGGGATCGGCGTGTTGTACCTGCGTCGCGGGGTGCGTTTCCGTCCGCTGTTGCGTGGCGGTCATCAGGAGCGCGGTCGACGTGCCGGTACTGAAAACGCCGCCTCCATTGTGGCACTCGGCAAGGCGTGTGAAATGGCCGCCGCGGCGCTGGACTATGAGAAGCGCCAGGTCAAGGTGATGCGCGATCGTCTGGAGCAGGGGATTATTGAGCAGGTGCCCCACTGCTTCGTCACTGGCGATCCCGATAACCGTTTGCCCAATACCTGCAATATCGCGTTCGAGTATATCGAGGGTGAAGCGATTCTGCTGCTGTTGAACAAGCTGGGCATTGCCGCTTCCAGCGGCTCCGCCTGTACCTCGGGCTCGCTGGAGCCGTCCCATGTGATGCGGGCGATGGATATCCCCTTTACCGCCGCCCATGGCTCGGTGCGTTTCTCCTTCTCCCGCTACAACACACTGGAGGAGGTGGAACGGGTCATTGCGGCGGTGCCGCCGATCGTGGAACGGTTACGCAAACTGTCGCCCTATTGGAACGGCGATGCGCCGGCTGAAGGGCCCGAGTTGGCCTTTGCACCAACATATGGCTGAACGCCAAACCGGTGCCCCGAATGTGACCGGGAAACCGGTACAAATACAGATCCCCATCTTTAGCCGCAACCCTGTTGCGGCTTTTTTTGTCCAGGGATGGACTTATGCCGCGGAGCACAGGGATGTGCGGGAGCGGCGTTGGGAAGGGATGGACTTATGCCGCGGAGCACAGGGATGTGCGGGAGCGGCGTTGCCAGGGATGCGGGCAGGCACAGGGGCCTGCCCCTACGGCGGACCGCACAGGTTGGCAGGATTTCTCGTTCCCACGCTCCGCGTGGGAATGCATACTGCGCAATAACCGCGTGAGCACAAAAAACGTGTCCACCCTACCTCTAGATCGAGGGATGCCGGCCACTCCAACCTGCACCAATAACAATAACCTCGACGCCTTTCGTAGGGGCAACCCCCCGTGGTTGCCCGGCAGGCGCGACGTTGTCCGGTTTGCGACAATCGCCTGAAACCCTACATTCAATACTGTTTCATAAAAAACTATCCTGTTGAAAATCGGGGTTATTTTTTGGTGGCACACTGTTTGCACTGACTCATCGTATACGAGCATTCGATGGGTAACAGACAGCGATGATCACAATTAATGACACGACCCTAAGGGATGGCGAACAATCCGCCGGCGTCGCCTTTACGCTGGAAGAGAAACTGGCCATTGCCTGCGCGCTGGATGAGCTGGGACTGCCGGAACTGGAAGTGGGGATTCCGGCCATGGGACAAGAGGAGCGCGACTCCATCCGTGCGGTGGCCGAGGTGATGTTGCAGGCGCAACTGATGGTCTGGTGTCGCATGCACAGCCGGGATATCGCCCAGTGCCGTGATCTGGGGGTGCAGCGTGTCGATCTCTCCATCCCGGTTTCGGATCAACAGATTTACCACAAGCTTGGGCGCAGTCGTGAGTGGCTGCTGGAACAGATCGTTCGTTGCGTCGGTGAGGCGTTGGAGCTGGGACTGGAAGTCTGTGTGGGGGGCGAGGATGCCTCGCGAGCCGATAGCGAATTTCTCTGGCAGGTGGTGGAGGTGGCCGAGCAGGCCGGGGCTTCCCGATTCCGCTTTGCCGATACCGTCGGCATCATGGAGCCGTTCCGGGTATATGAAACCATCGCCGATCTGCGGCGTATCTGCGACCTGGAGATCGAGATGCATGCCCATGACGACCTGGGCCTGGCCACCGCCAATACCCTGGCGGCGATCCGCGGCGGTGCGACCCATGTTAACACCACGGTGCACGGACTGGGCGAGCGTGCCGGCAATGCCCCGCTGGAAGAGGTGGTGATGGGATTGCGGCGTTTTTACGATCAGGGACGGGATATCGACATGGCGCGTTTTTCCGCCGTTTCGCAGCTGGTGGAGCTGGCGTCCGGTCGCAGTGTCGGTTGGCACAAGAGTCTGGTCGGCGCCGGTGTCTTTACCCATGAGGCGGGTATCCATGTGGATGGCTTGATTAAGGATCGTCTCAACTATCAGGGTATCGACCCGGCGGAGTTGGGACGCGAACACCAGATTGTGCTGGGTAAGCACTCCGGTAGCCATGCCGTCATTCAAGCCTATGCGGATATGCGCATTCACCTGACCCGGCAGCAGGCGGAGTCCCTGTTGCTGTTGGTCAGGCGTTACACCGTGTTGAATAAACGGCCGCCGGCGGATGAAGAGTTGCGCCAGTTCTATTACGACGTCAATCAAGCCAGCCGGGCACGGAGGCCGCAATGAATAGTCGCATCGAACGGATTGCCCCGGTGGCTTCTGTTGAACCTGGCTACCCGCTCTGGCGCTGCATCGGCGAGGATATCGCCTGTGTCTTTGCCCGCGATCCCGCTGCCCGAACCCGCCTGGAAATTATCACCACCTATCCGGGGGTGCATGCGATTCTGCTGTATCGCGTCGCTCATCGTCTGTGGCAGCGTGGCTGGCGCTACCTGCCACGACTGATCAGTTACATCGGGCGTATCTGGACCGGTGTGGATATCCATCCGGGCGCTACCATCGGCCGCCGTTTCTTTATCGATCACGGTGCCGGCGTGGTAATCGGCGAGACCGCCGAGGTGGGTGACGATGTGACCCTCTATCACGGCGTCACGCTGGGCGGCGTCTCCTGGAGCCGCGGTAAACGTCACCCCACGCTGGGTGATCAGGTGGTGGTCGGTGCCGGGGCCAAGATACTGGGTCCCATCCATATCGGCCGCCAGGCCCGTGTGGGGGCCAACTCGGTGGTGATCGCTTCCGTGCCTGAAGGCCGGACGGTGGTCGGTATTCCCGGCAAAGTGGTTAACCCGAACCGCGTAACCGATGCCACCGCACGGGGCATCGACCTGGATCACCACATCATTCCCGATCCAATGGCCGATGCCGTCAACTGCCTGCTGGAACGACTTAATCGTCTGGAGCGGCAGGTGGGTAGACATCATGACCTGTTGGAAGATACCCGACCGGTACCGGGGTGTGGTGTGTGTGATGCGCAACAAGTCTGCGAAACGGCGGGGGGGAGCGAATGGAGATGATTATGGATATGCAGGATTTTGAAGCGGGCGAGCTTTACTTCGATGAGCCGATCACGGAAGAGGTCAGGCAGTGCCTGGAGTGCGCCGCGGAACAGTATGCGGAAGGTCTCGCCGAGCAGTCGCTGATGCGGGCCTACTTCCTGGAACCGGAACACCCGATGGTGCTGGTGGCGCTGTACCGTTTCTTCTATTACCAGCACCGTCTGGAAGAGGCGCTACTGGTAGCGGAGCGGGTGCTGAGTGTGTTTGCCGAGCGTCTCGACCTGCCGGAGAACTGGCGGGAGATTACCGAGATGCGTATTGGCGGCGGGGTGATGATCTCCATGGCACTGATCCGTTTTTATATGTTGGCCCTGAAGGGAGCCGGTTACCTGGAGTTCAGACTGGGCCGTTACGACTCGGCCATCGAACGCCTGGAGAAGGTGGCGGAACTGGATAGCCGGGATCGACTGGGAGCCCGCAGCTTGCTCAATATCGCACGCGATGTGTTGGGCAAAGAGATGCCGCGGTCCCATTTGAGTGCCACTTGATGCGCGTGGGCCAACCGTTTTCGAATTTTGTCGGGAGATGAAAGATGAGCGATAGCGAATTTGATCTGGACCTGGATGAACTCAGCAGCGCCGAAGAGTTTCTGGAATATTTCGGTGTGGCGTATGAACCGGCGGTGGTGCAGGTGAACCGGTTACACATCCTGCAACGTTTTCACGACTACCTGGACGATCTTGATGAGATGCCCGACAGCGAAACGGCCCGTCGCGCACTCTACGCCGGGCTACTCGACAGCGCCTACAACGACTTCGTCAACTCCGACGCCCGCACGGAAAAGGTATTCAAGGTATTTCGCCTGCATGAGCCGGTCAGTGTCGAAGTGCCGTTGACGGAACTGTTTAAAAATGGAGCCCTGCATGCGTCCAAGATTTGAATACGGTCAGGCGGTGCGGGTGATCCGCAACGTCCGCAACGACGGCACCTATCCCGGTGAACCGACCGGTCGCCTGTTGGTGCGTCGCGGCACGGTCGGCTATGTACGCGATGTGGGTACCTTTCTGCAGGATCAGATCGTCTACTCGGTGGATTTTATCGATAGCCAACGCATGGTGGGTTGCCGCGAGCCGGAGTTGCAGCTTGCCAGCGATCCCTGGGTGGCGACCCGGTTTGAATTCAGGGATAAGGTGACGCCACGCATGCCGTTGGCGCTGAAGGGTGAAGTGATTGCCCAGCCGGGTGATGCTGGCGAGGTGGAAAAGGTGCTGCGCGAAGAGGTCACCGGTCCCGCTTACCATGTCCGTTTCAGCGGTCGTACCCTGCAGGTGCCGGAGTGTGCGCTCGACTTCTTGTCGGATGGGCCCGGGGAGGCGTGATGGGCAGCTCCGAACGGCACCCTGCCATTGATCCCGGATTCGGTTATCACCTGTTGCGCCAGGCGTTACGCCTGTTCGGTAAGAATCTGGCGCAATTGCAGCCGGCGGAATATCGGCAGGTACAGGAGCAGGCCACCCGGAGCTTTGAGCTGGAGTCGCGGGTGTTGGCCGCGGACGAAGCGGAAGGGGTGATGATCCCTGTACAGCAGTTGGATGCCTCCCTGAACCAACTGGTGTCGCGCTATGAGAGCCGGGAAGCCTTTCTGCAGGATTTGGCGGTGAATGGCCTGGATGAGGCCGGATTGCGTCTGGCCTTGCAGCGCGAGCTGCTGTTCGACGCGGTGATGCAGCGGGTAACCGCCGATTGTCCCGGGGTGAGCGATATCGATGTGGGGCTGTTTTACGAGATGCATCGGGAACGCTTCGAGGCGCCGGAAACGCGGGTGGCGCGGCATATCCTGATTACCGTGAATCCCGAGTATGCGGAAAACACCCGCCACGCGGCGTATGCCAGAGTGGAACAGCTGGTCGAGAAACTGGCCGGCCGCGTCAACCGGTTTGCCGATTTTGCCAAGCGCTACTCAGAGTGCCCGACGGCCATGCAGGGGGGGGCGTTGGGTGATGTCAAACCGGGCCAGCTCTACGCCGAACTGGATGCCATGCTGTTCAGCCTGCCGGCCGGGGAGATCAGTCCGATCGTTGAATCGGAGATGGGTTTCCATCTCCTGCTGTGTGACAAGATCAAGCCCGGCAAACGTATTCCATTGTCCCGGGCGGCCGGGAAGATTCGTGTTCTGCTTCAGCAACGTCATCAACGTAACTGTCAACAAGCTTGGCTGGATTCCCTGTCGTCACAAAATAGCAGGCAAGCGGTATAGCGTGGCAACCGTGCGGGAGCCGCATTTGCCGTCTCGAATGGGGGATCTGTAAAGCCCCGGCATTAGCCGGAAGCGTATTCCAGGTGGCGGCAGCGGTGCCGCCGAAAGAGGTGAAGCCCGTGAGTCAGCACAAAGCACACTGTTCATTCTGCGGTCAGGAACAGAGTCCGGACCTGCCTTTGATCGCCGGTGAGGAGGGGCACATCTGTGAAGAGTGTGTGCGCCTGGCGTCGCAGGTGGTCGGCAGTTGGGGCCGCAAGCGGGCGGCGGCCAAACCGCTGCAAAACCTGCTCAAGCCGGCTGAGCTCAAGGCGCAACTGGATCGCTATATTATCGGGCAGGATCTGGCCAAGGAGACCTTGGCGGTGGCGGTTTACACCCATTTCAAACGGTTGAGTATGGAGCAGGCGAGTCCGAAGATGCCGGTCTGCCCGCAAGATGTGGAGATCGAAAAATCCAACATCCTGCTGCTGGGGCCTTCCGGTACCGGCAAGACGCTGCTGGCCAGTACCCTGGCGCGGATTGTGGGGGTGCCGATTGTGATTGCCGACGCCACCACCCTGACCCAGGCCGGCTATGTGGGGGACGATGTGGAGAGCATCCTGTCCCGTCTGGTGGACAGTGCCGAGGGCAATCTGGAGCTGGCCGAGTGGGGCATCGTCTACATCGACGAGATCGACAAGCTGGCACGAGCCGGCGAATCCTCTCACGGCACCCGGGATGTCTCCGGGGAGGGCGTGCAGCAGGCGTTGCTGAAACTGGTGGAAGGTGCCCGGGTCAAGTTGAGTGCCAAGGGCGCCAAGGGGCAGGGGGGCGACCTGATGCTGGATACTCGCAATATCCTGTTCATTGCCGGCGGCGCCTTTGCCGGCATGGAGGGTTTGCTGGAGCGGCGTCTGGGGAGCGGCGGCGGGGGGATCGGTTTCCATGTCGAACCCGCCATACCCGGAAGCGGCCACGACCCGATGCGCCTGTTCGAAGCGGTCCAGCCGGACGATCTGCGCCATTTCGGTCTGATCCCCGAATTCATTGGTCGCTTTCCGATCATTACGGCGCTGCACGATCTGGATGAGTCGGCGCTGCTGCGAATTCTCACCGAACCCCGCAATGCGTTGGTGCGCCAGTATCAGCGCTTGTTCCAATTCGAAGGGGTCGAACTCACCTTTACCGATCAGGCGTTGCGCCTCATTGCCCGCCAGGCGATCGAGCGCGGAACGGGTGCGCGGGGTTTGCGGGCGGTTATGGAAGGGCTGCTGCGCAAGTTGATGTACGACATACCGTCGATAGACGGCGCCAAAGGGTGTCAGGTGGATGAACAGGCGGTGCTGGGTACCGGTGAGGCTACCATCGTTACGGACAGGCAAGATCCCCTGGCCAGCTGTGTGTCCGGCTAGGTGACCGCCGGCACCGGCGGGTATTCCCACGGTTGAACCGTCTTGGTAAGACTCTTTTTCTTTTCCAGGAATCCCTCGCGATAGATACACCCCAAGGCTCGACGAACCCCTGGCCGGGCCACACCGTGCCACGTACGGGGTGCCGAATTCCGGTCGTTACGGTCTCCCCCGCTTTATAAAGATTTCTCTTGGTCTGTCGCTACCTACTACAAGCCCGGCTGCGCATCGGGCCGCTTTGCGTAGGGACACCTGATTAACGCCATCCTTGGTTTTATCAGCGGTTCCATAGCCATAAAAATATATATCGGGTGACCCGGCTATTCATCAGTCATCGGGGCGAAGCGCCACCCCGGTCTGTCTGGGCCGTTTGGATATCACGCAGTACGATTATGGGGTATAGCTTGAGCGGGTTGAGTAAAGTTGGCATGAAAAAAACCAACCGGATCGCCTGGCTGCTGGTCGGCCTGCTGATCGTCTCGGCCGTTCTGGTCATGTGGGTCACCGACAACATTCGCCACAATGTGGTTACCATCAATGAAAAGTGGGAAGCGCTGGTCGAGAGCAGTACCGATAAATTGGCCACGGTAGATAAGTTGCATGCCGACATGGGGTTTGGCGGCCTGATACATCGTTACACCGATCTGATCATCCGCGGCGGCAGACTGCATATCGAAGAGATCCACGAATCCATCGGCAGTATTGAAACCCAACTCCAGGAGTATGCGGCGGAACCGATCACTGCCGCTGAGCAGCGTGCCATCATCGGTATTCGCAGTGTACTCGATACCTATCGCGACAACCTGAGACGGGTCAATAGCCTATTGCAAAGCAACGCCCTGGAGCTGGCCGCCGACAAGCGGTTGTATGTGGATGATCGGGCGGCGATCGCCGGGATGGACCTGCTCTATCGGAAGGCTATGGAAGAGGCGGGTATGGTCGATTCGGAGGTGGGTTTTGGCGGCTTGCTGAATGACCTGCGCCGGGTACTCGGCTACGGCGGCATGATCCACTTCTTCAAGTACTACCAGCTGACCCGACAGGAGCGCTACAGAAAATCGGCCAAGATCAAGTTGCAGGAGGCGCGTTACATTCTGCAGCAAATAGATGCCTTGGGTCTGGGCGAGCGGGAAATCCTGGCGGTCTCCATTCTACGCAAGGGGATGGAGAGTTATGAACAGGCCCTGGAGCGGGTGGCGCAGCAGATTCGGCAGGGGGCGACGACCCGGGCGCTGGATGAGGCCTCTTATGTCGACGAAAACCCCTCCCTGACGGCACTGGATATCCTGAAAAAAGCGGTGCGCAGCTATAACCTGCACCAGGCCAGCCAGGTCGGCGAGTCGCTGCAGAATATCATGCAGATGACCCGCACTACGGTGGGGGCGGTGGTGGCCCTGGCCATTCTCATCCTTGCCGCGTTTTACTGGTTGCTGAATGTCGAGTTGTTGTCGCTGTTCTCCCGTGAAAAAAAATCGCTGGAAGATGAGCTGCGGGAGATGCAGTTGCAGCTGACGGATGTGTTGGATGTCTCCCCTTTCGGCTTTGTCATTACCCAGCAGCAGGATGGCCGGATTCTCTATGCCAACCAGGCGGTTTCCGCATTGTACGGTGCCGACCGGAGTGAACTGATTGGCCGGCAGTCACCGGAGTTTTTTTCCGATAGGGATTTGCGGTGGCGTTATATCCAGCGGTTACAGGACGGAGAGGTGATTCGCAACGAGCAGACCGAATTCAAACGCCGTGACGGATCCCGGCTCAGTAGCATGTTGACCTGCAAGTTGGCCTCCTTCAATAAAGAGCAGGTGGTGTTTAACTGGATATACGATATTTCAGACCGGGTCAGCGCAGAAAAGCGCTTGGCGGAAAGCGAGCAGATGCTGAACACCATTCTGGAGTCGATCCCGATCGGTATCGGTATCGCCAGAAAAGAGAGCGGTATTGTCGAGTACTGCAATAATCGCGGTGCCGAGCTGTTCGGCTATCCCGATAAAGCGGGGTTCATCGGTAAATCATCCATGCTGGTCTGGGCCGATCAACGCCAACGCGAAGAGTATTTTCAGACCTTCAACCGGCTGGGCTATGTGCCGGAACAGGAGATCCAGCTGCTGAAGGTCGATAATTACCCCTTCTGGGCGTTGCTGGGGTGGGAGTCCATCCAGTATCGCGATGAAGAGCATGTGTTGTTCTGGTATCACGATATCTCCGAACGCAAGCGGATGCAGGAGCACCTGCGGCGCAGCGAACATCAACTGCGAACCATTCTCGAGTCGGCCCCGATCGGCGTCGGTATCTCCAACAAGGATGACGGCACGCTGTTCTTCTGTAATAGCAAGGCGGCGGAGATATTGCACCTCTCCCACCGGGAGATGATGGCGCGGAAAATGACCGAATTCTGGGTGGATGTATCGCAGCGCGATGAGTACCTGCGCCAGTTCCAGGAGATGGGCGAGGTCCCGGAGCGGGAGATCGAAGTGCGTCGCGCCGACGGCAGTCAGTTCTGGGCGTTGCTCGGCTGGAAGTCGATCATGATTCAGGGGGTGGAACAGATTCTTTTCTGGATTTACGACTATGACGAGTTGAAACAGACTACGCTGGCGCTTGAGCACGCCACCTTGAAGGCGGATCAGGCCAACCGTGCCAAGTCCATCTTCTTCTCCAACATGAGTCATGAATTGCGCACGCCGATGAACTCGGTCATCGGCTTTGCCCAGATGATGGAAGCCGATCCGCGGGAGCCGCTGACGGCCAAGCAAGATAAGTGTGTACGCCACATCATCAAAGCGGGGCGGCATCTGTTGGGGTTGATCAACGAGATTCTGGACCTGTCACGCATCGAAGCGGGGAAGATCGATTTTTGCCTGGAATCGGTGGCGGTTAAAGACCTGGTCAACGACTGTCTCGATCTGATTGCGCCGCTGATCGAACAACACCGGATTGAGGTCGTTCGCCTGGATACGGCATCTGTCGCTGACTGCTATATCAAGGCGGACCAAATGCGCCTCAAGCAAGTGCTGATCAACCTGCTGACCAATGGCGTGAAATACAACGCAGGAAAACGACAACTGGGTATCGGCTGGTGGGCGACGGCGAACGGTACCTTGCGGGTCTTCGTGGCCGATACCGGTATCGGTATTCCGCCGGAACGGATCGACGAAATATTTACCCTCTATCGGCGGCTCAATGCCGGAGGGGACGGGATTGAGGGGAGCGGTATCGGGCTCTCCATTACCCGCAAGCTGATTGAAGAGATGGGCGGGCATGTCGGCGTGGAGAGTCAGCCGGATCGGGGCAGTGTGTTCTGGTTTGAACTGTCTCTGGTGACGGGGGTGGCGCAAAGCGGCAGCAGGCGGGACATGGATGTGATTGTCGGTTAAAGTGCCTGGGCACGGTTTTTCATGGAGCGCAGTATGAGTATTGATCGTCGGATACGGGAATCCAGCATATTGATTGTCGATGATACAGCAGACAATGTCGATCTGCTGATCATGATGCTTGAGGCGAATGGGTATACCCATCTGAAAGGGGTGACCGACTCACGCGAAGTGCAACGTCTCTGTGAACAGCAACCCTACGATCTGATCTTACTGGATATCCGCATGCCCCATCTGGATGGCTTTCAGGTGATGGAGCAACTGAAACAGTCGCGGTTGATGGATTACCTGCCGATTCTTGTGCTTACCGCGCAGAATGATGTCGAGACCCGTATGCGTGCCCTGGAGATGGGGGCCAAGGACTTTGTCACCAAACCCTTCGATCGGGCCGAGATTCAGTTGCGTATCCATAATATTCTGGAGGTTCGGCAACTTTACAAGGAGAAGCAGGAACACAATCTCCAGTTACAGGCGATCGTGGATCAGCGGACCCGTGAACTGCGGGAAAAGAATGAAGCGCTGCAAAGCAGCCGTCACTCCATCATCCAATGCTTGGGACGGGCGGGTGAGTATCGCGATAACGAGACCGGTATGCATGTGATCAGAATGGCCAGCTATGCACGGTTGCTGGCGGATGCGATCGGTATGGATAAGGCTTTTGTGAAGGATATCTGGTCAGCCGCCACCATGCATGATATCGGTAAGATCGGTATCCCGGATCATATCCTGTTAAAACCGGGCAAGTTTGAGCCCGAAGAGTGGCGGCTGATGCAGCGTCATACCCTGATCGGCGCAGAGATACTTGGTGAGGCAAAAAGCGGCATCATGCGCATGGCTCGCTCGGTGGTGCTGACCCACCATGAACGTTGGGATGGCAAGGGTTACCCCAATGGATTGAAAGGTGAGGCGATACCGATAGAGGGGCGTATTGTGGCCGTGTGTGATGTGTTTGACGCCCTGACTTCCGACCGGCCCTATAAAAAAGCCTGGCCGGTTGAAGAGGCAGTGGACTATATCAGCCAGAATTCTACGAAGGCATTTGATCCGGAACTGGTATTCAGTTTTCTGCAGATCCTGCCCTTGATCCTGGAGGTCAAGGAGGCGTTCCCGGATCAGCAATTCGAGTTCAAAGCCAAGACCCTCAGCGTCTGAGGGTCTTGATGCGTCGTTGGCGACAATCTACCTGAATTATTTGGCCTGGGGTAGCGCGGCGTAGAGTCCGGTCACTTCATTCATCTGTACCAGGATCTTGTCCAGCATGCGCGCTACCAGACCCGGTACATATTCATTCTCTCCCATCCGGTTACTCAGGTTATACAGGTCCCAGTTCTTTTTAACCTGATCGAGGATGTCGCTGATCTGTTGGGTATTCTCATGGGCGTTGATCAACTCCTGTAACGCCTTGTCGAACTCCTCGGTCGCTGACTTATAGTCCTGGCGATAGAGTTCGTCGTCGAATTTCCAACTCATCAGCATATACAGATTTCCCATACGCTGGCTGAGCATGCGCTGGCGCCCGGCAATGTTCACCAGGTGTCCCTGGTTGGTGCCGGACTCATCGGCCAGTATCAGCACCACCTGGTGGGCGGCCGCCAACAGCTGTTCGGCATGGGCCCGCAGCTCTTCAGCTTTCTCCCGCTGAACCGGCCCACTGGCAATCTCTTTGACCGGTTTCCAGAGTTTTTCCACCAGCGCCAGTCCGCGGATGGCTTCGCTATTGGTCGTGAAATCTTTGAGCTGCTGCAGTTGCCGTTCGAACAGGTCGATCGATTCCTGGAGATGTTTCTTGGCGACCCGGTAGCGAACGTCCTGGCCCATCTGAAGATATGACTTGACGATGCGTTGACTGAGCATGCGCTGGCGGCCGGCTTTATTGATCGCCTCGGCCAAGTTGAAATCGACGGCCGCCTGGGCGATCGGAACTTGGCAAAGAAGAAAAAACAGTCCGTACAGGAGCGCCTGTACGCCTTTGGTAATCATGATACTGACTCCCTGATTCTGATGTCCGAATAAAAGTTATAGCGTTAGCTGTGTAGGAGAACAAGCCGGGGCGGTCTGTTTCGTTACGCCCATCGCGAATGCTGCACAGTGGATCACGCTTTTACCCGCTGTCAGTTGCCATGCAGTATGACGCTGCCCACGGCAAAGTCTCCCGCCTGATTACGGATAGCGAGTTGTTTGAAGGGGTGGCGGAATGCGTGGTCGCGTACCCGGACCAGTGGCTTCTCGTCGATCAACACGTCAGTCTGTCCATTGGGATCGCGCCGCCACTCGATAGTATGGGTTTGACCGTCGCCGATACTGTCCATTGCCACACTCTCTATAACCCGGGTCCTGCCGTTGATTCGGCTCAGCAGCTCCAGGCTGGAACGTTCGCCCAACAACAGATTCATTTGGTAACCGGTATCGCCCTCGCTGTCCTGGTAGAGGCCGAATTCAATCTGGCCCGGTTCGCGGGGTGGATTATGCACCGATAGCTCAAGTTGCAGGGCGAAGACCGTGGGGATCTGCAGTGGCAGTTGAATTTCCGCCGGTTCATGGCGCTTGTCGGCCGGCGCTGCCTCGCTGGGTTGGTTTTTTTCCTTGCCGCGCAGCGCCTCCTGTAGCAGGGCGCCGAGTAGCGCCTTGCCCAGATCTTGTTTCTGTGCCGGTTGTTCGGACGCTGCCGGTTCGGCTGCGGCGGCTTCACTGCGTGATCGTAATCCCAGCCGGCCGTCTACCCAGAATTGGCCGGAGATCACTTGCCAACTGGGGTTCTGGTCATAATCGCCATCGGAAAAATCTTCGCTAAGCAGCTCATTCCGCCAGGGCCAATCGTGACGGCTGATCAGCTCTTCCAGGTCGTTCAAAAACCAGCGATCGGCTGCCCGCTGTTGCCGTGCCTTGTCGGTCAGCTCGCGCAGCTGATCTACCAGGTTCTGGAGTTGTTCGTTGTCTGCATTCGCGGTGAAGGCCGGTGAGGAGCCAAACAGCAGGGCCAAGCAGGTGAAAGTGGCGAGGATGCGCATCAGAGATAGTCTCCTAATTCTTAAATCGTGTCATGTCCATAGCGTCCATTTTTCGGTATTCCTGAGCCTCAATCCGGGCTCAACCGGTTTTATGCGAGCATTGTAAGGATTATATCAAGTGAATGGCGACGATCTGGCCGCTTGGTGTTAAAATGCCCCATTTTTTCCCGGCGGAGATGGCTGTCATGTTCAGTAAAGATATGCAGATCGGTGGTTATGATGATGAGCTCTGGGGGGCGATCCAATCGGAGGAGGCCCGGCAGGAAGAGCACATTGAGCTGATCGCCTCGGAAAACTACACCAGCCCACGGGTGATGCAGGCTCAGGGTAGTGTACTGACCAATAAATACGCCGAAGGCTATCCCGGTAAACGCTACTACGGCGGTTGTGAATTCGTCGATATCGCCGAGCAGCTGGCCATTGATCGCGCCAAGGCGCTGTTTGGTGCCGACTACGCCAACGTACAGCCCCACTCCGGTTCCCAGGCCAATGCCGCCGTCTATATGGCACTGTGCCAGCCGGGCGACACCGTACTGGGCATGAGCCTGGCCCACGGCGGCCACTTGACCCACGGCGCCAAACCTAACTTCTCCGGCAAGATCTACAACGCCATCCAGTACGGCCTCGACCCGGCCACCGGTGAAATCGATTATGCCGAGGTGGAGCGTCTGGCGCGCGAACATAAACCGAAGATGATCGTGGCCGGTTTTTCCGCCTACTCCCGGGTGATCGACTGGCAGCGCTTCCGTGCCATTGCCGATGAGGTGGGCGCTTACTTTTTTGTCGATATGGCCCATGTGGCCGGACTGGTCGCGGCCGGTCTCTATCCGAGTCCGGTACAGATCGCCGACGTCACCACCACCACCACCCACAAAACCCTGCGCGGTCCCCGCGGTGGACTGATCCTGGCGAAAGCCAATCCGGAAGTCGAGAAGAAATTGAATTCATTAGTGTTCCCCGGTACCCAGGGTGGCCCGCTGATGCATATCATTGCCGCCAAGGCGGTCGCTTTCAAAGAGGCGATGGAGCCGGAGTTCAAGGCCTATCAGGCACAGGTCATCAAGAATGCTCAGGCCATGGCCAGTGTGTTCATCGAACGTGGTTACGATGTGGTTTCCGGTGGTACCGACGATCATCTGTTCCTGGTCAGCTTTATCGAGGCGGGCCTCACCGGCAAGGATGTGGATGCCTGGCTGGGTGCGGCGAATATCACCGTCAACATGAATGCGGTGCCGAACGATCCCCAATCCCCCTTTATCACCAGCGGCATCCGGGTCGGTACGCCGGCCCTGACTACCCGTGGTGTGGGTGAAGACGAGGCCAAGGAGCTGGCGGGCTGGATGTGCGACGTGATCGATGCCCGTGGTGATCAGGCCGCGATCGATCGGGTCAAGGCGCTGGCGCTGGATCTCTGCAAGCGCCACCCCGTGTACAAGTAATCCTCCTGTCGGGGCCGGTTTTTATACCGGCCCCCACTATCCGGGTTAAAAATCATGCGTTGCCCTTTCTGCGGTGCACAGGATACCAAGGTGGTGGATTCCCGGTTGTTCGGGGACGGCGACCAGGTGCGCCGGCGGCGCGAGTGTGCCATCTGTAAGGAGCGTTTCACCACTTACGAGTCGGCGGAGCTGACCCTGCCGCTGTTGATCAAGCAGGACGGCAGCCGGGTGCCGTTCGACGGCCGTAAGTTGGCCTCCGGCATGTCCCGTGCGCTGGAAAAGCGTCCGGTCAGTGCCGAGCAGGTGGATGAGGCGATCAGCCATATCCGCCGCAAACTGCTCGCCTACGGCGAGCGTGAAGTGCCCTCAAGACAGATCGGCGAATGGGTCATGGAAGAGTTGCGCGCCCTGGATCAGGTGGCCTATGTGCGTTTCGCCTCGGTCTATCGCAGCTTCGAGGACGTGAACGCTTTCCGCGAAGAGATCGAACGCCTGGAAAAACAGTTGCCTCCGGATGTGCGCCGCCATCAGCTGGATCTGCTTAATGGCGACAAAGACGATGAAGGCTGACGACTACGCATTCATGAGCCGGGCCATTCAACTGGCCGAACAGGGGCTCTACACCACCCACCCCAATCCCCGCGTCGGCTGCGTGCTGGTACGTGACGGAGAGATCGTCGGCGAGGGTTTTCACCGCCGTGCCGGCGAACCCCATGCCGAACGCAACGCCTTGGCCGAGGCCGGGGAGCGGGCGCGGGGCGCCACCGCCTATGTGACGCTGGAGCCCTGCTGTCATCACGGTAAAACCCCGCCTTGCAGCGATGGCTTGATCGAGGCCGGCGTGGCGCGGGTGGTGGTGGCGATGACCGATCCCAATCCGCTGGTCGCCGGTCAGGGGATCGCCCAACTGGAGGCGGCCGGTATCCGGGTCGACCAGGGTGTGATGGCGGCCCAGGCGATGGCCCTTAACCCCGGTTTTATCGCCCGCATGACCCGGGGCCGACCCTTTGTGCGCTGCAAGTTGGCGATGAGCCTGGACGGGCGTACCGCCATGGCCAGTGGCGAGAGCAAATGGATTACCAGTGATGCCGCACGGCGCGATGTGCAACGCCTGCGTGCCCGTAGCGACGCCATTGTCACCGGTATCGGCACTGTGCAGGCGGATGACCCCTCGATGAATGTGCGACTCGAGGCGGCCGATCTGCCGGGCGTGGCGTCGGATGCGTATCGGCTGCAGCCGCTACGGGTGGTGCTGGATCCTGAACTGGCGATCTCGCCCGATGCCAGACTGATCGGTCTGCCGGGCAAGACCTTGCTGGTCTGTGCGGTCGATGACGACGGCCGTCGCCGAGCGCTGGAAGCGGCGGGTGCCGAGGTGCTCCAACTGCCGCGCCAGGGGCAGGGTATCGATCTGGATCGGTTGCTGGAGACGCTGGCCGCACGCGGAATCAATGAGGTGCTGATCGAATCCGGACCCACGCTGGCCGGGGCGGCGGTGTCGGCGGGCGTGGTGGATGAGCTGGTGATCTATGCGGCGCCGATCCTGATGGGTAGCGATGCCCGCGGTTTGCTCAACCTGCCGGCCCTGACCGAGATGAAAGACCGCATTGCGCTGGAGATCCTGGACCTGCGCCAGATCGGTCCCGATCTGCGCATCCGGGTCAAACCGACACGACCCGTCGAGGCGGATAGCTGATATGTTCACAGGTATTATTCAAGCCGTCGGCCGCATTGCCGGACGCGAACTGCGCGGTGGTGATCTGCGCCTGGCGATTCGCAGTGAAACGCTCCCGTTAGCCAATGTGCAGTTAGGTGACAGCATCGCCACCAACGGCGTCTGCCTGACCGTGATTGAATTGACCGGCGACGGCTATGTGGCCGATGTCTCGCGTGAGACGTTGGCGTTGAGCACCCTGTCCGACCTGGCGGTAGGCAGCCGCGTTAATCTGGAGAAGGCGCTCACCTTGAGCACCCCCCTGGGCGGCCACCTGGTCAGCGGTCACGTGGATGGCGTAGGAACTATCCTGGAACGGCGTGAAGAGGCGCGTTCGATCCGTTTTCTGGTGGAGGCGCCAAAGGCGTTGGCGCGTTATATCGCCCACAAGGGCTCGATCTGTGTGGACGGCGCCAGCCTCACGGTCAATGCGGTGGACGGTCACCGCTTCGATCTGAACATCGTCCCCCACACCCAGCAGGAGACCATCACCGCCGATTACCGCCCCGGCAGCCGGGTCAATCTGGAAGTGGATTTGCTGGCGCGCTACCTGGAGCGGCTGTTGCTCGGTGAACAGGCGGCGGAGCCGGCCAAACCGGCCGCCGGGGTGACGCTGGCACTGCTGGCGGAGCGAGGGTTTCTACGCTGACCTGTTTGGGGCGCTCGACGTTGAACCCGGGCAGGCACAGGGGCCTGCCCCTACAGTTCCCTCGTTCCCACCGTTTGACGGTTATCCCTCGTTCCCACGCTCCGCGTGGGAATGCATACCCACCGTTTACCGGTCGTGGATGGATTGGGTTACAGGAGGCCGATCGCCGCGCGTACACGGACCCGGGGTGGCATAAACGCGGCCCATCCGCCCATCAACATTTAATGTCTTGGGTGTTTCCCCCGGCTTTGTTACACTTTTCTGCTATTTTTCGGTGCTTCGAGGCACGGTAGTTGTTATGGCTTTCAATACGACAGAAGAAATTATTGACGATCTCCGCCAGGGCAAGATGGTCATCATTATGGATGACGAGGATCGCGAGAACGAAGGCGATCTGCTGATGGCGGCCGAGGCGGTGACGCCCGAGGCGATCAACTTCATGGCCCGCTACGGGCGCGGACTGATCTGCCTGACCCTCACCAAAGAGCGTTGCCAGCAGTTGCGGCTGCCACTGATGGTCGGGGTTAACGAATCCCAGCATGCTACTAATTTTACCGTCTCCATTGAGGCGGCAGACGGGGTAACCACCGGCATTTCCGCCGCCGATCGTGCCACCACGGTGCTGGCGGCGGTGAAAGAGGATGCGATGCCGCAGGATCTGGTGCAGCCAGGACACATCTTCCCGCTGATGGCCCAGCCGGGCGGTGTATTGGTCCGCGCCGGTCATACCGAGGCCGGTTGCGATCTGGCCCGGTTGGCCGGTTTCAGTCCGGCGGCGGCGATTGTGGAGATCCTCAATGAAGATGGCAGCATGGCCCGCCGGCCCGATCTGGAGAAGTTTGCCGCAGAACATAACCTGAAGATCGGCACCATTGCCGACCTGATCCACTACCGGGTCAGTAATGAAAAGACCATCGAGCGGGTCAGCGAATGTACGCTACCGACCGAGTATGGTGATTTCCGCCTGGTGGCCTATCAGGATTGCGTCGATCCCGAGTTGCACCTGGCCCTGGTGATCGGTGAGGTGGATGCCAAGAAGCCGGTATTGGTGCGGGTGCATATGCAAAACACCCTGTGTGACCTGTTCTCGACCAACCACGCCAGTTGCAGTTGGCCGCTGAAAAATGCCATGCGCCAGATCGCCAAAGAGGGTGCCGGAATCATTGTGGTGCTGCGCAACCACGACACCACCCGGGACATGATCCAGCGTATGCGGGATTTCCAGTACCATGACAAGGACCAGAATGTGCCGCCCCGGGACGCCCAGCGTCACTTGCGGACCTACGGTATCGGTGCACAGATCTTGTGCGATCTGGGCGTACAAAAGATGCGCGTGTTGAGTGCGCCGAAGAGCCTGCACGCCATCTCCGGTTTCGATCTGGAGATTGTCGAGTACGTGGCCTGTGAATAGGGGCAGGCGTCCCGCCGCCCTGCTAAATAATCCAATCGGGAATTTTCCCGCAATATAAGGTTGTATGAAGAGATGGCTATAAAAACCATAGAGGGTTCACTAACGGTACAAAGCGCGCGTTTCTGCCTGGTGGTGGCACGCTTCAACAGCTTTGTCGTGGAGAGTTTGCTGGATGGGGCGATCGATGCCCTGAAACGACACGGTGCCAATGAGGCCGATATCACCATCGTGCGGGTGCCCGGCGCTTTCGAGATGCCACTGGTGCTGGAGAAGCTGGCCGCCAAGGGCGGCTACGATGCCATCGTTGCCCTGGGTGCGGTGATCCGGGGCGGAACCCCCCATTTTGATTTCGTCGCCGGCGAGTGCGTCAAGGGCATGGCCCAGGTCACCCTTAAGCACCAAGTACCGATTGCTTTCGGCGTGTTGACCGTGGACACTATCGAACAGGCGATCGAACGGGCCGGTACCAAGGCCGGCAACAAAGGGGCGGAAGCAGCCATGTCCGCTATCGAGATGGTCAATGTTCTGCGCCAGATCGACTGAACGAGCATCGACTGAATGAGCAAAAAACGAAGCCAAGCCAGGCACCATGCGGTACAGGCCATCTACCAGTGGCAGGTCGCCGGGCAGGATATCAAGGATATCCGTAACCAATTTGTGGCGGATCAGAAGGCGGACAGCTTTGAGCTGGCCTACTTTGAAGCCCTGCTGCACGGGGTGCCGGCCCATCTGGATGAACTGGATGAACTGCTGGGCCCCTTTCTAGACCGGTCCATCGAGAGCGTCGATCCGGTCGAGCGGGCGATCCTGCGCCTCGGTGCTTTTGAACTGCGCTACCAGTTGGATGTACCCTACAAGGTAATCATCAACGAATCGATTGAACTGTCCAAGGTATTTGGTGCCGAGCAGGGACACAAATACGTCAACGGTGTATTGGATAAGCTGGCCCGCCAGCTGCGTGCGGGCGAGCTGAAGAAGTAGCGGTGGGCACGGTCCGCCTGATGAGGTGCTCTGTTTTTAACCACGAAAATCGCGAAAAACACAAAAGTTCCTGAGCACCTGGTAGGGTGGGCACAAACAACGTGTGCACCCTACACGCTATAGATGAGCGACATGCGGGGGATTTTTGCGTTTTTCGTGTTTTTCGCGGTTCGATAGTGTTTTTCATTCCCTTGATAGCTGGGCGCCGGCTATTACCAGGAAATCATGCCGACCTCCGAATTCCAATTGATCGACCTCTACTTTTCCCGCCTCGGTGCGGTACGTGCCGATGTGCTGTTGGGGGTGGGGGACGACTGCGCCTTGTTGCAGGTGCCGGTGGGTAAGCAGTTGGCAGTCAGTATCGATACCCTGGTGGAGGGCACCCATTTTTTTCCGGGAGTCGATGCGGAATCGCTGGGGCATAAGTCGCTGGCGGTCAATCTTAGCGATCTGGCGGCGATGGGGGCCGAGCCGGCCTGGGTGACGCTGGCGTTGACACTTCCTCGCGTGGACGAGGTGTGGATCGAGGCCTTTTGCCGCGGTTTTGCCGGATTGGCCACCCGCTACCAGATCCAGTTGGTAGGCGGGGACACAACGCGTGGTCCGCTGAGTATTTCGGTCCAGGTGCACGGCTTCGTTGATCCAGACAAGGCGTTACGGCGGGATCGGGCGAAAGCGGGCGACCTGGTCTATGTGACCGGTACCCTGGGTGACGCCGGGTTGGCCCTGCTGACCGCCCAAAGCGGTTATAACCCGGGGAATCAATCGGTGTTCCTGCAGCAGCGCCTGGACCGGCCGGAGCCTCGCGTGGCGGTTGCACAGGCGCTGTGCGGTTTGGCTACCGGCGCTATCGATATCTCTGATGGCCTGCTCTCCGACCTGGGGCATATCTGCGATAAAAGCCGGGTGGGCACCGTGCTCCAACAGGCCGCCATTCCCCTCTCCGATCCGGTGACAGACTATCTTCGGGCGACTGGGGATTGGTCGATTCCGCTCGCCGCCGGGGATGACTACGAACTCTGTCTGATCGTACCGGCCGATCGACGACAACAGCTGGAAGCGGTGGCGCAAACGTTGGATGTCCCGTTGAGTCTGATCGGGGAGATCGAGGCCGGTAACGGCATCCGTTGTCTGGATGACGCGGGTCACCCCGTTGCCGTCGCCCGGGAGGGATATGACCATTTCCGCAAACCCTAAACCCCGGCCTAACTGGCGCAACCCGATCCATCTGCTGGCCTTCGGCCTCGGTTCCGGTGCGGCCCCCAAGGCGCCCGGCACCTTTGGCACCCTGGCGGCCGTACCCCTCTATCTGCTGCTTCAGCCCCTGGCCAATCTGCCTTATCTGGCACTGCTGGTGCTGCTGTTCCTGCTGGGCATCTGGCTGTGTGGCCGTACTTCCCGGGATCTGGGGGTGCATGATCACGGCGGCATCGTCTGGGATGAGTGGGTCGGTTTCCTGATCACCATGTGGATGGCGCCTCAGGGATGGCAGTGGCTGCTGGCCGGTTTTTGCGTGTTTCGCTTTTTCGATATCCTGAAACCCTGGCCGATCGGATTATTGGATCGGAAAGTCTCCGGCGGATTGGGCATTATGCTGGATGACGTATTGGCAGGAGTCTATGGTTTCGTTCTCATCCAGCTGGCGGTTCATCTGCTAATCTAATCCTCAACACCGGGTGTCGGGCCGACAAGGAGCACTATGAACCATTTTCAATCTTCCAGCCGACTTCCGCTGCACGTTTTTCTGTTGGTGTGTCTCGTTTCAACATCGGCAACGGCGGTGGAAAAGATCCAGGTCATGGCCCTGTTTGCCAACAAGGCGATGTTGCAAATCGATGGCAAACAGCGGTTGTTGCGGGCCGGACAGAGGAGCCCGGAAGGGGTGCTGCTGGTCTCGGCCGACGCCAACGGCGCCGTGATCGAGGTGGATGGCAAGCGCGATCGCTACGGATTGGGGTCACAGGTTGGCGGTACATTTACCCAGCGGCGCATGGCCGAGGTACAGATTTGGGCCGATGCCAAGGGTTCCTACAATACCGTCGGCAGCATCAACGGCCGCATGGTCGATATGCTGGTGGATACTGGCGCGACCAGCGTCGCCATGAGTGAGGTGGAGGCGAGGCGCCTGGGCATCCCCTATCGGGTGAGGGGAGAGAAGACCGGTGTACGCACTGCCTCGGGGTTCGCCCGTGCCTACTCTGTCACGCTGGATGAGGTGCAGGTGGGTGAGCTGGCGCTGCAGAATGTGGAGGCGGTCGTGGTCGAGGGAAACAGCCCGCACCGGGTACTGCTCGGCATGAGTTTCCTCAGCCGGGTAAAAATGGAGCACAAAGGTGCCCTGATGGTTTTGCAGAGTAAATTCTGACAATAAAAACCAGCGCACGTGGGACTATGTGGTGTTTGATTGAATCCATGTCTGTTAAAAAGGCGGACTTTTTTCAAATTGATGATTTGGTCGGATCTGTCTGTTGCGTGCCTTCAGTGCTCTGTTATTACCAATGCTTTCTGCTGAGTCGCCGCTGATATGAAACGCCTGTTCCTGGCTTTGACATTCACCGATCCGGTCAAAGAGGCTTTGGTATCTATCCAGCCGAAAGCGGGTGCGGGCCTGCGTCCGATCAGTTGGCAGGGATTGCACTTGACGCTCTGTTTTATCGGCAAGGCGGAGATGGAGTCGGTGCATCAGGCGCTGTCACCTTTACAGGCTCAGCCGTTTTCGCTCCTCTTTAAAGGGGTCGGCCAGCATCGGTTCTCCGGGAGAAGTGTATTGTGGGCGGGTGTGGCACCTTGTGACGGGTTGATGGTGTTACGACAACGGCTGGTGGCCGTATTGGAGCAGGCGGGGCTCCCGCACGATACCAAGCGCTTTCGTCCCCACGTTACCTTGGCACGTTGTAAACAGGGCGTTCCCCAATCGCGGATTGCCCGATTTCTAAAACAGCATGAAGCGTTTCTGTTGGGGCCAATCCGTTTTGATGCCTTTGTGCTCTATTCCAGTGATACCCGGCCGGAAGGTGCTGTGTACCAATGTGAGCAAATCTATCCTCTGACCGATACTGATAGCCCTATTTTGCCTGATTCCCGGACATAGCGTCCCGCCCTATGTGGCGTGACAGGGGTATCGCGCTCACCGTTTCTGCGTGTTTTTATGTAATGGTCATCAGTGTGACGCCATCTCAGTCCTAACGACTATTCGAGATTGGCTATGTAAGAGGCGACAGCCTGCATCTGCTGTTCACTCAGTTTGAAGGCGACGGCCGTCATCCAGGGATTGCTGCGTCGGCCGGTGCGGTCGCGAAACTCTTTCAGCATCTTTACGACATAATCGGTGCGCTGACCGGCCAGGCGCGCATAGCCCTTCTGTCCATGCCCGTCCTTGCCGTGGCATTCGCTACAGATGGTGGTGAAGAGTTTCTCCCCCTCGGGGATGAGTGCGGGATCCCCGTCGTGCGATGCCTGCGGCTTCAACGTGGAATAGAACAGCGCTATTTTGATTTTGTCTTCATCACTAAAGCTTTTGGCCAGTCCGCTCATCAGGTAGTCATAGCGGCGACCGTCGCCAAACCGCTGGAATTGATCCACGATATAAACCGGGTTTTGGCCGGCGAGATTGGGTACCATCTCCTTGACCGCAATACCCTCTTTTCCGTGGCAGGTGCGGCAGAGTATAGTTCTGCTTCTTCCCTCATCAATCATCTGAGCGAGCTGTTTGGGGTCGCTTTTCAGTGCGTCGATGCGTGGTTCCAGTTCGTGAATGATGCTCTGCTGTGTAGCGAGGTCCGGTGCAGGCGATTGCGCATAGGCCATTCCAACAGTGAAACCCAACAACAGGAGTGCCGGTATCCGGCGAAGCGTTTCTATCGATAAAGTCATAATCATGATTGAGTCATCTGCGGAGCGACGGGATTGTTAGCGGTTTATCGCGCGTTACCATCAATAGGGAAATATGGCATCGCCTTTCAAAGGCGATGATTTCACCATCCATACTAACTTTACACAATTGATATATATCAAGGAAATCCGAATAATAGAAATAGTCACTTCTTTCGGATTCGAAAACAGGCTGTCTGGGCCACCCTTTTACACACGGCATAACTCCAGCCGGAACCGGTTTGTCGCTATCCCTGTCCAGCCAGGCGTGCTTAGGTTGAGGTTTCGATAGCGTTTGTAATCGATCCTCTCCGAAAGGGCCTGGCCGACGCATACCAAGTCAAATACCCGCTGCCTGGTGTCTCTTCAGGTAACCAAGTCATAGCGATGGCGCGACCGGAAAATGGCAGGTGTCACGGTGCCCGGCAACCAGATGGAGCGGTCCGTGGTCGGTGTGCCGATTCAATCCGCCATCCCTTGCCAGAGCATTTTATAACCCAGTTCGTAGGTGTCAGAACAGTACTCGGTCAGTTGCCTGAATTTTTCTTTAAATGCATGGTCGGCGTGGGAACGTTCATGTTGTTCGAAAGAATGCCAATAGGTGATGATCACAAGATGCTCCTCCGACTTCCGGTCAGGATCGAATGATCCCTCTGCGGAGACAAAGCCGGTGTATTCGAATACTTGGCCGCCGATGAAGCCGCCTGTTTTATTGCCATAGGTATTCTTGACGGTGTTGCACATTTCACCGAGTGCCAGTTCCACATCATCGTTTTGAATGCCCTCTTTAAGCTTGACTACATTGAATAACATGACGACGCCATAGGGGATGGTGATCGGATCAAACATCGTTAATCCCCCTGTTCAAACGGGTAGTGCATTCGCATGAAGGCGGGGCCCACAACGAGAGCGATAGGTGCTGCGAATGATGTATAAATTATAGATTGGAAATAGCGGCGGATTGGTACGATCGGTTACGCGGTTGTGAGCACTCGCTGTCGGCGCACTAACTGTATCGACAGGATGTATTCGTCATGTCTTATCAAATCTTTTAATGATATGACGCCCCGACACCTAAAAAATTGGCTCACCTTATCTGCGAACAATCCATACCTCGTTAAGGCTTCCCTGCCAAATAGCTAAGGTAATAGGGACGCGTGTATCAGCGGGTAAATCCACCTAGCCAGCCGAGGTAAGCGGCTCCGAGGCCATCCAGTGCCGATCGTGCCTCATCGCTAGGTTGGCCATAGACTGATAGTGAGGTTGGGGCAAAGCATGCCAGAAAACGCTCCGCAAAATTTGCTCCAAAATTACCGAGATGTACCATGACCGCATCGGAGTCAGTGTAGCGTTCGTTGATATGGCAGGTGGTGCCGTCCGCACTCAAAAACCATTCATAGCCTTCAGCACCCGATTCCTCCCGGGTAGCCGCGACCATTTCACTCATCAGTTGACGGGCCTCTTCTAAACGTCCTTCCCGAACCGATAGTTGTAGATTCCAAGAAATTGTGTTGGACATAATGGTTGCCTCCATTGGTGATATTCTTGCGGTGAAATGGATAATCTAGACGCCCGTAACCAGGGTCCCTGGGAGACGTCTCCAGCGCAGTTCGACTTTTTGATGGCGACGACTGCCTTACCGGAACCGTTGCAGTCCGTAGCGAATTCAGTGAGTAATCCTGTATTAAAAAGGTTGAGTAAAGTCCCTTTGCCTACTTCTTAACACGCTTCGATCCCGGGTATGTTTAAAGAGTATAGGTAGGATATTAAGGACTGCCTGAAAAAATTCGGATAGCCGATTGCCGCCATTTTTTGCGACATGTAGAGGCTAAGTGAAGCGGCTACTTGTTTGCATTTGTCAGCGGACTGCTTCCGGATCCCCTGTCTCTACATATTGGCTTTTTCTCAAATCTTGGTGTCGGGGACAGATAAACGGGTCGATACCTTTTCGTGTCTTTGGTGCATGTTACAATCTGGTACGGTGAAAACGCGGGCAATTTGCCCATATCCTGGCAGTCATCAGTCCTACGGCAGGCAAGTCTCCGGACTGGCACCATGTCAAATGTGGCAATAATCGTCTGGAGCCAAGATCATGCCTCTCTCATACCGAACCATTATCGGCTTCAAGGCCGTTCAAGAGCGCTTCGGTCGTGTCTTTTCCTAGCCATTTCACTGCACCGGATGGAATATGACGGCAATGACGGAACAATCGCGCGTTGCCACTCCCGGCTTTGATCTCAAGCGTCATCTGATTGTGCGGGTAACGCTTTTCGCCTGTCTGATCTGCGTATTGGCCAGTGCCATGACCTTTTACCAGGCGGCCCAGCGCATTCACCAACATGTCACGCGCAGTGGTGCCATCATTGAACAGCTCATATCACAGCAACTGGATGATGAGCGCCGCGGTTTCGAACGCCATATCGAAAGCCTGCAACTGGATATGCTCAAGGAGCTGGGTCTGCTGCTCAAGCTGTGTATCAGCGTGCAGGACATCTACGGCAGCAAGACAATACAGCAATGCTTCGGGACCGGCTCCGCCCACTCGCCCGACTGGGTACGTGCGCTGCTATCCCGGTGGATCGCACCCGAAGCACGCTTTAGCGGACAGGTTCGGCTCTATCCCGGCATTAAGCTGGGTGACTTTATGCTTACCCCCGATGTGGACAGCGAAGCCGCGGAGTTGTGGTCGCAGCTTAGGCTGGTACTGGCGATTACCGTCGGCGTACTGCTGTTGAACCTGCTTGTCTACCTGCCGGTGCGACGCGCCCTAAGCCCAGCCGACCGTATCCTCGATACCATCACTCGGCTCGAGGCCGGCGACCTATCGGTACGTATGCCGCAACCACGGTTGATTGAGTTACGACGTATCGCCACCGGCTTCGACCATCTGGCCGAGCGTCTGCAGCGCACGGACCGGCGCCAGCGCCAGCTCGCCCAGCACTTGCTTTCCGTGCGCGAGGAAGAGCGGCGGCGCCTCGCCCGTGAGCTGCACGATGAATTCGGCCAATGCCTGACCTCCATCCGGGCTGAAGCCAACGTGGCGGCAGAGGATGCCGGTGACCGGTTTCCTGAACTGCAAACCTCGCTCTCCGCCATCGGCCGGATTGCCGCCGAAATGATGGAGAATCTGCAGCGCATACTGCATCAGCTCAGACCGGTAGCGCTGGATGAATTCGGTCTGCTTGCGAGTATCGAACAGCTTATGGAGAGCGCCCGGCGTACCCGGCCGGGCTGTCTGTTCGAATTGTCGGTGGTGGGCGAGGTGGACGCGTTACCTGATGACCTGACCGTGAGTCTGTATCGCATCATCCAGGAGGGGCTGAACAACGCGCTACGCCATGCCCGGCCGGCACATATCGATGTCAAGCTTGAACAGAATGAAAGCGGCGTTCACCTGACGGTTGTCGACGACGGAAACAGTGGTCACCGGGACAATAGCGGAACTGGTCTGGGCGTGCTGGGCATGACCGAACGGGTAGAAGCGCTGGGCGGTCGTTTTTCTTTAACCCCGCAATCACCCGGTGGAATGGCGCTAGAGGCCTATTTCCCCAAGCCAGCCAGCGAACCGGAGGAGGGTTGAAAATGATCCGACTGTTATTGGTTGATGACCACGCTGTGGTTCGTGAAGGTTACCGCCGTCTTCTCGAACGCCGCGGCGACCTCACCATCGTAGCCGAAGCCGGTGCCGCCAATGAGGCGCTCGAAGCCTTTCGGCGTGAAAAACCGGATGTGGTGGTTCTCGATCTTGCACTGCCGGATATGGGTGGTGTGGAACTTATCGGCCGGATCAAGGCGCGTGATGCGGATGCCCGCATCCTCGCCTTCTCCATGCACCGTGAACCGCTGTTTGCCGCTCAAGCGCTGAAGGCCGGTGCCCTGGGGTACGTGACCAAAAGCAGTGAGCCGAGCGTACTGGTACAGGCGGTATACAAGGTGGCGGCCGGCAGTCGGGTGCTCAGCCCCGATATCGCACCGGAGCTGGCCATGGCTCTACTTGACGAAACCCCGGATCCGCTACGCGAACTCTCCCCGCGTGAATTTGAAGTGCTGCGTATGCTGCTCGATGGTGAGAGTCATGACGCGATCGGCCAGCGGCTGTCGATCAGCCCCAAGACCGTGCAGAATTACCATTACCAGATCAAGACCAAGGTGGGCGCCCAGAACGATATGGATTTAGCCCGGATCGCCGCGCGCCACGGTTTGATCGACTGACCCCGGTAGCGGCTGGGGATTCCACCCGAGATGACCCGGGCAATCTGCCCGACCCCGCGGCAGGCGCTTTTTTCGTGCCACCCGGCCGACTAGGATGATGCGCAGTAACCACTACCGAGGAGTCATCCATGTCCGCTTTTGTCACCCGGGTACGCGTTGCCACGCTCATCGCTGCCTCGCTGCTGGCCACATCGGCCAAAGCCGTAATCCCGCCCACCTCTTGCGGCGGTCCAGTCGATGAAAATGGCGAGATCAGTGACTTGTCAGTGGCGTACTGGGCTCGCCAGCCGGCCAGCAATACCATGTGCGCCTATAGCTACTGGGCGGAAAAATGTGGCGATCATGCCACCGCCCACGTCATCATGGATAAATGCATCGAGGCCGGTTTCGTGGGCGCCATGATCTGGAAAGCACTGTTGCTTGAAGCGGGCGCCGGTACCGAAAAGGACGAAGCCGCTGCTGCCGAGCTGTTGCGCCGCGCGGCGCATAGTGACGACAAAGATTACGCTACCTTGGGTAAATTGCATTGGGCCACCAGTCTCTACCTGGGCCGGGGCGTGGAGCGTAACGAAGCTGAAGCCATGAGGTGGTTTCGTGAAGCGGCGGCCGAAGGCGACGTGGATGCACAGACCTTTCTGGAGACCGGTAACCACTACGCCGATCGCGACCTGCAGGGACGCTCAGTGGCCGATCAACTTGCCGCACGGGGAGTGCCCGGCCAAAAGCTGAAGCCCGTTCAGCCAGCGACAGCTGAGCCGGCATTCGCCGTGTCTTTGACGCCACTGGTCTGGTTGGTTGTGGCATTGGTCATAGCCGGCGCTATGCATCGTGCGCGGCGGCCCCGTCCGGAGGTGCATGTATGATTACCTCGCTCGACACAACGATGTATCAGATGGGCCAGATCTTCCTGGCTCCGGTTCTGTTAACCATACTGCTATTGTTCGCTTACGCGTTTTACGCCCTGGGTGCGTTGCTTTGGCAAGGCTGGCAACGCCGCACCGGCAGCATGGCCGGCTTCGAGCTCATCGAACTGTGGGAAAGCCAGCCGCAACTCAGCCGGGGCGAACTCGAACTCATCGCCATTCAGCGCCTGGATATCGCACGCATCGTTACCCGGGTTGCCCCCATGCTGGGACTGGTCGCCACCATGATCCCGCTGGGACCGGCATTGCGTGCGCTGGGCAACGGTCAACTGGCCGATGTGTCCCAGGCGCTGGCCATCGCCTTCTCCGCTGTGATCCTGGCACTGGTGGCGGCGTCCATCACCTACACCGTTCTCAACCTGCGTCGACGCTGGTATGCCCGCGACCTGGCCGAGTTGAGCAAACGATGCCTGGAGGCGTTCTGATGCAGCCAAACCGCTTGCTGGATGACGGCCACGATGAAGATCCCATCCTGTCGGTCGTCAATCTGATTGATGTCTTCCTGGTGTTGATCGCCGCCCTGCTGTTGACGGTCGCCAACAGTCCGCTCTCACCCTATGGCGCCGACAAGGTGACGGTGATTCGCAACCCGGGCGGTGAGAATATGGAACTGATAGTCAAGGATGGCGCCAAGATCGAACGCTTCCGGGCTGACGGGGCCGGTGGCTCGGGTGGCGGGGTCAGAGCCGGTATCGCCTATCGTCTGAAAGATGGCTCGATGGTGTATGTGCCCGAGAACAACGCCGCAAAATAGATTATCGTGTCCGCCGAAGGGAGCCCTTCAAGCATAGTTAAAGCATCGGCAGGGCGTAAGGTCCTTTAGCCTAAATGCTATATAAAGGTAAGGAGAGTTGTATGATCGGTATATGGAGTCAGCATGCCCAAACCTACCTGCTGATTTTCACCTTTTTAACTTCGCTATTTTTTGCATTACCGATTTTATAAAGCCCCTGGTATGGGCCAGATCGATGCAATGGAAAATTCCACAAGAAACAGATTTGATGGTCTATTTTGGACGCTGTTTGAGGGCGTTTATCTGTATCGTTGAATGGCTGGCGCTAAGGGCGGCGCTAACGGGTGAAGCTTTGGTATTTGTTTTCGAACTGCTGGTGGCGGTTTTTTCCTTCATGCTTATCGTGCATATATACGGCGCCATAAAAAAAGATTCAGTCTATTACCGAAACGCTGGAAAACATATTGTGGGTGGTGTTGCTATTGTTAACGCTGGGCTTTTTCCCAACTCTCACCCTTGAGAGTAGATGAAAGATCGCGGATTCTTATCGGTGGCCGTTCCCAAGAATAGTGTAGGTTGAGGTGAATGACGAACCCCGGTACGAGGGTGTCCGCTCGAATAATTTATGGGGATTTAAATGCCTTCATGACTCGTCTGTGTATCGCGAATCCGGAATGCAACACCTTGCAAAGTCAGTTGGTACTGAAGGGACTGGCTCGGGTATTATTGGTTTCCAAATGGAAGCGGCTTTTTTAGCATCATCATGCGGTCAACCAAAACAAAACGGCGTACCCAGTCAAAATGGAGATACCGTCTTCTACGGTGGATGTTTTTCCTTCTGCTGAGCATCACGTTACTCGGTGTGCTGGTGGTACTGCCTTGGCGCTGGTTTGCACTACCTACCAGTGCTTTTATGATGACCGAGCGTTGGACGACAGGCAATGAGGTTGACTATCGTTGGACGCCGCTTGAACGAATCTCCCCGCAACTGGCAATCGCTGTTGTCGCCTCCGAGGACCAGAAATTTCCCAGACACTACGGTTTTGATCTGGATTCGATCATGGATGCGCTATCATCCCGGCGTAAACAGATCCGCGGGGCCAGCACTATAAGCCAGCAGGTTGCGAAGAACCTTTATCTGTGGGGAGAACGGAGTTATCTGCGTAAGGGAATCGAAGCTTACCTGACCGTACTGATTGAGAGTCTCTGGCCGAAACGGCGGATTCTGGAGATCTATTTAAACGTGGCCGAATTTGCTCCCGGTGTTTATGGTGCAGAAGCTGCGAGCCAGCGCCTGTTTGGCAAACCCGCCAGTCGACTCACCTTGCTTGATAGCTCATTGCTGGCGGCGGTGTTGCCAAACCCGAAACAGATGCGGGCTGCCCCCCCCTCCGATTATGTGAGAAAAAGAGCGCAGGATATCCGCTATGAAGTGCGTCGTTTGGGTGGCGCGCACTATCTGGACTTTCTGGAATAATTTATAGAGTGGGAAAAACATGGGGACCTTTCCATAATCGGATAGGCCCCCATGACGGAGGAGCTATTTCCTCAATGCAGCGGCATGATAGGACAGGTGTTCCCCGATGAAGGTGGCGATGAAGTGGTAGCTATGGTCGTAGCCTTCCTGCATGCGCAGGGTGAGGGGGATGCCCCGCTCTTCACAGGCGGCTTGCAGGTCGGATGGATTGAGCTGGTCGGCCAGGAATTCGTCGCCGGTCCCCTGGTCGATCAGCATTGGTAGCCATGCCGTACCGGCCTTGATCAGTTCAGTTGCGTCATACTGCCTCCACGTCTCAATATCATCACCCAGGTAGGCGCTGAAACAGCCTTCACCCCAACCGCACGCTGTTGGATGGCAGATGGGTGCAAAGGCGGAGACGGAACGGTAAAAGCCCGGCTCCTTGAGTGCGCAAATCAACGCCCCGTGTCCACCCATGGAGTGGCCGGTGATCGATCGATAGTCGGGGATCAGCGGCAACTCGCCCTCGATCAGTGCGGGAAGTTCCCGGGTCACATAATCGTACATCCGGTAATGGCGTGACCAAGGGAGTTGGGTGGCGTTGACATAGAAGCCGGCACCTTGGCCCAGGTCGTAACGCTCCGGTTCATCGGCTACCTCGATACCGCGCGGGCTGGTGTCGGGTATCACCAGGGCAATGCCCAGCTCTGAGGCGTAACGTTGTGCGCCCGCCTTGGTGCGCACGTTGTCATCGGTACAGGTGAGTCCGGAGAGCCAATAGACGGTCGGTACCTTTTCTGTCTCCGCCCGGGGCGGCAGGTAGACCGAGAAGGTCATGTCGCAGTGACAGCTTTGCGAATAATGTTGATAGCGGTTTAGCCAACCGCCGAACTCCTTGATGCTTTCGATCTGTTTCATGCCACGGCCTCAAAAGATGATGACGGAGCGGATGCTTTCGCCGTTGTGCATCAGCTCAAAGGCACGGTTGATCTCCTCCAGCGGCATGGTATGAGTCACCATGCTGTCGAGTTCGATTTCACCGTTCATATAGCGATCCACATAGCCGGGCAGTTCACTGCGCCCCTTGACGCCGCCGAAGGCGGTCCCTTTCCAGGTGCGTCCCGTCACCAGTTGGAAGGGGCGGGTACTGATCTCTTGTCCGGCTCCGGCGACACCGATGATGGTGGAGACGCCCCAGCCCATGTGGCAGCACTCCAGCGCCTCGCGCATGACATGCACGTTACCGATGCACTCGAAGGAGTAGTCGACACCGCCCCGGGTCATCTCGACAATCGCTTCGGTGACACTGCCGCTCAGGGTTTTGGGGTTGACGAAATCGGTAGCCCCCAGCGCTTTGGCGATCTCCCATTTGTCCGGGTTGATATCGACGGCGATGATGCGCCCCGCCTTGGCCATGACTGCCCCCTGAATGCAGGAGAGGCCGATGCCGCCCAGCCCAAATACGGCGACGGTTGAACCGGCTTCCACCTTGGCGGTGTTGAGCACCGCGCCGATGCCGGTGGTAACACCGCAGCCGAGCAGGCATATCTTGTCCAGCGGTGCCTCTTTATTAACTTTGGCCAGCGCGATTTCGGGCACCACGGTATATTCCGAGAAGGTGGAGCAGCCCATGTAGTGGTAGATTGGTTTGCCGTTCATGGAGAAGCGGCGGGTGCGGTCCGGCATGTAGCCGGTCCAGACGGTTTCGGCGATCGATTGGCAGAGATTGGTCTTGGGGGAGTGGCAGTATTCGCACTCGCCACACTCCGGTATGTAGAGCGGGATTACGTGATCGCCCGGCTTTAGCTCCTTCACCCCGGGTCCGCACTCCACCACTTCGCAACCGCCTTCATGTCCCAACACGCAGGGGAAGGCACCCTCCGGGTCGTCACCCGAGAGGGTGAAGGCGTCGGTATGGCAGACGCCGGAGGCGATCACCTTCAGCAACACTTCCCCCTCTTTGGGGCCTTCCACATTGATCATCTCGATCGATAACGGCTTTTTTGCTTCCCAGGCCACGGCGGCTTTGGCTTTCATACGGCATACTCCTTTTTTCGATGATGTTGTGCTGATAAAAAATAGCGGTTGTCCCCCTGTTCCCGCTTTTCTGGGAAGTGGGTTGGGGGAATTTAAAAGATGTGCCTATCTTACGTGTCTGTTTATCCCTATCTTTGTCCTATCAGTGTGAGACGGCGTGTTCCTGACTGGCTTGCCCATGCCGTTTATTGCGTTGAGCCATCAAGCAGTGATCGCACCACCTGTAACACATGTGCGGCTGGCAGGCCGTAGGGCACCATGCCGAATAGCTGTCCGTTACGATCGATGAGGTACAGGTTGGCGGAGTGATCCAGGCTGTAATCGCCATCCGGTTGCGCCTGTTTCTGGAACGCCACGTGATAAGCGGTTGCGACTTGGCTAATGGCTGCGTCCGATCCGGTCAAGCCGATCAGGGATGGATTGAAGTAATTCAGGTAAGCCTGCAATACCGGTGGGGTATCACGTCCTGGGTCGAGCGTGATGAATAGGCCCTGCACCTGATCGGCGTCGCCTCCCAAACCGTTCAGTACGCTGGATATACGTGCCAGCTCGGTGGGGCAGATGTCAGGACAGTAGGTGTAGCCGAAAGAGAGCAGCACCACCTTGCCGCGCAACTGTTGTAGTTGAAACGGTTTGCCCTGCTGATCGGTTAGGGTGAAATCACCTCCCATCGCCGCCAGTCCGGTGTGATAGATCGAAAACAGGCCGATAACCCACAGCCAACGCATCAGTTTACCCATTCAGCGTACCTCTACCCTAGTGCCATGAACCGGGTTTGGATCGCCAATAGGCGCTGCAAAGGCATCGGCTACGATCCGGTCCACATTACTACCGGTCAGTGATTGCAGGAAGGCGACTAAAGCCTGCTTCTCCGGCTCCGTCAGTTGCAGCGGTTTGATCAGGGGGTCGAGCCGTTCATTCTTCACGCCGCCGTTATTGTAGAACTCCACCACGTCGCGCAGGGTACTGAGTGAACCGTTGTGCATATAGGGCGCGGTCAGGGCAATATTGCGTAGACTCGGCGTCTTGTATTTCCAGCGGTCGTGGGGATTCTGTGTCACTTCATAACGGCCCACGTCAGCGGGCGTTTGTTCACCGACGCGTTCAATCAGCGCTCGATCAATATTGATGCGCACGCCTGGGGCGATCTGTACCGATTCCTTGGCCGGCCGGATACCCATCGATTGACGATAGCCGACACCGGTGTTGTGCAGGCTGTGATCGGTGAACAGGGCGTACCGTTCACCGATTCGGTGGCAGGCGACACAGCCCGCTTTGCCGGTAAACAGTGCATACCCCTGCTGTGCCTGTGGTAAGAGTGCATTCGAGTCGCGGCCGTAATGCCAGCGATCAAACGCCGAATCGGCGGATACCAGGGTCCGCTGGTAACTGGCCAGCGCCTGACCCAGTGTCTCCATGGAGATGCCCTTGCCGTTGAAGGCTGTCTCAAACAGAGCCTGGTAATCCCCGATGTGGCGTATTTTATTCAGCAGGTAACCGACCGAGGGATTGGCCATTTCATTTTTCGCCAACAGCGGTCCCCATACTTGCTGTTCCAGGCTATCCTCTCGACCGTCATGAAACAGCAGTTTGGCGTAGGCGGTGTTATAGATTGTCGGTGAGTTGCGCCGCACGCTACGCCCCTCGACGCCGACCGCCATGGCCAGTTCATTGCTGGTGAACCCCTGCTCCGGAATGTGGCACATGGCGCAGGAAAAGGTGTCGTTGAGTGAGAGGCGTCGATCGAAGAAGAGTTTTCGACCCAGTGCGACTTTATCCCGGGTGATCGGATTGTCAGCCGGCTCCGGTATGGGGGGCAGTCCCAATGGCGCTTGTGTTAACGGCTGTAGCAAGTCGGCCTGTTTGCCTCGCCGCATTTCCAGCGCGCGGGAACGGGTGGTATAGCTGGCTTTTTCGTAACCGGTTTTGTCATCACCCGGTTGCGACAGGTGTAACGCCTGTTGGGTTTTGGATGCGACAAGGGCGGACGCAGGGTCAGCTTTGAGTAGCGTCTTGATATCGTTCAGAACCAGCGCCTGGTGGAGAAATCCCACGCTGTAAATGTTGCGTATGCGCTTTTCGGGATCGATCAGGTAAACACGTAGCAGGTGGGAATAGCTGATGCGACGATTGCCGTCACTGGTCAAGTCCGGCTGAACCGGTTGATGGTAGGCATCAAGAATAGGATCCAGATTTTTTTCCGAGACGGTGGTGATGAATTGCCAGTCGCCGCGACTGCCGGCATAACGGAAGTTGTTGGCGTACCGTTGCATGGCTTCCGGTGTGTCTGACTCCGGATCAAAGCTGAGGCTGATCAGTTTCAGCCGGTCGGCCAGTTGCGTATCCTCCTGCATGGCACTTTTGATCTGGTAAAAGACGTGGGCGGTGAGCGGACAGCCGTTCACGTCACTGCAGCGGCTATAGATAAAACCCAGCAGTACATACTTGTCCGCAAACAGGTCATGCAGTTGTTGCGGGCGACCTTCGGCATCCAGCACGGTTCCATCGGCTGCTGTGCCGAGACTGGGTAGGCTGTAACTGCCCACTGCAGGTAATGGGTAACCCAGTCCGCCATAGCCGACCGCCAACGGCGTGGTGCGGTGAGTGGTATCCGCCATCGCGCTGGGGTTAAACCACAGCCAAACCGTGAAAAGCATTAAGCATCGGAGCAGCATCTGATCTCCCGGATTGCTTACAGGCCGGATGCGGTGGCGCATCCGGCCTGTTGGGTTAGGGATATCAGTCACCGGTTTGCAGTTTTGCTACGGCCGTCTTTACGTCGGGTTTGGCGGCACTGTAGAGCGAATAGGCACCGAAGCGCATCTGATGGGCGCGCCCCAGTTTTTGCGCATTGAAGTCAATAGAGAACTTCTCCACCAGCTTATTGCCATCCCAGACAAAGCTCTTGAAGTACTGCTCGTTGTCTTCACCCTTCTTGTCCCAGTTGGCTAACAGCGATGAGGTGTAATAGATACGCTTGCCATCCCAACTGGAGGAGGCCATGTTGACCTGACGACCGATTACCTTTTCATAGACTTGCTTGGGATGGTGCGGGTCGGTCATATCAAACAGCCGGGTTTTGCCGTCCATGAAGGTGTTGACCCAGAGGTGGCTGTCATCCGAACTGATGGAGATATCCACCGGCAACGGCACCTTCGACGGATCATCGATATCGGCCACCGCCTTGCTCTGCCATTCCCCCTTGTCATCTTCATAGATCAGGTGAATTTTCGAGGTGAGCGCTGTGGTGGTGACGCACCAGTTGTGATTGGGTTGCCAGGCACAGCGGATCTCCAGCGGGGCGCCCGGGACGTCGAGCACTTTTTTCGGCTGCTTGCTGTGCAGATCCCAAACTACCATGGTATTGCCGAAGCGTTTCATCGCCTCCTTGTCCTGCAGCATCTTGCCGAAATCCATCATGTAGTTGGACCAGCCGGTGAAGGAAGAGGTGAGCATGATGTTACGACGCGGCAGAACACGCACATCGTAGTTGTAGCCGTCGGCAAATTGCCCGCTCTTTTCCGCCCCCTGCAGGTTCTGATCGGTAGGCATCCAGTGGGTGGCGACATATTCACCTTCATTGGTGTACTCCACCAGTGCGGTGCGGCCGCCATGGTCCTTGTTATTGGAGAGACCGGTGATCATGATGCGGCCGGGCAGGGCATAGGTGGTGTGGGGTCCGACCACGCCGCCGCTCTTGTCGACAAAATCGGTCACCACTTTGTGCAGGGTCGGCTTGGCCGGGTTGGTCGCTACATCAAAGATAAACAGCTTGTTGGTATCCAGGCCGCCGGCCCAGAGGTAGCGGCGGTCGTCTGTGAAGCCCGAGTGGTGGGCCTCATTGCGTCCGCCTACCGATAGGGTGGCCACCACCTGGCCATAGTGGGCTGACTGGGGGTTGACGTCGACCGTGACCAGTTTGTCCTGCCCGTCACCGAGCCCTTCCACGCCGAGGGTCCAGACGTAAACAAAATCTTCCTGTCCGGTGATCTTGGCCATGTAGGGTGACTGGCAGGTTTCATCCGCTTGGGTCGGGGTGCCGGCCAATGACAGGGTTAAAGCGATGGCGGCGGCTAGTGCAACGGGCCGGGAACGGCTCGCCTCTCTTCTCTTGTTCATTGTATATCCTCCGTTGGGTCTTTTTTTATACTCAGTAAAAAAGTAGAACGAATGTTCATTCTTGTCAAATTTTTTACTATGCTATGTATAATCAGCCGATAAAGACCCATCGTTGCGGAGCTTGCATGCCCTACCTGAATAAGACCGTTCCCACTCCTGAACCGCTGGATTGCCGTATCCTCACGGCGGCGCTGGACCTGTTTGTCGAAAAGGGATTTCACAATGTCTCGGTGCACGATGTGCAGCGGGAATCCCAGGTCAGCATCGGTTCTATCTACAAACATTTCGGTGGCAAGGAGGGGGTCGCCAAGGCGCTTTACTACCACTTGCTGAATGAGTTTGAAGAGATGATTACGCAGGTGATTGAAGAAGACCTGACCAATCGGGAACGCTGTAATCGGATCATTGCCCTGTTGTTCGAATACACCGAAAGTCGACGCAATATCATTGAGTACATGTTGCATGCCAAGCATCGGGAGTTCTTGCCGGATGAACCGCCAATCTGCAGCTCCACCCCGTTCGAGGCGATGCGCAACATCGTTAAACAGGGCATGGAGGCTGGGGAGATCCGTCAGGGGGATCCCTGGGTGGTGGCCGCCACGGTTTTCGGTGGAGCGATTCGCATGATCCATTTACGCCTTGACGGGGTGATTAAGACACCGCTTCCCCATTACTATGACGAAGTGATCGCATGCATGTGGGGCGGGTTGGCGATCGAGAAGAAGGCTAAAACGAAAAGAAGAGCGACCGCCGTGGCCGCCGGTTAATCCGCGGTCCCTTTGCCCCATTCGTTAAGTGGGCACCGGGGCGGTGCCACACTCGGCGCTGATCGTGTTGTCCCCTGTGGCCGTTGCGTGTTTTTTAATTCCGTCAGCCGGTGAGTCGCCGTTGGCGGTGTAGCGCGGATTATTCTGAATAATAGCAATATCAGTCAGGATGTGGTGTCGGCGTGTCGGCACAATACCCGCCTGATTGAAGAGGTGCGGCGGTGAACGGGGAAGCGAAGAAATCTTATGCGGAAAAGATCAATAGGGTGTGGGATTACATCAGTGAACACCTTAATGATGATTTATCTGTCGAGCGATTGAGTCAGGTGGCCAATTTTTCCAAGTTTCACTTTCACCGTCAGTTTACGGAATACACGGGTATCAGTGTTTCGCGGTTTATCTTGATGGCGCGTCTGAAAAGAGCGTCTTATCAGTTGGCGTTCCATAAAGATTCGCGGATTATCGATATCGCTCTGGATGCCAGTTTTGAAAATCCGGAGTCCTTTTCTCGTGCATTCAAGAATGTGTTCGGACAGACACCCTCTCAATTCAGACGTAAACCCGAATGGATCGACTGGAAACGTAAATATCAATTTCCGGTTATTGAGAGGAATGAACCCATGCATGTAGAGATAGTTCAGTTTGACGAGACAAAAATCGCGGTGTTGGAACACCGTGGTTCACCGGAGTTATTGAATGATTCGGTGGCGCGGTTTATCGAGTGGCGCAAGCAGAGTCAGTTGTCGCCTGTCGACACGAGTAATACCTATGGCTTGATTTATGATGATCCGAAAACGACAGAGCCGGACCAATTCCGGTTCGATCTGTGTGGATCGGTCAGGGCGGCGGTGCCGGCAAATCCGCAGGGTGTCATCAACAAGACGATTCCGGCCGGTCGTTGTGCGCGCCTGCGTCATCGCGGCCCCTATGAAGAGATGGATGATAAGGTGCGCTACCTATACGGTAAATGGTTACCGGAAAGCGGTGAATCGTTGCGCGATTTTAACTGCTTCTTCCACTATATCAATCTGTTCCCGGAGGTGGCCGAGCACGAGTTGATGACGGATATCTATCTGCCCGTCGAATAGCGTAACGGTATTTTGAATAGGCCGGTCATTCCAGGTTCTGGCTAACGTATTTCAATGCGTTAGCCAGAACCGTCCGGATGGTGGGGTGGTGCTCTCCGCCTGTCTGTTCAGGTCGTTTCGGCCAGACACTCGGCGAGTATCTCCATTCCCCTATCGATCAGCGCATCAGAGATGGTCAGGGGAGCCAGTAGGCGTATGACATTGCTGCGCACACCGCAAGAGAGTAGCAGCAGGCCTTTCTCTGCCGCTTTGCCTACCAGGGCGCGGGTCAATTCCGCATTCGGTTTATCGGCGTCGCCATCCTGTACCAACTCCATCGCCACCATGGCGCCGGTGTGGCGAACCTGTCCAATCTGCTTGTGGTAACGCTGTTTCAACTCATTCAGGTGGTTGACCATGCGCTCACCCATGGCACCGGCGCGTACCACCAACCCTTCCTCTTCGATCACATCCAGCACTGCCAGTGCGGCGGCACAGCCCAGGGGAGAGCCGCCGTAGGTGCCGCCCAGTCCGCCAGGATTGGGAGAATCCATGATCTCGGCCTTGCCGACCACGGCGGCAATGGGGAATCCTCCCGCCATACCTTTGGCGAGTGTCATCAAGTCAGGTTCAATACGGTGATATTCGGTGGCAAACATCTTACCGGTACGGGCAAAGCCGGTCTGTATTTCATCACAGATCAACAGTATGCCGTGCTGGTCACAGACTTGGCGCAGGTAGGCGAGAAAGCCTTCCGGGACCGGATAGAACCCCCCTTCACCCTGCACGGGTTCAATGATGATGGCGGCGACACGTTGCGGTTCGATATCGGTCTTGAAAAGGGTTTCCAGTGCCTGCAGTGAATCCGCCACGCTTACGCCGTGGTACTCAATGGGGAAAGGCGCATGAAAGATGTCAGCCGGGAAGGGGCCGAAGCCGGCTTTGTACGGCACGATCTTTCCGGTCAGGCCCATGCACAAGTTGGTGCGACCGTGAAAGCCGCCGTTGAAGGCGATGATGCCGGGACGGCGGGTATGGGCACGGGCGATCTTGACGGCGTTTTCTACCGCTTCGGCGCCGGTGGTGACAAAAATCGACTTGGCATGATTGATCGGTACCAGCTTGTTTAACCGTTCGGCCAGCTGAACCGCTGAATCGTACGGGGTTACCATGACACAGGTGTGGCTGAATTTTTCCAGCTGTGCCAGCACGGCGGCGGTAACTTTGGGGTGGCAATGGCCGGTGTTGACCACCGCGATACCGGCGGCAAAATCGATATAGGATTTGCCTTCTACATCCCAGATTTCAGCGTTTTTTGCCCGCTCGACATAGAATTGGGACTGGTTGCCCTGACCCCGGGCAATCGCTTTCTCTTTGCGTTGTTGCCATTCAGTATTGGTTGTCATCTTAAGTGTCCTGAAACGTGTGAAATGATTACCGGGGGGGCTATTTGTCCAGCCCGCCCATGCACAGATATTTAATTTCGACAAAGTCATCGATGCCGTATTTGGAACCCTCGCGTCCCAGTCCGGACTCCTTGACGCCGCCGAAGGGCGCCACTTCGTTGGAGATGATCCCCTCGTTGATACCGACCATGCCGTACTCCAGCGCTTCGCTGACGCGCCAGATGCGGCCGATGTCGCGGCTGTAGAAATAGGCCGCAAGACCCACTTCAGTGTCATTGGCCAGACGGATCGCTTCCGCTTCCGTCTGGAAACGAAATATCGGCGCCAATGGGCCGAAGGTCTCCTCGCGTGCCACGGTCATATCAGGGGTGGCATCGGCGATGACCGTGGGTTCGAAAAAAGTGCCGCCCTGAGCGTGCCGTTTACCGCCGCAGATCAAGCGTGCGCCTTTGCCGAGGGCGTCCTGGATGTGAGCATTCACCTTGGTGACGGCCGCCTCATTGATCAGTGGCCCTTGGGTGATCCCCTCGGTCATGCCGTCACCCACCTGTAGTTGCGAGACGGCCGTAGCGAGTTTGTCGGTGAACGCGTCGTAGATTTCATCCTGGACCAGGAAGCGGTTGACACAGACACAGGTTTGGCCGGCATTGCGATACTTTGAGGCCATGGCGCCACTGACGGCGGCATCCAGGTCGGCGTCACTGAAGACGATAAATGGGGCGTTGCCGCCCAGTTCCATGGAGACCTTTTTCATGGTGTCGGCGCAGGCGCGCGTCAATATCTTTCCCACCGCCGTGGAGCCGGTGAATGAGAGCTTGCGCACTGTTGGATTGGCGGTCATTTCCTTACCCACGCGCACGCCGGATTCCGACGTCACTACATTAAATACGCCCTTGGGGATACCGGCGCGTTCCGCCAGTTCCGCCAGTGCCAGCGCGCTGAGCGGCGTGAGTGCTGCGGGCTTCACCACCACCGGGCAACCGGCGGCCAGTGCCGGGGCACATTTGCGGGTAATCATGGCGATTGGAAAGTTCCAGGGTGTGATGGCGGCTACCACCCCAATGGGTTGTTTGATGACGACAATACGGCGATCGTTGAACGGTGAAGGAATGACATCGCCGTAGACGCGCTTCGCTTCTTCGCTGAACCATTCGATAAAGGAGGCACCATAGGCTACTTCGCCCTTGGCCTCGGCCAGCGGCTTACCCTGCTCGGCTGTCATCAGGCGTCCCAGGTCATCCTGATTGGCCATGATCAACTCGAACCATTTGCGCAGAACCGCTGCCCGTTGTTTAGCCGCCTGTTCGCGCCACGCCGGCCAGGCCGCCTCGGCGGCATCGATGGCGCGGCGCGTCTCTTGTTCCGCCATGTCAGGCACGGTCGTGATAGCTTCGCCGGTCGCGGGATTGGTGACGACAAACACCTCCCCACTATCCGCCGAGCACCAAGCCCCGTTGATATAAGCTGCATTCTTCAGCAAGGTTGGATCTTGCAACATGTTGTACTCCTGTTTTCTTGGTGCCGTTCGCCAGCCAGACGGGTCAAAGCGGCCGGGGTCTGCTCGGTGAAGAGCGCAGACTGGATTGGCATGGTGTTAAAAAAGGTTGATGCGTGTACGGAGAAATCAGCCGGGCGATAGGCCACGCAATCGTTCACCGCGGCGGCGTAATAGTTCGATGGTGGTGAGCATGAGAATGGACAGGGCCACCAGCAGAGTGGCCACGGCCAAAATGGTCGGGCTGATCTGTTCCCGAATGCCTGACCACATCTGCCTGGGGATTGTTGTCTGCTCGGCGCCGGATAGAAAAAGCACCACCACAACCTCATCAAAGGAGGTGCCGAAGGCGAACAGTGAGCCGGAGATAACGCCCGGCAGTATCAACGGCATAATGACGGTAAAAAAGATGCGGCTATGGGATGCGCCGAGACTTAATGCGGCGCGTATCAGGCTGATGTCGAAACCCGACAGGGTGGCGGTAACGGTGATGACCACAAAGGGCGTGCCCAGTACGGTGTGGGCGAGGATCAGTCCCCAGAGATTGCCGGCCAATCCGAGGCGCGCGTAAAAGAAGTAGACACCGGCCGCCGTGATAATCAACGGCACGATCATGGGGGAGATCAGCACGCCCATGATGACTCCGCGGTAGGGCATGTGGGGGCGCGAAAGACCCAGTGCTGCCAGGGTTCCCAGAGCGGTTGCCAAGAATGTAGATGCCACGCCGATGTAAAGGCTGTTCTTGACCGCCAGGATCCACATGTCGTTGGACAGGAAATCCTCATACCACCTGAGCGAAAAGGCGTCCGGATCCAGCGACAGCATCCCCTGCGTAAAGCTGAAGTACGGCTCCACGTTGAAAGACAAGGGAACGATCACCAGGATAGGTGCCATCAGAAAAAGAAACACCAATGCGCAAATGAACCAGAAGGTATAGTGCCAAGCGCGTTGCAGGGGGCTGGCGTAGGTAGGAAGTGCCATGATAGTGATCCCGTTAGCCCAGTTTCAGTTTGTCGATGCCGATGATGCGGTTAAACAGCCAGTAAAGCATCAGGACGATGACCAGCAGTATGCCGGCCAACGCGGCGGCCAGTCCCCAGTTGAGACTCTGCTGCATGTGGTAGGCAATGAAGTTACTGATCATCTGGCCGGTGCGTCCGCCAACCAATGCCGGGGTGATGTAGTAGCCGATGGCCAGGATGAAGACCAGCAGGGATCCCGCGGCGATACCCGGCTTGGTTTGCGGCAAATAGACGCGGACAAAAGCGGTGAAGGGCGATGCACCCAGCGAGGTGGCGGCGCGCATAAAACTGGCGTCAATGGATTTCATGACGCTAAACAGCGGCAGTATCATAAAGGGCAACAGTATGTGGGTCATGGCGACAACGGTGCCGAACATGTTGTACATCATGTCCAGCCGGTTCCCCTCATCCAGCACTCCCAACCAAACCAGTAAATCATTGACGATGCCGTGAGTTTGCAACAACGCTATCCAACTGGTGGTACGGACCAGGAGCGAGGTCCAAAATGGCAGTAATACACAAATCATCAGCAGGTTGGCTTTCGCCGTCGGCAAGGTCGAGAGCAGGTAGGCAACGGGGAAACCGAGAATAAAACAGCTGATGGTGACGCCAAGGCTGATAGCGAAGGTCTTGACGAAGTTATCGACGTAGATGGAACGATCGGCCGGTTTATGAGTGATGTTACCTTTCGCATCATAGGCCAGGTCCAGTGCGCTGAGGTAAAAGGCGGCGGTGGTGCCTGGCAGTACACGCTTGATCGCGCCCCACGTCTCTATGTCACCCCAACGTTTGTCGACGTGGATCAGTGTTTCTTTCCAGGTGCCTTCTACGGCTTCCACCCGTGTCAGTCTGCGTGCGGATTTGGTCAGCAGGCTGCGTATACCGCTTAGTTCAAAATTGAGGCGTGTTGCGATCTTGCCCAGCGTGCGGTTTTTGTGGGCGATCTGGATATCTTTTGCCAGCGCGGCAAAAGCCGGCTCGTCGGGGAGCGTCGATTGATCCCAGTCGAACAATTGCGCCGCCAAGTCGGGCATGAGTTCCGCCACGGGACCGTTATTGACACTGCGTAGCATCATATCGGCGAGCGGAAATACAAACATTGAACCGATAAAAACCAATAGGGGTAAAACCAGGAGAAACGCTTTGGTTTTTTCCCGTCGCGTAGACCGTGCCAACTGTGCCTTCAGCGCTTTTCCTTCAAATACCTTGGCGCTGGGAAGCACTGAGGTCAAGTCCTCAGACTGAACCGCAATTTCGTTCACCGTTTATCTCCTCGGGTTGGTTCGGTACCCGGTGGTGTACAACGGCACCACCGGGTGCACGGACTCATGCCGCTTAGTTGGCTAGCCAGGCGGTAAACCGTTCGTTCAATTCGTCTTCGTAATCGGCCCAGAACTCGGCATTGGCCGCCAGGGCATTGGACAGGTTGACCGGTGCAGTCGGGATGTCATTTTTCATCGACACGTCAACCATGGCCGCCGCGGTCTTGCGTGGTGGTCCATAGGAGATGTATTTGGATTGTCTGGCTAGCTGTTCCGGAGCGGTGGCGAATATCAGAAACGCTTTCGCCTTATCCTTGTTTGGCGCGCCGGTGGGGATCGCCCAATAATCAATGTCCATCACTTGTCCGTCCCAGACAATCACAAAAGGCTTGCTTTCGTTTTTCACGGCATTGTAGATGCGGCCGTTGTACGCTGTGGTCATCACCACTTCGCCATCGGCCAGAAGCTGAGGAGCCTGTGCACCAGACTTCCACCAAACCAGTTGGTTCTTGATCTGATCAAGTTTTTTAAATGCCCGATCCTGTCCCGCTGGTGTGGATAGCACCTTATAAACATCGTCGGCTTTCACGCCGTCAGCCATCAGTGCCATTTCCAGGTTCACCTTGGGTGTGCGTTTCATACCGCGTTTGCCGGGATAGGCCTGCAGATTAAAAAAGTCGGCGATGGAATGGGGCGCCGTTTTTATCTTGGATTTGTCATAGGCAAAAACGGTCGACCAGACGATTGCCCCTACACCGCATTTCTTTAGTGCTGTTGGCATGAAATCCTGCGCGGCGGCGGAGCCATCCGTTCCCGGCTCCAGGTCACCGACGTTAATGGGGTCTATCAAGCCTTCGTCGCAAGCGCGGATGACGTCGGAGGTCTCAAGGTCTACCACATCCCAGGTGACTTTCCCCGACTCTACCTGAGCGCGTAGCTTGCCCAGGCCGCCGTTGTAATCTTCAGAGAGAATCTCTACGCCGGTTTTTTTCATAAAGGGCTCGTGCGATCCCTTTTTCTGCGCATTGGTGTAAGCACCGCCGAAGGATACGACGGTGATTCTTTCTGCCGCCGAGGCGACCGATATGACACAAGTGAGGCCAAGGGCCACCACTGAAGTGAAGCTGATCAGTTTTTGCATTTCCCACTCCTCTCTTTTTTTGGCTATTTATTACTGATAAAGGCATGCCTGCAGATCAGGCATTAGCATTGCCGTTCGGCATCTGTTTATTGATTCATGCGTTAAACGCTCGGCAATCCCGTCCGGCCCACCCGATCCGTAAATCTCTTCCCGTCTCGATGGTCGGGTGCTGCTCCGAATTTGGAATCTTGATGATGAAGCCATCACGCTGGCCAAAACTGACGTTGCAGCGAATGTGGTCACCCAGGTAAGTCACTCCTTCCGCCCGGACTTTAAAGATATTCGGTAACGACCCCTCGGCGGGATCGATGACTACCCGCTCCGGGCGGAGGGATAAGATGGCACGCGACCCGACTCCCGCGATGTTGATAGGCAGCGCCCTGATCTCGCAGTCGCCTTGGTCCAGCGCCACGATGCAGCGGTCGTTTTCCAATGATTTCACCGTTCCAGAAAAACGGTTGTTTTCGCCAATGAAGCTGGCGACAAAGGCATTTTCCGGCTCTTCATAGAGTGCGGAAGGCGAAGCCAACTGCTGCACAATGCCGTCATTGAATACGGCGATGCGGTCGGACATGGTCAGCGCTTCGGATTGGTCATGGGTGACATAGACCATGGTGACGCCAAGGCGCTCATGGATCTGTTTGATTTCGTATTGCATCTGCTCTCGCAGGTTTTTGTCGAGTGCACCGAGCGGTTCGTCCATCAGCACCAGTTCCGGTTCGAATACCAGGGCGCGGGCGAGTGCGACACGCTGTTTTTGTCCCCCTGAAAGCTGTGCCGGCCGGCGGTCCGCCAGCTCACCGAGTTCCACCATGTCCAGCGCGTTGCGCACTTTCTGCTTGATGGTGTTTTTCTCCAGCTTGCGTACCTCCAGCGGGAAGGCGAGATTTTCAGCAACCGTCATATGAGGGAAGAGGGCGTAATTTTGGAATACCATTCCAATGCCCCGCTTTTGTGGCGGCACTTTGTTGATCGGGTGCCCATCCAGAAGGATGTCGCCGTAGGTGGCGGTTTCAAAACCGGCCAGCATCATCAGGCAGGTCGTCTTGCCGGAACCTGAAGGCCCCAGCATGGTGACGAATTCTCCCCGGGCGATGGAGAGATTGAAGTCCTTTACGACGAGCGCTTTGCCGTCATAGCTTTTCTGGACATTACGAAACTCAACGAAAGATGCATTCTGGTTCATGGCTTTGCTGGTCTGGTAGATAGGGTGGGGTATGCGCTTGAACATTTACTGTTGCCTTGCGCTTTATCCCTCATCTCTATCGCTTGAAATTTGCACTCAGGTGAAGCGTTGTTTTAGGTATAGGGCTTGAATTCACCTTGAGCGACCCGTTAAGTATTTCACTACGTCTCTGTCGATAATTACACTACAGCTGTTTAAAATACAAATCAAGCGATTAATAAATCGGTACGATATCGGCAGTAATTATCAATATTTAACGAATAATTAACATTCTTACCCGGTAGGCTTGATATTCCGATCACCCTATAGTCAAATATTCTAAACACTCGGCAGATAATCAAGATGGGCAAATAATGAGTATCGATATAGGTAAGCGATTGAAAGAGATCCGCAAATCGAAAGGGCTTTCGCAACGCCAACTGGCCAGTCGAAGCGGGGTGACCAACGGTTCTATCTCGATGATTGAGATGAACCGGACCAGTCCCTCGGTCGCATCACTGAAAAAGGTGCTGGAGGGCATTCCGATGTCGCTATCGGAATTTTTCAGTGTCGAAGAGCAGGAAGCCGAGCAGTACTTTTTTACAAAAGGCGAACTGAAGGAGCTGAGTCCGGCAATCCTCAGTGCAATCGGCATCAATGGAAATATCGATCAGGTCTCCATCAAGCAGGTGGGGGATGCCTCAAGGCACTCGTTGCAGATCCTTTATGAGTGCTATCCGCCGGGGGCCGATACGGGAAAGGACATGATTACCCACGAAGCCGAAGAGGGGGGGATCATCGTTTCCGGTGAAATTGAGGTGACCGTAGACAACCAAGTCCAGATTTTGAAGGCGGGCGATTCCTATCTATTTGATAGTCGTCTTAAGCACCGCTTCCGAAATATCAGTACCGGGGATTGCATCATAATCAGCGCTTGTACGCCTCCCTCTTTCTGATGAGATGTTGCGCGCTCAGTAATTCAAAACGGCTGAATTTATAATCGAAAACAGATGGGCGTTGTGCGGTAAACGTGTCCGTACACCGATTTGTCTGCCCCTTTTTCTCAAGCGACTTGAACCCGAAGGGGGTTTTCTCTACCATACAGCACCCGTTTCGGGCCTCGGTGTTATCCGGGGCGCTGTCCGCCCCGCCGCCTGTTGGCGACTTATCGGATGTTCCTGATGACAGGGTTATGGCATCACCCACCCCTTTTGTCCCATGGCTGTTGAGCCTATCCAAATGATCGGAATTTGATGTGATTACCACTGCTAATATCACCATGCAATTCGGCGCCAAGCCGCTGTTTGAAAATATCTCGGTTAAGTTCGGTAACGGCAACCGCTATGGTTTGATCGGGGCCAACGGCTGCGGTAAGTCGACCCTGATGAAGATACTCGGTGGCGAACTGGAGCCGTCGGCCGGTAACGTCAAGGTGGATGTGAATGAGCGGGTGGGCAAGCTGCGTCAGGATCAATTCGCCTTCGAGGACTATAGTGTGATCGATACCGTGATCATGGGCTATGCCGAGTTATGGACGGTGAAACAGGAGCGGGATCGTATCTACGCCCTGCCGGAGATGAGCGAAGCGGACGGCATGAAGGTGGCCGAACTGGAGGTGGAGTTTGCCGAGCTGGACGGTTACAGCGCCGAGGCGCGTGCCGGAGAGTTGTTGCTGGGTCTGGAGATTCCGGAATCCCAGCACTTTGGCCTGATGCGCGAAGTGGCGCCGGGCTGGAAGCTGCGCGTGTTGCTGGCGCAGGCGCTGTTTGCCGACCCCGATATCCTGCTGCTGGACGAACCGACCAATAACCTGGATATCAATACCATCCGCTGGCTGGAAGGGGTGCTGAATGAGCGCAACAGCACCATGGTTATCATCTCACATGACCGGCACTTCCTGAACAGCGTCTGTACCCACATGGCCGATCTCGACTACGGTGAACTGCGTATCTATCCGGGCAACTACGACGATTACATGACCGCGTCTACCCAAGTCAGGGAGCGGTTGCTGGCCGACAACGCCAAGAAGAAGGCGCAGATTGCCGAACTGCAGACCTTTGTCAGTCGGTTTAGCGCCAACGCCTCGAAGGCCAAGCAGGCCACCTCCCGGGCACGCCAGATTGACAAGATAAAACTTGACGAGGTGAAACCCTCCAGCCGGGTCAACCCCTATATCCGTTTTGACCAGACCAAGAAGCTCTACCGGCTGGCGCTGGAGGTAGAAGGGTTGAGTAAGGGGTATGGTGAAGCCCCCCTGTTCGACAAACTCGATCTGCAGGTCGAAGTCGGCGAGCGGGTGGCCATTATCGGTGCCAGCGGCATCGGCAAGACCACGCTGCTGCGCACACTGGTCGGCGATTTGCCTTCTGATCGCGGTGAGGTGCGTTGGTCGGAGAATGCCAATATCGGTTATTTCGCCCAGGATCACTCTGCCGATTTTACCCAAGATTCGAACCTGTTCGACTGGATGTCTCAGTGGGGACAGAATGGCGATGATGAACAAGTGATTCGCGGTACCTTGGGGCGCATGCTGTTTTCCCAGCATGACATCAACAAGTCAGTGAAAGTGATTTCCGGTGGCGAACAGGGACGCATGCTGTTCGGTAAGTTGATGCTGCAGCGGCCCAATATCCTGTTGATGGATGAACCGACCAATCACCTGGATATGGAGTCTATCGAGTCGCTCAATCTGGCGTTGGAAAACTATCCCGGCACGCTGTTCTTTGTCAGTCATGATCGTGAATTTATCTCTTCCCTGGCTACCCGCATTGTCGAGATCACCCCGCAGGGCGTGAATGACTTTAAGGGCAGTTATGACGAATACCTGCGTAGCCAGGGAATTGAAGAGGGTAGCAGGCAGCGGGCGGCTAGTTAGTCCTCAAGGCATGGGTGGCGATAACGCCTGTTTATACTACAGGCGGATTGTTTTGTTTTAGCCCGTCCTCTACCCCATGTTACAATACTTGATCAATCAGGGATCAGATATCCCATGCGGACCAGGAACGGCGGTGTTTTTTTTTCCGCCGGGATCCGCGCGCTGTAGCGGCATTATTCCCGTTCTCCTGGCGCATTGACGGCGCGGTCTTTTGTCCGGAACCCGTAAGGAAGGGCCATCAGTTGTTGCCACACGGATTGCCGCATGAGGTGGTCGCTCAATGACCCAATTCATTTAATCTGGAGAGATCAATATGTCATTCAGATGGCTTGCATGGTTACCGGTGTTGCTGAGCGCGAACGCTTTTGCGACAGGCTACCCGGTCGAAATCTTTGAGTATGTCGATAGCACACGGGTTGTCGCCTTTATCAATCCAAGCGATGTGGATGAGACACACTATTGGCACCCCTTTAAGGAGGTGCCGCCGCTGACCATCGAAAAAGTGGCGGCTTCCATCCACCAGTACGTGTCCTCGGATGCCGAGCTGAAAGATGCGACACTGGAAGAGATTGAGCTGAGGAAGCTGCCCCATTTTGAGAAGCAATGGCACTATATGGTGAAGATGAGAACCGAGCACGACCACCAGATCAAGAATCGCTATTTTGTGGTGCTGATGAACGGCAATGTTATTCCGGCGATTCAGGAACCGCAGTCGATTAAGTAGCATGAGTGGTGGCAGTTCTGAAATAGAACGATCCAATTAAAAAGGGCGCCTGTGGCGCCCTTTTGGCTTAATTCACCTTGGCTCAGGTTACTCGGCTTCCTTGTCCCGTTCGATCAGCGCATAAGCGGAATGGTTGTGGATCGATTCGAAGTTCTCCGATTCCACCACGTAGGCGCAGAAGCGTTCATCCTGATCCAGCTTGCCGGCCACATCGCGCACCATATCCTCGACAAACTTGGGATTGTCATAGGCGCGCTCGGTGACATATTTTTCATCCGGCCGTTTCAACAAGCCGTAGAGTTCGCAGGAGGCCTGACTCTCCACCAGGTCGATAATCTCCTCAACCCAGACGAAACCGCAGGTTCTCACCTGTACCGTGACGTGGGAGCGCTGATTGTGCGCGCCCCGCTCGGAAATCTTCTTGGAGCAGGGGCAGAGGCTGGTGACTGGGACCTGCACCTTGATATAAGTGGTTGGCTTGCCGTTATGCACCTCGCCGATGAAGGTGACGTCGTAGTCCAGCAGGCTCTGCACGCCGGAGACCGGCGCGGTTTTGTTGATGAAGTAGGGGAAGTTCATCTCGATGTGGCCGGATTCCGCTTCCAGTTTTTCCGCCATCTCCTGCAGCATCACCTTAAAGTTGTCGATGCTGATCTCCTTTTCGTGTGAGTTGAGAATCTCCACGAAACGGGACATGTGGGTGCCCTTGAAGTTGTGCGGCAGGTTCACATACATGTTGAAGTTGGCAATAGTGTGCTGCTCGCCGTCGCTACGGTCTTTGACCCGCACCGGATGGCGGATGTCTTTGATCCCCACCTTGTTGATGGCGATCTGCCGGGTATCGACGCTGCTCTGTACGTCAGCAATCTCAGTGGTGGTCGTCACTGTCTCTATTCCTCGCTACAACGGTGCGCACACGATCCGGCCTACGCATCCAACAATAATGCCCTTGCTTGCAATCTACCCTGTTTGACGGCGGGCGAACACCGGCGGTTTGCCGGGTTTTCCTTACTTCAGGGCGCGATGGCCGCCAGGGGACCGGGAATTATGATGGCTGTCCTGCCTCTGTGCAACATCAGTATTGATTGATGTATCGTTCCGGTTAAATAAAGGCAAGTTAAAACAACTGTTTAGCGTTGATTAGTAGTGGAGGGGTAGTCGCTGGGGGGATAAAGATAGTCGCTGGTGGGGTTTCGTACCCCGTTGCATCGATCCAGCCCGGTTTCCCAGTTAATACCTTGGTAATTACGTGGAATCACTCCTGCCAATTTTTCGATCAAACCTAAAACGTTACTAACCACTTGTCGTCATTGAAAAAATGTACGGTGCCTCGCAAGAAACTGATAAATATCAAAAAAAATGGATTGGCACAGCCGTTGCACTCCCGGCCTCCAGGATGTGGCAGGAAATCCCATAAAGCCGCACCACCCCACCAACGCACTGGAGGAGTCGGGTAATGAGCGAGACCTTTTACGAAGTGATGCGGCGACAGGGGATCACCCGCCGCAGTTTTCTGAAATATTGCAGTTTGACGGCTTCGGCCCTGGGACTGGGACCGGCCTTTGCGCCGACCATCGCCGAGGCGATGGAGACCAAACCGCGCATTCCGGTACTCTGGCTGCACGGCCTGGAGTGTACCTGCTGTTCCGAATCGTTCATCCGTTCGGCCCATCCGCTGGCCAAGGATGTGGTGTTATCGATGATCTCACTGGATTACGACGACACCATCATGGCCGCCGCTGGACACGAGGCGGAGGCGATCATCGAGGAGATCATCGACAAGTACGACGGCAATTACATTCTGGCGGTAGAGGGTAACCCCCCGCTGGATGAGGACGGCATGTACTGCATTATTGGCGGCAAGCCGTTCGTCGAGCAGCTGCGCAAGGCCGCCGAGCACTGTAAGGCGATCATCTCCTGGGGCTCTTGCGCCTCCTGGGGCTGCGTGCAGGCGGCGCGTCCCAATCCCACCCGGGCCACGCCGGTACACAAGGTGCCGGGGCTGGCCGCCAAGCCGATCATCAAGGTACCGGGCTGCCCGCCCATCGCCGAGGTGATGACCGCGGTGATCACTTACATCCTCACCTTCGATCGCTTCCCGCAGTTGGATCGCCAGGGGCGTCCGCTGATGTTCTACAGCCAGCGCATCCACGATAAGTGCTACCGGCGTCCCCATTTCGATGCCGGTCAGTTTGTCGAGCATTGGGATGACGAAGCGGCGCGCAAGGGTTACTGCCTCTACAAGATGGGTTGCAAGGGCCCCACCACCTACAACGCCTGTTCCACGGTGCGTTGGAACGGCGGTCTGTCGTTCCCGATCCAGGCTGGCCACGGCTGTATCGGCTGTTCCGAAGATGGCTTCTGGGACAAGGGCAGTTTCTATGACCGGGTCACCGATACCCACCAGTTCGGTATCGAGGCCAATGCCGACAAGGTCGGTATCGCCGCCGCCGGCACCGTGGGCGCCGCGGCCGCGGCCCATCTGGCGGTCACCGCTATCAAACAGGCTCAGCATAAAGGGGATCAGGATCAATGAGCACGAAACAGACACCCAATGGTTTTTCCCTGGACGACTCCGGCAAGCGCGTGGTGGTGGATCCGGTCACCCGGATTGAGGGGCATATGCGTTGCGAAGTCAACGTGGATGAGAACAACGTGATCCGTAATGCCGTCTCCACCGGCACGATGTGGCGCGGCCTGGAAGTGATTCTGAAGGGGCGCGACCCGCGCGACGCCTGGGCCTTCACCCAGCGTATCTGCGGCGTCTGCACCGGCACCCATGCGCTTACCTCTGTGCGGGCGGTGGAGGATGCGCTGGCGATCCAGATCCCGGAGAACGCCAACTCGATCCGCAATATCATGCAGTTGGCCCTGCAGGCGCACGATCACCTGGTGCACTTTTATCATCTGCACGCCCTGGACTGGGTCAACCCGGTGAACGCTCTGAAGGCCGATCCCAAGGCGACCTCCGAGCTGCAGCAGAAGATCTCGCCGCACCACGCACTCTCCTCGCCGGGCTATTTCCGGGATATCCAAAACCGGCTGAAGAAGTTTGTCGAGTCGGGCCAGCTGGGACCGTTCAAAAACGGTTACTGGACCAACCCCGCCTACCTGCTGCCGCCGGAGGTGGATCTGATTGCCGTGACCCACTACCTGGAGGCGCTCGATTTCCAGAAAGAGATCGTCAAGATCCGCACCATCCTGGGCGGCAAGGATCCGCACCCCAACTGGCTGGTGGGCGGCGTGCCCTGTGCCATCAATCTGGACGGTGTGGGGGCGGTGGGCGCCCTCAATATGTCCAGCCTGAATCAGATCTCCTCGATCATCGATCAGGTACGGACGTTCGTGAATAACGTCTACGTACCGGACCTGTTGGCGATTGCCAGTTTCTATAAGGGCTGGACTTACGGTGGCGGTCTCTCCGGCATGAATGTGCTGGCCTATGGCGATATCCCGGATCGTGCCAACGATTACACGGCGGATAACTTGATGATGCCACACGGCGCCATCATCAACGGCAACCTAAAAGAGGTGCACGAGGTGGATCTGCGCAATCCGGACGAAATCCAGGAGTTCGTGCCCCACTCCTGGTACAAGTACCCGGAAGGCGTCAAGGGGCTGCACCCCTGGGACGGGGTGACTGAGGCTAATTTCCAGCTGGGCGCCAACACCCAGGGTAGCAAGACCGATATCCGCCAGATCGATGAAACGGCCAAGTACTCTTGGATCAAAGCGCCGCGCTGGCGCGGACACGCCATGGAGGTGGGCCCCCTGGCACGCTACATCGTCGGTTATGCCAAGGGCGACAAGGAGATCACCGAACAGATCAACTTTACCCTGAAGACCCTGGACCTGCCGGTGTCGGCGCTCTTCTCCACCCTCGGCCGCACCGCGGCACGCGGTCTGGAGGCGCAGTGGGCGGCGGACAAGATGCGCTACTTCATGGACAAGATGCTGGCGAATATCAAGGCGGGTGACAGCAGCACCGCCAACGTGGAACGTTGGGATCCGGAGACCTGGCCGGCGGAAGTGAAAGGAGTGGGATTCTCCGAGGCACCGCGCGGCGCCCTGGGCCACTGGATCCGTATCAAGGATACCCGTATTGCCAACTATCAGTGCGTGGTGCCCACCACCTGGAACGGTTCGCCGCGCGACAGCCAAGGCAACATCGGCGCCTTCGAAGCCTCGCTGATGAACACCAAGGTGGAGCGACCGGAGGAGCCGGTGGAGATTCTGCGCACCCTGCACAGTTTTGATCCCTGTCTCGCCTGTTCCACCCACGTGATGAGCGAGGACGGCCAGGATCTGGCCGAGGTCAAGGTGCGTTAACCCCACATGTTCTCAAAGGAGAATGTTATGCAGACAGAAATCAACTCGGGGGCGGTCTACGTGTACGAGGCCCCGGTCCGGATCTGGCACTGGGTCAACGCCCTCTCCATCACCCTGCTGGCGGTCACCGGTTACCTGGTGGCGAATCCCCTGCCGAGTATGTCGGGGGAGGCGAGTGATCATTTCCTGATGGGCTATATCCGTTTTGTCCACTTCGCCTCCGCCTACATTTTCGCGGTCGGATTCCTGGGCCGGATCTACTGGTCGCTGGTGGGGAACCGGCACGCCCGTCAACTGTTCACCTTGCCGATCCACCGGCTGCAATTCTGGAAGGAGCTGCTGCATGAGGTGCGCTGGTACGCCTTTCTGGAGAAGGAGCCGAAGAAGTACGTCGGACACAATCCGCTGGCCCACCTGTTCATGGTGGCGATTATCACAGTAGGGGGACTGCTCATGTTGTTGACCGGTTTTGCCCTGTATGCGGAGCAGACCGGAAAAGGGAGTTGGCAGGACAGCCTGTTCGGCTGGCTCATCCCGCTGGTGGGACAGAGTCAGGATGTACGGTTGTGGCACCACTGGGGCATGTGGGTGATCGTGGTGTTCGTCATGCTGCACGTCTACGTGGCGATCCGGGAGGATATCGTCTCCCGCCAGAGCCTGATCAGCACCATGATCAGCGGCTGGCGCACCTTCAAGGATGACCGGCCATGAGTGGGGCGATGGTAAATCGGCCGCCACGGGTCCTGGTGTTGGGCATCGGCAACCTGCTGTGGGCCGATGAAGGGTTTGGTGTACGCGCGGCGGAGGCCTTCCAGCAGCGCTATCACACGCCCGACTACGTACGGGTCATGGATGGCGGCACTCAGGGGGTCTATCTGGTGCAGGAGGTGCGCGAGGCCGATCTGTTGCTGGTGTTCGATGCCATCGACTACGGTCTGCCGCCCGGCACCCTGAAGCTGATCGAGGGCGACGCCGTGCCCAAGTACCTCGGCGTGAAAAAGGTGAGCCTGCATCAGACCGGTTTTCAGGAGGTGCTGGCCCTGGCGGAGATGCTCGGCGATTACCCGCAGCAATTGCTGCTGATCGGTGTGCAGCCGGAAGAGATCGAGGACTTCGGCGGCAGCCTGCGACCGGTGGTGAAGGCGCAGCTCGAACCCGCCTTGCAGCAGGCGGTGACCTATTTGCGCGGTCAGGGCATACCGGTGCAAGCGCGTTCCCGGCCCCTGGATATCGATCCGTACGCCGCCGCCATCGGCGATATGCGGCGCTACGAAAATGAGCGGCCGGGACCCGAGCAGGCGTGCCGGTTGGGGGATGGACGGGTGGTCTGGTCCGGTGACTACCGGGTGGCTTATCGGCCGGCCGACCTGGAGGGGCGCTCACTGCGGGTCGGGCTGGATCAGCATCTGGACAGCTATCGTCAAAGTGCGGGAAAGCAACAGGAGTAAGTCATGCCGTCACCATTAATCAGACAGATGATACAGCAGCAAGGTTATCCGGAACTGGATGAAGCTACGCTGGTCCCGTTTCTGGCGGAACAGAAGCATTCGGTGCTGTTCTTTACCGGCGATCCCAAACAGTACCCGGAGAGTAATGATGTGGCGGTGATCCTGCCGGAGCTGGCGGCCCGGTTTACCGATCGCTTCCGGGTCGCGGTGGTGACCCGGGAGGCGGAACTGGCGCTGCAAAAACGCTTCCCTTTCAGCAGCTGGCCGGCACTCGTGTTTGTGCGCGGTGAGCAGTATCTGGGGGCGATTACCCGGGTGCAGAATTGGAGCGATTACCTCGTTGAGATCGACCGGATGTTGGGTGCCGAGGCGTTGCATCGGCGTGATCTGGGTATTCCGGTCATCACCGCCGCGGCCAGCCAAGCTTAGGTTCATTTTAGGAGAGTGGTCATGGGTTATTACGAATTACCGGTCGGCGCGGTTGGTGTGGGGACTCAACCGCCGGAAGCGGACGGTGCCGAACTGAACTACCAGGCGATGCCGGAGGGGATGTCGACCTTCGCCATGCCGGAGATACCGGAGCCGGATGTGGTGGCGGAGTTGTTGGAGGCGAGACGCCTGCTGGACGAGGTGCAGAGTGCGCTGAGTGATTATCGGGCCGGTGATCCCCCGTCGCTATTCGAGCTGGGCCAACTGGACCGGGACAATCTGGCGCTGGTGGATCAGTTGTTGGGAGAGGGGGAAGTGAGCATTGTGATCACCGGCCAATCCCAGACGCGGATCCAGGAGTCGGTGCTGGCCGGATTGTGGCGGGTCCGTTATCTGGATCGGGAAGGGGCCCTGTTGCGTGACACCTTGGAGGTGGCGGATATCCCTGGGTTGGTGCGGCAAGCCACCTTTGCCGCGGCGGTCGAGCATCTGCTCCTGCCGGATGCCCCCCTGCCGGAGGGGGTGCTGAATGCCCCGCCCCTGGTAGCGGAGCTGGATGAGAAATCGCTTGCCTACCGCCCCGGCGTCGAGCCCCATGTGATCAATCTGACCCTGCTGCCCCAGACTGAACAGGACCTGGCCTTTCTCGATCGATTGTTGGGTGCCGGTTCGGTCACCATCCTCTCCCGCGGTTACGGAAACTGCCGTATCACCAGTACCCAGACGCGCTACGTCTGGTGGGTGCAATACTTCAACTCCCAGGATGCCAACATCCTCAACACCCTGGAGGTGACCGATGTGCCGGCCGTGGCCTGCGCCGCGCCGGAAGATATCGTCGATAGCGCTCAAAGACTACATGAGATTATGGAGATCTATCGATGAGTGAAGCCTTTTTTGCCGGCTCCTACGGTGGCTGCGCGGAGAAGCTCAACGACACGTCGCGGCTGGAGTGCAAGATCTGCTGGTATCTGTATGACCCGGCAGAGGGTGACCCCTACTGGCAAATTCCGCCGGGAACGCCTTTCTCCAGGCTGCCGGATGACTGGAGCTGTCCCAACTGTGACGGCCGCAAGGATGATTTTATGGTGATGCCATGAGCCGCACAAAGCGACCGGTCGAGGTGCTCCGCCTGGAGGGACTGTATCGCCATATTGAGCAGACCCGAATGGACGGGGTACCGATCCTCAACCCCGCCCTGCGGGTCCAGGCGGTCGGCTTCCAGCCCTGGAACAGCTACCAATTGGGCGTGCTGATCACCCCCTGGTTCATGAACCTGGTGCTGTTGGGCGAGGGCGAAGCCGACGGCCTGGCCGAACGGCGCCCGGGGGAGAAGATTCATCACGTCCTTCCCTCCGGGGTGTACGAATTCATCGTCGCCCAGGAGCCCGCGCTGGGTCTTCATCAGGGTCGCTACCAAGCCTGTTCTCTGTTCTCACCCATGCAGTCGTTCGACTCCCAGGAGCTGGCGGTGGCGACGGCCGGGGAGATCATGCGCGGTCTTATGCTGGCGGAGAACCGTTCCGAAGTCTCCACCCGCAGTCGGGAGATCGCCGAGGCGTGGGCGGGTAGTGAAGAACCGGTGGCGGATGTGGCGGCAGAGGCATCTGCGAATGGAGGGGGACCGACCCTGTCCGAGCGTCTGGAGACGCCTCTGACCCGGCGTGAACTGCTCACCGGGTTGTCGTAGGGACGATCCCGCATGACTGTTCGGCAGGCTGTTTCTCGTTCCCACGCTCCGCGTGGGAATGCATACGATATAGGCCGGCTCAGGCGTCGCGGTTGACGATGTAATCCGCCAACCAGCGCAGCGGGTCGGCGCGCTCATCCAGTTCCACCAAGCTGTCGAGGGCGTCCTGGCGCAGGCTCTGGGCCAGCTCCTTGGCGCCCTTGAGGCCGATCAGCGATGGGTAGGTGGGTTTGCCGTTGGCCTGGTCCTTGCCTTGGGTCTTGCCGAGGGTTTCGGTGTCGCCTTCCACATCGAGAATATCGTCCTGTACCTGGAAGGCGAGGCCGATGCAGTTGGCGTAGTGTTCCAGTTGCCGTACCTGATCCGTATCGGCTGTGGTGGCGGCCAGACAACCCAATTTGACACTGGCGTGGATCAGCGCACCGGTCTTGTGGATATGCATATTCTCCAGTTGGGCCAGGTCAAGTTGTTGACCTACCGCCGCCAGGTCGAGCGCTTGTCCACCGGCCATGCCGCGGGAGCCACTGGCATTGGCCAGGGTTTCGATCATCTCCAGGCGTATCGGTGCGGCAAACGGGTAGGGCTCATTCTTGCAGAGTACCTTGAAAGCGAGGGTCTGAAGGGCGTCGCCGGCCAGGATCGCGGTTGCTTCGTCGAACGCCTTGTGACAGGTGGGGCGTCCACGTCGCAGGTCGTCATCGTCCATTGCCGGCAAGTCGTCGTGGATCAGGGAGTAGGCGTGGATAAGCTCTACCGCGCAGGCGGGCCCGTCCAGTTGTTCCGGCTCCACGCCCAATGCGGCGCCGGCGGCGTAGACCAGCATGGGGCGGATGCGTTTCCCGCCGTTCAAGGTGGCGTAACGCATCGCTTGATGTAGTCGGTGCGGTTGTATGCTGTCAGCAGGGAGTTGTTGGTCCAGGGCAGTATCGACCCGTTGCTGGCACTGTGCCAGGTACTGTTTCAGGGCGGATTCAGTTGTCACGATCAAAAGGTTCCGGCTCGGCGTCGAGACGCTGGTCAGTGAGAATCTGGATCTTCTGTTCCGCCTCTTTCAGCGCCTGTTGGCAGGTGCGGGTAAGGGCGACGCCTCGCTCAAAGGATTTCAGCGACTCTTCCAGCGAGAGGTCACCCTGTTCCAGGGTCTCCACCAGGGATTCCAGTTCACTCAATGCCTGTTCGAACGAAGGCTCTGCGGATGCGTTGGCGGGGGGGGCTTTTTTAGGCACGTTGCAGCTCGTTGTTGGTTTCAATAGCGTAAACCATAACCAGAGGAGGGGAGGCGGTCAATCGGTGTCGGCGCGCAAGACGGCCGATGGAAGGGTGATCGACTCATCTCCGTTAACGGCTGTGTCCAGCTTGCTGTCTACCTCTTGCTCACCCCTCGCATAGCGTCGTGGGGGCGTGTAAACTCTGGGCCCATCGTGTGTCAATCAGTCAGGTTTTGTTATTCATGAGCAGCAGTTCTTACGATGCTTCCGCCATTGAGGTGCTGAGCGGTCTGGAGCCGGTGCGTAAGCGCCCCGGCATGTATACCGATACCAGTCGTCCCAACCACCTGGCCCAGGAGGTGATCGACAACAGTGTGGACGAGGCGGTCGCCGGTCATGCCACTACCATTGAGGTCACCCTGTTCAAGGACGGCTCGTTGGAAGTGAAGGACGATGGCCGTGGCATGCCGGTGGATATCCATCCGCAGCAAGGGTTGCCCGGGGTGGAGGTGATCCTGACCAAGCTGCATGCCGGCGGTAAGTTCTCCAATAAAAATTATCAGTTTTCCGGTGGTCTGCACGGAGTCGGTGTCTCGGTGGTGAATGCCCTCTCCAAGCATCTGGAGATCTGGGTCAAACGCGATGGGGTCGAGTACAACATGGCCTTCGCCGGTGGCAACAAGGCATCCGAGCTGGAAGAGGTGGGGCGGGTCGGCAAGAACAATACCGGGACCCGGTTGCGTTTCTGGCCGGATACCAAGTATTTCGATTCGGGTAAGTTTTCAGTACGTCAGTTGCTGCATGTGCTGCGCGCCAAGGCGGTGCTCTGTCCCGGGCTAAAGGTGCTGTTCCTGGATGAGAACAGTGGCGATAACTACGAATGGTATTACGAGGATGGCCTGCAGGATTATCTGCTGGATGCGCTGCAGGGGTTGGAGTTACTGCCCGAGCCGCCTTTTGTCGGGACCATGTCGGGCAATACCGAGACGGCTGACTGGGCGGTGGTCTGGTTGCCGGAAGGCGGCGAGGCGGTCACCGAGAGTTACGTCAATCTGATCCCCACCGCCCAGGGCGGCACCCACGTAAATGGACTGCGTTCAGGGCTTACCGATGCGGTGCGGGAGTTTTGCGAATTTCGCAATCTGTTGCCGCGCGGCGTCAAGCTGGCGCCGGAAGATGTCTGGAATCGCTGCTGCTACATCCTCTCAGTGAAGCTGGCCGATCCCCAGTTCTCCGGCCAGACCAAGGAACGCCTCTCCTCCCGGGAGTGTGCCGCCTTCGTGTCGGGCGTGGTGAAGGACGCTTTCAGCCTATGGCTGAATCAACATACCGATGCCGGTGAGCGTATCGCCGACATGGCGATCAATGCCGCCCAATCGCGACTGCGGGCGGGACGCAAGGTGTTGCGCAAAAAGGTGACCCAGGGACCGGCATTGCCGGGTAAACTGGCCGATTGCAGCAGCGTGGATACTACCCGTAGCGAGCTGTTCCTGGTGGAGGGTGACTCTGCCGGCGGCTCCGCCAAGCAGGCCCGGGACAGGGAATTCCAGGCGATCATGCCGTTGCGCGGCAAGATCCTCAATACCTGGGAAGTGGACTCTGCCGAGGTGTTGGCTTCCCAGGAGGTGCATGATATCTCGGTGGCCATCGGAGTGGAGCCGGGATCGGATGATCTCAGCAAGCTGCGATTCGGCAAGGTCTGTATCCTGGCCGATGCCGACTCGGATGGCGCCCATATCGCCACCCTGCTCTGTGCCCTGTTCCTGCGCCACTTCCGCAAGCTGGTGCAGGAGGGCCATGTGTATATAGCGATGCCGCCGCTCTATCGCATCGATGTGGGTAAGCATATTTTCTACGCCTTGGACGATTCTGAACGCCAGGGGGTACTGGATCGGATCGCCGCCGAGAAACTGACCGGCAAAGTGAGTGTCCAACGCTTCAAGGGTTTGGGTGAGATGAACCCGTTGCAGTTGCGTGAGACCACGATCGATCCGGATACCCGGCGTCTCGTGCAACTGACCATTGATGCGGGGGACGATACCAATGGCATGATGGATATGTTGCTAGCTAAGAAACGGGCCTCGGACCGGAAGCAGTGGTTACAGGAGAAAGGTGATCTGGCAGAGGTGTGAGCGCGGCCGGATTACTTGAATAGGACAGGGTTATGGCGATGAATCGATGGGTGGTACTGTTGGTAATGGTGTCATGGGGTGTGCTAACGCTCGCTCAGGCGGGGGATGGCGGCAATCCCTATACAGCCGGCAGCATTTATGACCCGCATGAGTCGGTCAATCCCAATGTGGAAGAGTATGAATGGCAGGAGCAGAATGTTGAGATTCCGGCCTTTCCGGAGGATGAAAACCTGATCGAATTCCAGGTGACCCGTCCCAATGCCGCCTTTAGCTATTTTATTGATGCCAACTCCGTCAGTTATACCGAAGCGGATGGGGTCGTACGTTATACCGTGGTGATCAAATCCCGTACCGGCGCCAAAAATGTCGCCTTTGAGGGGATGCGCTGTACTGCCCGGGAGTTCAAAACCTATGCGTTTGGTAATGGCAAGGGCAAATTTGTCAGACCGCGCAAGGCCGGGTGGAAATCTATTGCCGACAACGGTTACACTCGTTACCGTAAGGATCTGCACGAATTTTATTTCTGCAATAGCCGCATCCTGGATCCCAGTTCTGAAAAGATCATCAGCGAGCTCAAGTACGGTAGACCCAGCGCGCGCGAACCCGGATTCCGTTAACGCCGTCAGCTCCTTGTGTAGAGCAACATCGCCAGGCTGGCGACACCCAGCATCACCAGGGAAAAAACGGCATTCATGCGTAACAGAGTGAACGCATTGACTTGATAGCGCCCCTGGATAGCGAGGTGCAGGCCGGAAAAGGGAGTGGTGCTGACACCGATTGCCCAACTCATCAGAAAGGTAATACCGAGTAGATTGGGATCGACACCGAGCGGTGACAGGATGCCACCGGCGGTGGCAATGCTGATCACCGGATGGATACCGATTACCGATGCCAACACCATGATCAGGAGCAGCAGGCTCGCCTCGCCCGCTCCGAAACGGGGTACATCCAGTGCCAGTTGGCTCGTTTCAATGGCGCTGGCGATCCCGGTGGATAGTACCCCGGCGGCTACAAACAGCAGCAACTCCCCCGACATGCGCGGCAGTCCTACACGGATGTGCTGACGATAGGCGCTTAATCCTTCGCGACCGTGTCGAAGCAGCAGTATCAGCAGTGATATCGTTAGCGACAGGGTGCTGATTAGGGTGAGCATCGGGATTGCCGGCCAAGCGTAATGCAGCCCCATCAACATCAGCGCCAACAGGCCTGGAATCCATAGCGCGCTGAACTGCATGGGATACCCGTAAAACCGCTCGGCGCGGCCGTTCCGGGTCAATTCCCAGCCTGTTAGCAACAGTCCGAACAGGGCCACCGGAAAGCCCACCGCCGAGAGGGTGGTCAATTGTGCTCCCGGCGCATTGGAGAGGGCGATACCCATGGCGGCAAAAAACGGCGACCAGCAGGCCGCCAAGGCAAATCCGCGCGAGAGGAGACAGGCTTGTTGCTGGCTCAAGGGACGGTTGGCCGACAAACGATCGCCAATAATGACAATCGAGGACATATTGATCACCGAGCCGAGAAAGTGGACCCCAAACAGGCTACGCCAGAGTGGTTTGCTACCCTGGGGCAGGGCTTCGTTGCAGATAGCCGGTTGGGTAATCAATCGCAGGAAACTGACCGACGCCAGCATCGCCAGCATCGCCTGATTGGTACTGAGGGCCTTTTCGATTGGGACAGGCAATCCGGATGCAATGTTCCAGGCCAGTCCCCCACCGCCTATCGTGAGCATGGCGATGACTTGAATGCGCTGCAGGGTGTTGATGGTCGGGGCCAACAGCAGTGCCGCCAGCCAACCTAATCCCCCCGCCAGATAGGCGGGAAACCCGCCATCCATCCCATGTGCAATGGACAACAGGGCCATCAAGAGCAAGATGCCGCCCGCGGCCTGGTCCGCGGCCCATGCATAGACTCTGTTCAAACGGTCGGGCTCCTGCCTGTGAGGGTGATTGCGTAGTATGGATTGAAACTATTATTTCGCCTGCGTCTCTAAACAACAACCTTGTGATCGGGGTGTCTTTATATGGGGTTGGGGTCTAGCGTAAAAAGGCCGCTGATGACGACGAGCCGGTAGCGCCAACCTTGACAGCCAGAATCGCTCGGACCATTCTAAGTTAAACGTTTGTTTGAGGAGGGTGTGATGAGCACGGAATCGTTGGTGTCGGAATATAGCCTGGGCGAAGAGATCGCCCATGCCGTGACTCATGGCATCGGTGCCGCGCTGAGTATTGCCGGGCTGGCGGTACTGGTCGCCTTCTCCACCCTCTATGGGAATGTTTGGCACATCACCAGTGTCAGTATTTATGGCGCCACGCTCATCCTCTGCTATACGGCGTCGACGCTGTATCACAGTATTCCCCATCCCAAGGCGAAGCGGATTCTGCGCCAGATCGATCATGCAACCATCTTTTTGCTCATTGCCGGTACCTACACACCGTTCGCCCTGGTCAGTATGCGGGAGAGTTGGGGTTGGTGGCTGTTCGGTACCGTATGGGGAATCGCGGTCGTCGGCATGATCTTCGAGCTGTTTACCGAGCAGCGCTATAAAAAAGTGTCGCTGATGCTGTATCTCGGTATGGGCTGGCTGGCACTGGCGGCGATCAAGCCGATGCTGGATACGGTGGGTGTCGGTGGCCTGATCCTGCTGGTGATCGGCGGTCTTTTCTATTCGCTGGGCGTAATTTTCTACGCCTGGGAACGGTTGGCCTACAATCACGCGGTTTGGCATCTGTTTGTCCTGGCCGGCAGCGCTTTCCACTTTTTTGCCGTACTGCTTTATGTGATCCCGGACGCCAGTTGGCCCGGCATTTCCCACTGACCGTTTCCTGGCCGTTTCAGGAAAAAGCCAAGTCAGGTCGGGTGGGCACGTTTTTTGTGCCCACGCGAATTTGGTCAAATGGGATGCCAGCGTGGGCACATACGACGTGCTCACTCTACGGTTGCTCCTGACTCGCCAGCGGGTTATGCACTCTTCCTGTGACAAGTGCCGGCGCTTTTCGTATGATCCCCCCTCCACGTGTGATCTCCAGAAAACCATTTGACAGGGTGATATGAGTAGCGGAATCGACCAGAGTATCGAAGGCATCGAGCGCATGCCGTTGAAGGTGTTTACCGAGAAGGCGTACCTGGATTACTCCATGTACGTGATTCTCGACCGGGCGCTGCCGTTTATCGGCGATGGCCTGAAGCCGGTGCAGCGGCGTATCGTCTACGCCATGTCGGAGCTCGGGCTGTCGGCCGGCTCCAAACACAAGAAGTCGGCACGTACCGTGGGCGATGTACTGGGTAAGTTTCATCCGCACGGCGATTCCGCCTGTTACGAGGCGATGGTATTGATGGCCCAGCCCTTCTCCTACCGCTACACCCTGGTAGACGGGCAAGGAAACTGGGGTTCCGCCGATGATCCGAAATCCTTCGCCGCCATGCGCTATACCGAGGCGCGCCTCACGCCTTATGCCCAGGTGCTGCTCTCCGAGCTGGGCAAGGGTACAGTCGACTGGGTACCTAACTTCGACGGTACCCTGAAAGAGCCCTCCATGTTGCCGGCACGTCTGCCCAATCTGCTGCTCAACGGTACCACCGGTATTGCCGTGGGTATGGCCACCGACGTACCGCCGCACAACCTGCGTGAAGTGGCCAGTGCCTGTATCCGACTGCTGGAGAGTCCAAGAAGCACCCTGGAAGAGCTGTGCGAACATATCCAGGGGCCGGATTATCCCACCGAAGCGGAGATCATCACCCCGCAAGATGAATTGCTGAAGGTGTATGAGACCGGCGGCGGCAGTATCCGCATGCGCGCCCGCTATATCCGTGAGCAGGGCGATGTGGTGATCACGGCACTACCGCACCAGGTGTCCGGAGCCAAGGTGCTGGAGCAGATCGCGCAACAGATGCAGGCCAAGAAGTTGCCCATGGTGGAAGATCTGAGGGATGAGTCGGATCACGAGAATCCCACCCGCCTGGTGATCGTACCGCGCTCCAATCGGGTCGATGTGGAGCGGCTGATGTCGCATCTGTTTGCCACCACCGACCTGGAACGCACCTACCGGGTCAACATGAATGTCATTGGCCTCGATGGCAAACCGCAGGTGAAAAACCTGTTGGATCTGCTCAAAGAGTGGTTGGAATTTCGCTACGAAACGGTACGGCGTCGCCTGGAATACCGTCTGGGCAAGGTGCGCGATCGGTTGCACCTGCTGGATGGCTTGCTGATTGCGTTCCTGAACCTGGATGAGGTGATCCGCATCATCCGTAGTGAGGATGAACCCAAGCCGGTATTGATGCAGCGCTTCGACCTGACCGAACTGCAGGCCGACTACATCCTGGATACCAAGTTGCGCCAGCTGGCGCGGCTGGAAGAGATGAAGATCCGCGCCGAGCAGGATGAACTGGCCAAGGAGCAGGAGTGGCTGGAAAAGACCCTCGGCTCCCGTCAGCGCATGACCACCCTGATCCGTAAGGAGATTCAGGAAGATGCCGAGAAATATGGCGACGAGCGGCGTTCCCCCATCGTTGCACGCCAAGCCGCCGAAGCCCTGGCCGAGACCGACCTGACCCCCAGTGAGCCGGTGACGGTGGTCCTTTCCGAGAAGGGCTGGGCGCGGGCCGCCAAGGGTCATGACATCGATCCGGCGACGCTCAGTTATAAGGCCGGTGACAGCTATCTTGATTCGGCCCATCTGCGCAGTAACCAGGCGGCGGTGTTTATCGATTCCACCGGACGCAGCTATTCGGTGCCGGCTCATACCCTACCGTCGGCACGCAGCCAGGGGGAGCCGCTGACCGGACGCTTGTCACCGGTCAGTGGTGCCATGTTCAGGGTGGTCTTGGGGGGCGATCCGGAACAGTGGTATCTGGTCGCTTCCGATGCCGGTTATGGCTTCCTGGTGCAACTCAAGGAGCTGTATGCCAAGAACAAGGCGGGCAAGGCGCTACTGACTCTGCCAAAAGGAGCCAAGGTACTGCATCCGGTTCAAGTGATCGATCGTGACGCCGACCAGGTGGTGGCGATTACCAACGAAGGGCGCATGCTCTGTTTCCCGGTTTCCGAACTGCCGGCCCTGAGCCGGGGCAAAGGCAACAAGATCATCGGCATACCCGCCAAGCGGGTGGAAGATCGCATCGAATTCGTGGTGGCCGTGGCTTGCGTACCCGAGGGGGGGCGTCTGACCGCCCACTCCGGTAAACGGTTTATTACTTTGAAGCTGAGCGATCTGGAACACTATCAGGGCGAGCGGGGACGCCGGGGCAGCAAGTTGCCGCGTGGTTTTCAGAAGGTGGACCGGGTTGAGGTGGAACAGTAGGGGGCGTCGTCTGTTCCCGTTCCAAGTGGCACATGGGGCGCCCTGCGGACGCCGTCAGCGGGTACGCCCTGGTATGGTCAGGCTTAAAAGGGGTCCAGTAGGGGCAACCCCCTGTGGTTGCCCTGATGGTGGCGACACTGCCTGAGAAGGGCAGGCACGGGGGCCTGCCCCTACTTGGGGTAGCTGTCGTGTTCCTTATGGATCGACTGAAGCAGACGCTCATCCAGCGCCCGTGTCAGCTCTTCCCTCAGAGACTGCTGCAGATCCTCCCGAAACCGTTCGGCCAGGGTCGCGGCTGTTTGCTCAATGACTCCCAGCAGCTCGTTACGAAGCGCTTCGCGCACTGCCTCCATATTCACCGCGTCGGGGTCAATGGACTGCCCGGAGGCGCTAGCGAGCAAAGGCAGGTCGGCCTGGTCCGGGTTGCCGTCGTCAGACGCTGACAGTTCATCCGGTTCCACCACCTCATTGAGGATCGGAATGCCCTGGAGATCAACGGCGAGCGTCGCTTCCGACTCGGCGGTCGGTTGCTGTTCAGGAGGGTTGTTCCAGTCGTTTTGCATCGTCACAGGTTGTGGGTGTTAAGGGTGTAACCGCGGTCACGGTAGGTGCGGTAGCGCTGGCGTCCCGCTTCGCGGACCAGCGGATCTTGGTCGATCAGCTCGGCCACCCGGGAGAAGCGGCTGAAGAAGGGCGGCACTTCGGACGCCAGGTTGATTAGTACGTCATGCTCGTCACCGGCCTGTTGGTTATGCCCGATCAACACCGGTGTGAGCTGGTTGTCGCTGTCACTCACCAGGCCGTGGGGAATGAAGCTGTCTTCCCGGTGGGTCCAGAGCAGTTTGTCCAGGTGCCGCGATTCCGCATCCGAGTTGGTATGCAGATAGATCCGATGTCCCTGCTGCCACGCCTTGTCGACAATCCGGCAGGCGAGCTGGAAGCGGTCGCCGGCCGTCTTGTCTCCCAGGATATAGAAATCGACCTGGGTCATTTTGCCCGGCCCGCCCGTTTCAACAGGAATTGTGAGAGCAGTGATACCGGACGGCCGGTCGCCCCTTTCTGCTCGCCGCTCTTCCAGGCCGTGCCGGCAATATCCAGGTGTGCCCATTTGTACTTTTTCGCATAGCGGGAGAGGAAGCAGGCGGCGGTGATAGTGCCCGCTCCCTTACCGCCGATGTTGGCCATGTCAGCAAAATTACTCTTCAGCTGTTCCTGATACTCGTCCCATAGCGGCAGTTGCCAGGCGCGGTCCGTCGCCCGGTTGCCCGCCTCCAGCAGCTCGGCGGCCAACTGGTCGTCGTTGCTCAGCAAGCCGGACGCCTGGGAGCCCAGGGCGACGATGCAGGCGCCGGTAAGGGTGGCGACATCTACCACCGCAGCCGGGTTGAAGCGTTCTGCGTAGGTGAGGGCGTCACACAGAATGAGTCGGCCTTCGGCATCGGTGTTGAGGATCTCGATGGTCTGGCCCGACATACTGGTAACGATATCCCCCGGTTTGTTGGCCGCACCGTCCGGCAGGTTTTCCGATGAAGGGACGATGACCACCAGATTGATCGGCAGTTCCATCCGCACACAAGCGGCCATGGCGCCGATAACGCTGGCGCCGCCGCACATGTCGTATTTCATCTCGTCCATGGCGGCAGCCGGTTTCAGCGAGATACCGCCGGCATCGAAGGTGAGTCCCTTGCCGACCAGTACCACCGGTTTGGTTTTCGGCTTGCCGCCTTTGTACTCCATGACGATCAGCTTGGCCGGCTCGCGGCTGCCACGGGAAACGGAGAGCAGCGATCCCATGCCGAGGGTTTCCATCTGCTTCTCTTCCAGTACGGAAACCTTCAGTTTGGTTGACTGCCTGCCGAGTTGCCGGGCCTGATCCGCCAGATAACTGGGGGTGCAGCGGTTGCCCGGGAGATTGGCCATGTTTTTGGCTAGGGCGATGCCACCGGCAATCGCTTCGCCTTCGTCGACGGCACGCTGAACGGCCTGGCTCTTTTTCAGCTCACCGATAAACAGGTTGAGTTTTTTCAGCGGGCGTTTGGGTGGCTTTGCTTCGCTCTTGCACTGATCAAACCGATACACTTGATCTTCGGCGGTGATGACCGATTCCCGTAATCGCTGTGCCAGGTCAGTGTCGCGGATTTCCAATGTACAGAGGGTGTTGGTCGCTTCGATGACACTGCTCTCATTGAGAAGTTTGACGGCGCCGGACCAGGCGGTTAGGAGCGACTTGAGGGTCAGCTCCTTTTCCGCACCAAGGCCTACCAGAAGGATGCGATCGGCCTGGACGCCGGGTACGTTGTACAACATCAGGGATTGACCGGTTTCGCCGTCCATATCACCTTTTTTCAGGATGGCGCTGAGATGGCCGGCGCTGGCCTTATCGATCTGCACTGCCGATCCCGCCAGTTGGCGCCGGGTAAAGACGCCCAGCACCAGACACGCGGTGCGTTGTGTGGATGGATCGCCTGATTTCACGTGGTATTCCATAGCGTTTCCCTGAATGGTTATGGTTTATCTGTCGAAAAGCCCGTTATGGCGTATCGGTAACCGGTTCGGTGCCGGTTTGCCCGCAGCCCGGTCAGGATGTACTATCCCTCGCGGTTTCTACTGATTTGCTGGCGATGATTTTGTGTGGATCATCGCCTACTTCTGTCCGGTTTGGCCATTGGGGTAGTAGTCTACAAGAATTGTGGCCGTTTACCACCGATGCAGGTTTGGGGCTATTTCCTCGCTCCGGTATTTTCAACAGAACGCTTTATATGCTGCCGATAATCGATCGCTACATTTTGTGGGAAGTGACCAAGTCATTTTTCGCCATCATGACCGTGTTGATGCTGATTGTGGTCACCCATAGTTATATTGACATCCTTCAGGACGCCGCAGCGGGGCTGATCGGTAATGACGCGATGGTGCGGCTGTTGGGGCTTGAGGTGTTGCAGGTGTTGGGGCCGGTGATTCCGCCAACTTTTTTCTTCGCCATCCTGTACTCCCTGGGCCGGATGTACCGCGACAGCGAGATGACGGCCCTGGCGGCTGGCGGTGTCGGACTCAGACGTATCTATCGCGCGTTTGCCCTGGTGGCCATTCCGGTCGCGCTGCTCGTAGCCTGGTTGACCCTGGATCTGGTGCCCTGGGTGAATGCCAGCAAGGCCGAGATCATGGATCGACAGAAGGACGAATCCGCCGAACTCGGCATGGCTGTGGCCGGTCGTTTTAACGAGTTCAGCAAGGGCGGCCTGGTTTTCTATGTCGAGAAGATGAGTGATGACAAGCAGCGCATGCGCAATGTGTTTGTGCAGAATCGACAGCACGGAAAGCTCGGCCTGATCACGGCGGCCGAAGGGTATCACTATACCGAACCGGACAGTGGCGACCGCTATCTGGTGCTGCTGCATGGACACCGCTATGAAGGTGAACCGGGGAATAACGGTTCCTACACGGTGGGCGACTTCGCGAAGTATGCGATCTTGATCGATCAGGGCGATCAAGAAGCGGGTCAGCTGCCAACCAAGGCGCTGCCTACAAGCCGGCTAATCGGGTCGGATGATATCCACTATATATCGGAACTGGAGTTTCGGCTCATGTTCCCGGTGGCGGTACTGGTATTCACCATTATCAGCGTGCCACTTAGCAAGTCCATGCCGAGGGAGGGCATCTACGGACGTCTGGTACTGGCGCTGATGTTCTATATCGTTTTCATCAATTTGCAGGCGGTCTCCGGCAGTTGGATGATCTCCGGGGCGACCCCGGTCTGGATGGGGCGCTGGTGGGTGCAGCCGTTCATGTTGCTGCTGGGCGGTTGCGTAATGCTGTACAAGTCGCCGCGCCTGCTGCGGGTGCTGACCGGTCGATTGCGGGGTGGAAAGGTATGAGGGTGTTAGATAGACACATCGGCACCAGCGTGCTGATGAGCATCCTGATGACGCTGATCATCCTGGTGGCACTGGTGGGTTTCATCACCCTGATGGATGAGTTGAAGGATGTGGGCAACGGCGACTACCAGACTCCGGATGCCTTCTACTATGTGCTGTTACTCTTGCCGCGCAGGGCCTACGAGGTGTTCCCCATGGCGGTGCTGCTGGGCAGTCTGGTCGGTCTGGGCGGGCTCGCCAGTCACTCTGAGCTGGTGGCGATGCGTGCGGCCGGGGTTTCGCTGACCCGCATCATCGGTTCGGTCTTAAAGGCGGGGTTGCTGGCCATGCTGGTGGTGTTGGTTATCGGTGAGGCGATCGCGCCCAATACCGAGCAATACGCCGAACGGATGCGCGCCAGCAAGTTGAGTCAGCAGATTACTCTCAAGTCCAAATACGGTTTCTGGGCCCGTGACGGGGGCTCTTTTGTCAATATCCGCCAGATTCTACCCGGTTCGCAACTGAGGGATATCTACATCTACGAGTTCTCCGAAGAGCGGGAGCTGCGGGTCTCCACGCACGCCAACTTCGCCCAATATCAGGATGGGCGCTGGTTATTGCGAGGGATCAACCAGACCCGTTTCCTGGCGGACCGGATAGAGAGCCGGCAATTGGACGAAGCTACCTGGGATTCGCTGCTTAACCCCAATATTCTCAACGTGGTGGTGGTCAGTCCTACCATGTTACCGGTTTGGGGGCTCTATCAATATATCGATTTTATGCATGAAAACGGCCAGGAGGCGACGACATACGAAGTGGCTTTCTGGAGTAAGGTGATCATGCCGCTGGTGACACTGGTGATGGTTTTCCTGGCGGTCCCCTTTGTCTTCGGTGTGTTGCGCACGGTAGGTATCGGTCAGCGGATTTTTGCCGGGTCTCTGTTGGGACTGGCGTTTTTCCTGCTGAATAAAGTATTTAGCCATCTGGCCGTGGTCTACTCTCTCAATCCACTTTTCGCAGCCGCTGTGCCGGGCCTGCTGTTTCTGGCTATCGGCTTCTGGTTTGTGCGCCGAATACACTGATCGCGAACCCTTATCTCTGGAGCGGCCACGGCAAGCGGCGATGCTACCGCTTGGCGAGTAGTACCAGGCGGGTCCCCGATAGACGGTCATGCCAGGCGAGTCTGTCCCGATCAACCAGTATCCAGAGATAACCCAGCCCCAGGGGCAACCAGGAGAGCAGTGCCGACAGGAGGCGTATCACTGCGTCCGTCCATCGCAACGGTGCCCCGTCCGTCCTGACAACGCGAAGGCGCCAGGAACGCATACCCAGGGTTTGCCCCCCCTTCAGCCAAAACAGCAGGAAAAATGCCGGTGGCACCAGCGCCAGCCAGAGTCGGAACAGAAGGTTGCCTGACAGCGCTTGCGAGGCTGCCTCGCCGGCCAGTATTCCTATCGGCAGCGTGACGATCATGGAGGCCAGCAACAGCAGGCCGAATACCAGTAGGGAGTCATAGAGCATGGCTGCCAGACGGCGCAAGAAGCTTGGATTAACAGCTTGATTAATATCTATTTTATTGCTTTTTTTCATATCCTGGCGTTGCCGGTAGGTAGGTGTGGTGGTGATCACTCATAGCGAGCAGTAGATCACAATGATGCAGTATATTTGGTCTATAGTTAAACAATAGTCATCAGGTTGCCAGCTAAGGCGAGGCGGCAGGGTGTCTTTATAACTATGGAGGATAGTCAGTTGTGGAACATCGCAATTCACCACGCCGGCCGGTAATGCTTTATACCATGCTGAACTATCCCAGCCTTGGATGGGTACGGGGTTGTATTCGAGATATCGGTATGGGAGGGATGTTTGTCGATATCGGACGCATCCAACTACCGGTGAATGCCACACTTCAGGCTTCTCTGATGCTCGGGGCCAGCGACCTTAAATGTCATATGCAGGTTGAGGCGATTGTGGTCCGCTGTGCTGAGCAAGGTGTGGGCCTGATGTTCGATGAACTGGATAGCGATATCCGCCATGCCCTTAACCGCCTGATTTTCGGTCCATCCGGTGTTCAGGATGACAACGGTTGTTCCGAATTTCTGCACTGAATACCACGAGTATACCCAGAGGCGTATTGTATAACCGGAAGATCGGGCGCTTTTGTTCTTGTATGTCAGGATTGAAGCGGTTGGTGGCAGGGTGTCCCGGCCGGCAGATCAGCCACCACAGGCTTGGTAGAAGTGGGGTGAATTTCGGTAATATTCCCGGGAATGGGAAGGCCTGTTTCCCGTTTCCTGGAAACAGGCCTTCCCGAGGGTGTGGTTAGCTAGCGTTTTTCAGCTTTTCGGCAGAGCTGATGAACCAGATGGAGTCGAAGGTTTTGTTCAGGCTCTTGCTATGGAAGTTCTGCATCTCTGAGCCGCCAATCCATCGAATCTGGTCACCGTTGTTGATGCGCATAGCGGGTAGTGCAAGCCAGACTGTCCCGGTGTCCGTTGCCACTTCCAGGTAGCTGTAGCCTGCGCTCTGGCTCGACGAAATTACCTTGCCCTGAACTCCATCGCCTCCCTGGACGATAAACGATGAGATGAAGATGATCTCAGGAAAAGAGCGATCCAAGGCCTTACTGTGGAAATTGCGCATTATGGCGCCATCGCGCCATGCGACCTTCTCGCCAACCTCTATGGCACTGCGATTGGCGGCGATCCACACCGGGCCCGTCTCGGTGACAACTTGCGCATAGGTGTAACCTCCGGCCTGCTGCACAAACTTGACCTGTCCTTGGCTACCGCCAAGAATTTGCGGTTTTGCCACGGCCGCTGCAGTCTTGAAATCGGGGATTCCGGCGTGGGGATTTTCGGCGGCGAGGTTTGCCTGGTTTTGTTTCGCGATAATTTTTTCGACCAGCTCTGCCTGCTGTGCTGAATTGGTCGTCTGCTCGCTACAGCCTGCAGCGGACAGTGCCATGAGAATGACAAGATATCCGGCTTTCACCTTACTCTCCTGAATTGATGTGCGGGTCAGTAATAATTGACCCTTCGGTGGAATGGTAATTGCAATATCCAGGCCAGTGATGGTGAGCCTGGTGTGCCAGGCGCCGATTGAGGGTCGACAGAAATTATGAAACGAAAAGTTTACGGTCTACTGATGACGGCAACCCTGCTCAATATGGGTGTGACGGTCAAGGTGGCTCAGGCCTCTGGTGAGCATGCTGAACAGCCTCCCAACGGTGCGCGGATTTATCATGACTACTGCTCGGTCTGTCATGGTGACCGTGGGGATGCGCGTTCCCGCGCACGCGACAGCTTTTTTCCGCCACCCCGTGATTTTACCTCCATGCAGTCTGCGCGCGAACTCACCCGGGACCGTATGATCTTTTCGGTTACCTATGGGCGGCCCAATACCGCGATGGCTGGCTGGGGTACGCAGCTAAAGCCACAGGAGATCATTACGGTGGTAGATTATTTGCGTGATACGTTTATGAAACTGCCGGATACCGCCACCGTCCCATCCGCCATGGTGGCCGAGGAAGACCAGATCATCCGTGATGGCCGCTTCGATCCTGCCTTCATGGCCCGGCCCATGCCGTACGGCCTGGTGGGGGAGGCGGCCTGGGGTAAACTCTTTTACGAATCCAGTTGCGCGGCCTGTCATGGAGTCAACGGCGACGGCAATGGGCCCAGAGCCTATTTTATCCTGCCGCGTCCTCGTGATTACCGCCATCCAGCCGCACGCCACAAGCTCAATCGCGAGCGCTTATTCAAAAAGATTGCCAACGGTAGTCACGGCAGCGAGATGCCGGCATGGGACAAGGTGTTGACCTACCAGGAGATTGCCCATGTATCGGAGTATATATTCAAGGCCTTTATCTGGCCCAAGGTTGAAGCGGAAGCCACAAGCGTAGAGACAGAACATTCGCACGTCGCTGGGGAAGCGCACTCGCACCCCTCCCATTGATGACAAATGACAACGGCGGCGGATACCCGCCGTCGTTACCGATTACTGTCGATCGGGCGTGTACTGCAGTTGCAGCCAGCTGGCGATATCCTCGATCTCTTGAGGGGTCAGGTTGACGAAGGGCATCAGCGCCTCGGGTGGCTGGCCGTTATGCTGCTTCAGCGAGTGGGCCAGGTACCGGAGGCGGCGTGGTCGCAACGGCGAAACGGTCTTGCGGATCGCCGGCGCCGATACCCGCTGATTTCTTGGGGCATGCCATCCCTCCTCGGCTGATTGACCTTCCGAGTGGGTATGTTCCGTGTGACGCAAGCCTTCACCTTGTTCTCCGTGGCAAGCGGCGCAGGCCTTCTCGTGAAACAGTTTTTCTCCCTTGCCCGGGTCTCCGGCGGCCACCGGCCGGTCTGTCGGGGCAGGGAGATCCTCTCCAGCGACAAACTGCCGGTCATGCGGGTCGCCTGTCACGCGCTTGCGGCGGATTTCCAACTGCCAGCTTAAGCTGGTTTCATCAAACAGGGCGACGACTTGGACGTCGGCAATGCCGCCGCTGGGTGCCACGGGGATGTAGAAGGGCAGCGAAACCCCTTCGGCGAATTGCATATCAGGGGTGATCTCCAGCAGATCCCCTGTTACCAGTTGACGGGTTTCGAACCCGGGCTGCTGATAGCGACCGGCCTGGTAGTCACTGCGGGAGACGTATCGGGGACGCAGTGGCTCCAGGAGCGCATTGTTCTCGAACGGGTAAGCTCCGGAATCGGCCTCGCGTCCGTTATCGCTAACGGTACCAAAATTCAGATGGCCATCCTTGAGGGTATTCATCGGCCGGCTTCGGGTGGCGGTCCAGTGCCAGAGATCGGCCAGGTCACCCGGGAGCACAGTGTGCATCGCTGCTACCCCTGCTCCTGTCAGATCATCGTCGGTAGTCGGCGTCAGGCGCAAATTGGTATGGCAATAACCAGCGCATCCCAGGCCGCCATCGACAAAATTTTTCTGCTTGTCCTGGATAGGGAACATCATCAGCAGCCGATCTTCATCCTCATTACCGGCCAGTGGCGCATCACGATTGACGCTGGCCGATGCGGCTGTGCCGGGTGTCGGCTTGGCATGGGGCATCGGCCGCCAGACGCCTTCGTGATACTGCCACTGGTTACGGCGGATGGAGGCGTCCCGATTGGCGTCTTCATAGCTCAAGGCAAAATAGATGTACTCATCATCAAATGCGGAGGCGATGCGGATCTCTGTCGGCGCGGCATCGTAGTACAGCCCGAGGGGGTAGTTGTTCATCACGCGGCCCCGGATACGGGTGAAGCGCTGTGCCGGCCATTCATCGAGTTTGCCATCGAGTTGTATCGGCTGGGCTACCGTGCGTACCGAGTGCACAATTCGGGAATTGTCTGTCGCAACCTGCGGAGTGTCCGAGAAGGCCAGATACATCAGGTTTTCCCCGTAGTGGTTATGGGAGTTCTCCGTTACCGCAACGGAGAAATAGGTATTGGCCGGTCGTGGCGTTTGTGCCAGTGCGTCAGCACAGCCGGCCGCGATGATCAGGGTGGTGAAGCAGGTCAGGATAGGATTCATCTTGGTCGGGTCCAGTCGGAATTTTGGTTGGTCAATGGAGTCAGAGTGCAAGCGATCACAGCAAGATGCGGGCCATTGCTGCTTATATCTCGCGGCGTTCGGATGAATGATGGGCGTTGTCGCGCGTGGCGACCCGGCGGCCCTGGAAAGGTATTCACCATGCCTCATTCAGCTGATTTCCCCAGATATCCCTTTTCTGGCGGAAGCGTAGCCGGTCGGTAGATATCCACCTTGCGGAAGAACTGCCCCACCAGATAGACCCGGCCATCCTCGTCGACATCAATGCCGGCGGGCAGCATGTATTTTGCCGGTCCCGGCGTGGTGGAGCGCGCACCGACGAACAGTAGCAGTTGGCCTTGTGGATTGAATATCTGGAAGTTGCCGAATGCGGCATCCACCGCATAAACGTTACCCTGCTTGTCGATGCTGATGCCCTTGGGGCGGGAGAACTGGCCGAGACGTGCTCCGGGTTTACCCCAGGCGCGCACAAATTCTCCTTCCTGGGTCAACACCTGTATCCGGAAGTTGCCGCCGTCGGTGACGTAGAGCAAGCCATCCGGACCCAGTTTGACGTCCCGGGGCAGATTGAACTCCCCCTCGCCCGTTCCGCGCCGGCCGATAGTTCGGATCAGGTCACCACTGTGGCCATCGAACACCTGAATGACGTGTTGCTGGCTCTGCACCCCCCCGACATCCACGACGAACAGGTGACTCCCTTCCGGGTCGACGTCGACTCCTGCGGGACGCTGTAGCAGCTCCCGATTGCCGATACTGCGCTGGTAGTTGCCATCACGGTCATAGACTTTAACGGTTTTTGCTCCGTTGTCCGCGACGTAGACGGTACCGGAGCGATCGACGGCAATACCCAGTGGTTTGGTGAGATCACCCTCGTCACCCGCGGTGCCAATATTGAAGGTTTTACCCGTCACAAAGTCCATCACAATCACGTGACGCGTTACGGTGTCGGTAATGAATACCCGGCCCTGATGGACCGCCACGTCGAAGGGCTTGGCAAAACCTTCTCCTTGATCGCTGTCTTCACCGGTCAGGAAGGCGCGTAACTTGTCCTCTTCATCCGCCTGCTTGACGGCGCTGGTACTCAACAGCGTACGTTCATGGTAGAACCGTGCCGGTTCTGGTGGACTTGGGAAGGCCATGGGCGGCTGTTTTTCCGGCGCCTTCTCCGGCAACGTCTGGCAGCCGGCAACCAGCAGCATTGCCAGGAGGGTTAGGCTGTGGTTTATGATGTGTCTGCGTTTTGGCATATTGCTGTCCATCTGATTATCAATAGTTTGCGAGATATCCAATCCCCATGATCCCGGGTCTGCGTCAGTCCAATACCACAATTCTTATCCTGTCAGGCCTGCTGTTGGCGCTCGTCGCCGGTATAGCCGCGGCAACCGGGAAATATTCATCTACCCACCAGGCAGGGAGAGAGATTTATAACTTTCGCTGTTACTTCTGCCACGGTTACTCGGGTGATGCCAACACCCTGGCCGCCACCTATCTGCAACCGCCGCCACGGGATTTTACTGCCCTTGCACCGGATGATCTGAGCCGGGATCAGATGCTGCACGTGATCCGCGAAGGGCGGCCGGGCACGGCGATGAAACCTTTCTCGCGCCTGCTCAATGAAACGGAGATAGAGTTGGTCGCCGACTTCATTCGCGAGGAATTTATCCTCCAGCGCCTGCCCAACACCCGCTACCATTCCCGTGAAAACGGCTGGGTGAATCACCAGCGATACCAGCCTGCGTTCCCCTTCGCCAGCGGTCGGATCCCGCTGGACCGACCCTGGGAACAGCTGACTCCCGGGCAGCGGCAGGGAAAACGACTTTTTCTCGGCAGCTGCATCAGTTGTCACGATCGGGCGCGGGTCAGCGACGAAGGGGCGCCCTGGGCACCTGATGCCGTCTCCTATCCCCGTACCTCGTTCGCCACCGGGGATTTTCTGTTACCCCCGGATGCGCTCACTGGCGCTTCTCCCTTCGCCAGGCATGATATTGCCCGCTCTCTGGATCAGTTGTCTGAACCTGTCCGCAAGGGTGGAGAACTCTTCCTGGCCAATTGCGCTTTCTGCCACGGCGCGGACGGGTCCGGTCGCAACTGGATCGGAACCTTTCTCGAGCCCCATGCCCGGGACCTGACGGATGATCGATTTATGGCCACCATGACCCCGGAGCGGTTGCGTCAGGTTATTCTGCATGGACTTGAGGGGACCTCAATGCCCGCCTGGCGCTCCGTATTGAGCGATTCCCAGATCGAGAGCCTCATCCAGTATATCGATCAGGCGATACATCCACTCGTTCGACTAAATCCACAAACAAGCAAATAACATACCGAACCCCCTTCATTAACCGTCGTAACGCGGTAACTCCCCGCTATCTCCCGGCGGAGTTAAATCTCGGTCGGGTGAGTCCGGCTGATTGGGTCGCTGAATTTACTTGGATTCGGTAAATCCCGCCCATTGCCTCCCGCAATTGGGAAAATTCCAAAATATGCCCTCCCGGATTCGGGAAGATTCGAGAGAAAAAGCGGGCGGTGCGGTGCGGGCTGTCTGTAAGTTATTAATAAATAATAGATTATAAATCTGGCACCGGTATTGCAATTCACTTGTTGAGCATAGGTGAATAGCCACTCTAAACATAGTGAGGGTGCGACAATGAAAACAGGGAATTCCTACATGAACAAGTATATCGTCCTAATCGCGGGCACACTGCTCGCCTTTGGCAGCGCCTGGGCCGGGATCAAGGGTAGCCAGCATGATCTTGGCGGTGGCGGTGCCGGTCAGGGTACCTCGACTGCGACCACCGAGGTTTGCGTCTTCTGCCATACGCCCCATGGATCCAACACCGGTGTCACGGCGCCGCTGTGGAACAAAACCTTGCCCAGCACCACTTACACCCGCTACTCCTCGTTGGGTACCGCCAGCCTGGATGGCTCGGAGGTGACTGTCGGTTCGGTCTCGCTGGCCTGTCTCTCCTGTCATGACGGCAGTCAGGCGATGGATGTGGTGCTCAACGGTCCGGGCAGCGGCAACTACAACGCCGCCGGCAGCGAAATCGATGCCGCCGCCATTGGTACCATGGTGGGTGACCCGATCCCCAAGATCGGCGCCGATCTGCGTAACGACCATCCGATCAGTATCGCCTATGCGGGCGGTGCCTGTACCGGTACCACCGCGGACTGCGATCCCGCTTCAGCTAGCAGCGGTGACCCGGACTTCAAGGTAGCCCAATACGCGTCCATCAATACCCAGGACCAGTGGTGGGTAGATGTCTCCAACGCCACCACTACCGGCACGGCGAATGTGCGGGAGAAGACCGACATGGTCCTCTACACCCGTGACTTCAGCGGTACCAACGGGCCTTCGGTAGAGTGCGCCAGCTGTCACGATCCGCATGAAGATACCAAACGACCGGTGAGCTTCCTGCGTATCGCCAACAACAACAGCGACGTTTGCCTCTCCTGTCATATCAAATAGAAAGCCGTACCTTCGCTGTGTTTACGGGGTGCCAGGGACGTTGTCCCGGCGCCCCGACTTACGTTTAGAGATTTCAAAACCATAAAGGAATCATGGTCTTTTACCAAAGGGTGTGGATACGGTTTCGAGGAACAACGCCATGTGGAATACAAGATTCAGGATAGCCGGCCTCATCGTCTCCTGGACCCTGTTGTGGGTGACAGCGCCGGCGCTTCCTGCCGATGAATCCGGGCAGTTGTTTGCCCGGGTCAACGGCCAGCCCCTTAGCATGGAAACTTACGCCCAGGGTCTCCGGAATGCTGGGCGCAACCGTTTCTATCACGGGACCCCTCCCGAGGACGAAGTCAGGCTGTTTCGCTGGCAGGTGGGGCAGGAACTGATCGACACCATGCTGATGCTACAGGAGGCGGAGCGCCTGGGTATCGCCGCGGATGCCGAGTGGGTCGGGCAGGAACTGGATCGGTTGGTAAAGCGATTCAGCCAGGACCCCCGCTGGGAGGAGAACAAGCAGGTCGTCATCGACGACCTGCAGTTGCGCTTGCGACGCAAGAACATCCTGAACCAACTCGACAAGCGCTGGAAGGAAGCGGTGGACGCGCCGAATGCGCAGCAGCTGCTTGAGTACTACCGGAGCAATCCCGACAAGTTCACTTCGCCGGGGCGGGATCATGTGCGATCAATCCTGCTCAAGGTCGATCCGTCATCCGGTCAGGAGGTGTGGCAGAACACCCGCCAACTGGCAGAATCGCTGAAACTGCGTCTGGATGAAGGCGGAGATTTCAACCAGTTGGCGCGGGATTTTTCCCAGGACCCGTCGGCGGAGTCGGGGGGCGATATGGGTTACCTACATCAAGGCATGTTGGGTGCGACGGCGCAGCAGGCCATCGACGCACTCCAGCCCGGGGAGACCACGCCGGTGGTGCAGCTGCTTGAAGGTTACGCGTTGTTCCGCTTGATCGAGCGCGAGCCACCCCGCATCAATCCGCTCGAGCAAGTGCGCGAGCGGGCCACCGAATTGTGGGTTCGCCAGGCGCGGGAGTCCGCTCGGGAGGCGCAACTCATGGCTTTGCGGGAGCGCGCCCGGATAGAGATTCTGGATCCGCAATATCGTGAATTGGAGCAGCAACTGGAACAGGGACAGAAACTGGCCAAGGTCGACCCCGGTCAAGGTCCGAAGTCAGTGAACTGACTGGGGGCCGGTACGTTTCGGTGGCTCACAAGACGGCTTCCTGTGCGGCACTGGTTGTCTGCTTCGGTCTTTCAATGGTGCTCGAAGCCGCCGAATCGAGTTTGCCGCCGATCAACTACTCCGGGCTTTTGCGTAGTACTTACCGGTTGGACCAGCCCGCAGACGGAAACAACAGCAGTCAAATGACCAATACCGCGGAGATCAGTGCCAACAGCTATATCTGGCGTCCCTGGTTGGCCACCTGGAACGGGCGCCTGGCGCTATCACGCGCCAGCAGCGAAAGCGAGGAAACCGAACAGTCCAGCAATCTCTTTTCCGGCAGCGGGCAGCTGAACCTGTTTCCGCGCAGCCGCTTCCCGCTGCAGGCTTACGCCGATGTGTCGGACAGTCGGATCGACACCAACGGACTGAACAGCAACTCGAGCGACAACCGCAATACCCGTATGGGGCTATTTCAGACATATCGTCCCTTGACCGGCAATCAGCGCTACACCGTGCGCGTCGAACGCAACAGCCAGGAGGCGTTATCCGATGGATTGAACAGTACCCGCGACCAATTGCAGGCGGACATGATTCTCCGTGGCAAAAAGCACGATATAACGGCAAACATGCTGCTGCTGGATTTCCAGCAGGAAAATCCCGACACCCAGCAGACCAACCTGTTGCTGAGCGGTACCCACCGCTACCATCCGAAGGAGCATTTATCGATCGACAGCAACGCCAGCTTCAGCTTGAGCGAGCAGCAGACTGCTACCTCCGCAGGGATCACCAACAGCGAGTTCCAGGCCAACAGCAATCTGCTGTGGCGCGATCTGAAGCGGCCCCTGACGGTACGCGCACGGGCCAATGTCCGGAGTCGCCAGGATGAGTCGGCATCGGCTGTCAGCGACACCCAGGAAGCGGGCGTCAGCGGTGGCATCGAGTATCGTTTCAGCGAGGCCTTCAGGCTGAATGCGGATGCGGGGGTCACGTTACGCAACAGCGAAAACGGCTTCTCCAGCTTCCAGTCGGCGTTGCTGAACTACACACCTAAGGCTCGTCCGCTACTGGGGTTCTCCTACAACTGGCTGGCCAGTGGTGGGGTGCGCAACGAATTCGAGGATGAGGGGGAGGGAAGCCAGTCGGTGAGCGCCGCACTGTCCCACCAGATAAGCCGCTCATTGCCGCTCGGAATTGCCGACTGGACGCTCTCAGTGAATGCCAGCCAGGGTGCCACCGGTGAGTTCCGCTCACCCGATGGTAGCCTGATGACCGTGCAGCATAGTGCTTCGGCAGGCCTGAACCGGGCCGGGGCGGGTGGCAGCTCCAACTTGCGGCTGTCGGTGGTGGATAACCTGATACTGGGTAAAAACGATACCCATATTCAGCTGTTGAATCTGGGCGGAGGACACAGCCAGTCGCTGACCCGCTACGCCGGGTGGAGCGCTGATTTCAATCTCGGCACCTCATCCGTCACCAGTGACAACGAGGTCAGTCAGAACAGTTTTGCCAGCGTCAATGCCAACTATTTTCATCGGCGTTTTCTGGGTTTTCGAAATTTGCGTTTTCAATCCGATCTGGAACTGCGCTCCGAGAGTGAACAGTTGTTCAGCTTCTTCGAGGACGATAACAGATTGCATTGGCGCAACGAGTTCAATTACAGCGTCGGCCGGCTCGGTGTGCGACTTACCACGAATGTTGACCAGAGTGCCGATGGTGAACAAAACAAAAGTATTTTTCTTAGTACCAGCCGTTCCTTCTGAGCCTTAGCGGACGGTTTTTTGTAAACAGGAGCAATCGATGATCAGTAGCAGAAAGAGGTGTTGTGCGGGGGTAATTCCAGGCTTGGCAGTTATGCTTGTGATTCTCCTGCTGGGGACCGGACCGGCGCTGGCGGAGTATGGTGACGTTGTAATCAACAACTATTCCGACAAGGCGGGTATGCGACCTGCGATCTTTCCGCACTGGTTTCATCGCATCCGTTTTCGTTGCAAGGTGTGCCACGCCGACTTGGGGTTCCAGTTCAAGGCAGGCGGTAATGACATCACCATGTTGAAGATCATCGATGGCGAGTTTTGTGGCGCCTGCCACAATGGCGACGTCGCCTGGTCGGTGGAGAACTGCAATCTGTGTCACTCCGGTAAGCCGAACACCTCCACGCAAGTCCATCAGAGCACCCTGCAGAAATTGCTGGCCCCGGAAAAACCGAAGGCTAAGGAGTAATGGCGATGACTGCAAACATGAGACCTGTACTAGGGGTTGTCCTGCTTAGCCTGGTTGGATTCAGGGCTTCGGCTGTCGAAGATAAAGGGAAACAGATTGTCGACACGGTCTGTTCCGCGTGCCATGTCGCGGGTGTGCTGAATGCGCCGAAACTGGGTGACATACACGACTGGATGCCGCGCTTGCAGCAGGGAGAGGCGACCCTGGTCAAGCATGCCAATGAAGGATTCAAATCGATGCCTCCGAAAGGAGGCAACCCTGCACTCTCGGCAGAGGATATCAAGCTGGCGGTGCACCACATGATGGGGCTGGTAGGTGAAAGTATTGTCAGCAGCAAATCCGCAATATCGGTACCTCCCGTCAAGTCCGAGGTAGCAGAGAAAGTACCCGGCAAACCCGTACCGGATAGAGGTAAGGCCGTCGCCGAGAAGAGTCCTGTGGACAGTGCACGTAGCGTGGTGGTTGAAAAACCGGCGGCCAGACCGGTGCCTAAGCCGGTAGTACTCGCTAAGGCCAGTCCCAAATCGCGCCGGGTAAATTCCTTCAACCGGCTGTTGCGACCTGCCGACCAGCGTAATCTGCCACCGGCAAAAGATGGTATTCATGATCCGGAAAATGATGGTACCGAAGTTTTGCAGCACCCCAAGGAGGCCTTTTCTAGCCTCAACAAAGCCAATTCCGGCAACCGTGTGGATTGGGTTAAATCTCTTGAGAGCGACAAGATCGGGCCACGCTATGACCGGCTTGACCCGGACAAACAGCCAGTTGTGCTGGATCTGAATATCGTACGCGAGGTGAAGGGCTCAATGCCCGATGTGGTCTATCCACACAAGCCGCATACCGAATGGCTGGACTGCTCAAACTGCCACCCAGCCATTTTCATTCCCAAGAAGGGGGCGAACAACATCAGTATGGCATCCATCCTGATGGGCGAGCAGTGCGGTGTCTGCCATGGCAAGGTGGCCTTTCCGGTAGCGGAGTGCAGAAAATGCCATTCCAAGAACAAACCCATGAAAAAATAAGAGGCCCGTTGCTGTCGCTGCTGCTGTCGGTATTGAGTATCGGCAGTGCTGGCCCCGCCAACGCCTCAACCCTGGAGCAGAAGCTACACCTGGTGGAGCGGCTGCACCAGCGTTTGCAACTCGATCCGAAGAATGATCCCTATCGGGCTTCCCTGGCAGAAGCCAGGATTTTGATCGAGCAGGGCCGGTCGGAGCAGGCCAAGGTGCAGTTGGATGAGATGATTCGGCAACTGGCCAGGACATTCCGTACGCGCACCAGCGAAGACCGGGCTGAGCGGCAGCGGAGAAAATACCAGCAGCGGCGGGGTGAGGTTCGGTCACTGCTTTCGTCCCTGGAGCAGTGGATAGAGCAACAGGGAACCGCACAGGTCAAGCTGGATATGGCGCAGCTACACGCAAGACTGGCAGCGGCTGACAAGACGGCCGGAACTGATGGGATCGCCAGGGCGATCGATCAGTTGGGCGAGATCTATCAGGAACTGGCGACTGAGCTGACCCGCTTGCGAGACAAGGAGACGGTCAACTACCGACTTGAGTTTAAGGGTCCGGATGACGAGTATCGATACGAAGCCAGGCGCTTTCAGACCTACCAGTTATTGTTGCACATGAAACTGGATGAACAGGTCTTTGGTGATGCGCGAATGGGTCGGGTTCAGGCGTTACGGCGTCAGGCGTTGGAATTAAACAGTGAAGCTGAAAAGCAGGCACAGACCGGAGAGTTTAAAGCGGCAATTACTGCCCAGTCCGGCGCGACGGACATATTGATCAAGGCGTTGGCGGTGGTTGGCGTCTATCTTTCCAAATAGGGTTTTACGGGAGTGAAATATGAAGAGGAAAAGTCTTATGGCGGGCGTATTGGCATCGCTCCTAATCCTGCCGCCAGTGTTGGCGCAGGAAACCAAGAAACCGCCGCAACCGACGGTCAGCGAAGAGTCGGTCAGTAGTCGTCTGGAGAATCTGCAACGCCTGGTGCGGACCTCCTCCGGTGCCCGGCGTGTCGCAGCCAGCGACAATAGCAAGGCGCAGGATTACCAGAAACAGGCGGACCAGAAGTTGGTTGAGGCGGAAAAACTGTTAGGCCAGGGCGATTATGAAGCGGCAAATCGACAGTTGGGTGAGGCTACGGCTCTAATGTTTGGTGCCATCCGCGAGGTGGGGGCCGCCAAGGAGATCGCACAGAAACAGCGTAACGATTTTGATGCAAAGGCGGCCAGTGTGGATGTGCTGCTGAAGGCGCTGAAACGGATCGCCGCTGAAAAAGCGGCAGGCAACGAAAGCAGCGAGACGATAACCCGTGTGGAGCAGGGCTTGAAGCAGGCCCAGCAGCTGGCCTCCGAAGGAAATCTGGATGCTGCACGCAAACAGCTGGACGATGTCTACTACCAATCCAAGGTGGCTATCGAAGGGCTGCGGCGGGGGGATACCCTGGTTCGGTCGCTTAATTTTGCAAGCAAGAAAGATGAGTACACCTACGAACTGGACCGCAACGATACCCATAAGATGCTGGTATCGGTGTTGCTGGAAGAGAAGATGAAATCCACCAACACCCGGAAAATGGTGGACGGCTTCCTGGCCAAGGCGGCGGAGTTTCGTGCCCAGGCCGAGCGGAAGGCGGCGGGTGGCGATTATAAACAGGCAGTAGAGTTGCTTGAGTTATCGACAAAAGAGCTGGTACGTGCGATTCGCGGGGCCGGCGTCTATATCCCGGGATAAGGGGGCAAAATGGGACAGCACGGAAAGGCACGATGGTTTTCACTGGCGCTGTTTATGACAGCGCTGTGGTTGGCCGGCCCGCTGTTAGCGGAGTGGACCCCGTTGGCCGAGGACGGACTGCATGATCCGGATAATCCGGCCCTTGAAGTGATGCAGAATCCGGGCGATGCCCTCTCCCAGTTGCCGCGGGATGATGCGGGTGATGTTGGCAATAAGGTGCGTTGGGTGCAGGCGCTGGAGATGGGGTACATCGAGCCGCGGACCAACATCCTCCCAGAGACCAAGATCGAGGTGCTGGATCTGGATATCATCATGAAACACACCGGCAGTACCGCTTATGTGCGTTTTCCCCACAAACCCCATACCGAGTGGCTCGACTGCAGCAATTGCCACGAAAAGATCTTCAAGATGAAGGCGGGCGAGACCCCGCTCAGTATGCTCGCCATCCTCTCTGGCGAGTATTGTGGCCGCTGCCACGGCGCGGTGGCCTTCCCACTGGTCCTCTGCAACCGCTGTCACAGTGTGCAACCGGACACATTGGAAAATAAGGTAAATCAGCGGCAATGATTGAACGTCACGCCATACACAAACGAATCGGCCCTGCCGCACTTGTCATACTGCTGCTTGGGTTGTTCACGTTGCCGGTTTTTGCCGAGTATGGCGATGTCATCCTCAATCACCGCGCGGAAAAAGAGGGGATGCGGCCGGTGATCTACCCACACTGGTTTCATCGCATCCGTTTCCGCTGCAAGGTCTGTCACAAAGAACTGGGTTTCGAGATGCGGGCGGGAGCCAACGACATCACCATGGCCGATATTATCGATGGCAAGTTCTGCGGCATGTGTCACAACGGGCAGGTCGCCTGGTCGGTTGAAAACTGTGATATCTGTCATTCGGGGCGCAAGGGGCTGCAGACCCGCATCATGGGTGGCCATCAGACCGGAGGGCCGGGGCGATGGTAAAACAGCGGGTACGCCACGGGTTGTGGCTCGGATTGGTCTTGCTGGCGGGCTGCGCCGGCGTGAATGCGCCGCATCATTACGATCCGTTCGCGGGGGTGGTCCGGGAGCAATGGCCGGTCTGGCCCACCGCCCCGGAGGTGCCGCGTTATATTTTCTCCGGACAATTGAGCGGGGAGGAAAATTTTGTCGCCGATCGCCCGGCTGATGGCAGTCGGGGGCTGTTCGCCATCCTGGTCGGGCTGGGTCAGGAGGAGCGGGTCCCCCGGATATTGCAGCGCCCACAGAGCGGACTGGTGGATTCGACCGGGCGAATACTGGTCACCGACGTGAGCCGTCAGGCGGTCTATGTGTTCGACCCGCGGCAGGCGCAGCTGATGATATGGGAGATGGCCACCGAACAGCGACGCTTTATCGCTCCGATCGGGATTGCCGAAACTGACAACGGGGACTATCTGGTCACCGATGCGGAGCTGGGGCTGGTAGCGCGGTTGGATCGAAGCGGCCGGCCGCGCGGAACGCTGGGCGAAGGCCTGCTGACGCGACCGACCGGTATAGCCCGTGATGCGCTGAGCGGTGAACTGTTCATCGCCGACACCCGGGACGGCTCCATCAAGGTTTTCGATTCCGCCGGCACGCTGCTGCGTCGCATCGGCGCGCCCGGAGATGGTCCCGGAGAGCTCAATGCACCCACCTACATCGCCTGGCATGAAGACCGGCTCTATGTTACCGACACACTCAACTCGCGTATCCAGATTTTCGATCGCCAGGGTGGGCTGCAGGGGCTAATCGGTGAACGCGGTCTGTACATCGGCAACTTCTCACGCCCCAAGGGGATTACGGTCGATCTGAACGGCTACATTTATGTGGTGGAGTCCTACTTCGATCACCTGCTGATTTTCGATCCCCAGGGGCAGTTCCTGATGGCAATCGGCGGTAGCGGACAGCTGCCGGGGCAGTTTTTCCTGCCGGCCGGTGTGTGGCATGACAATCAAGATCAGATCTATGTGGCCGATATGTTCAACGGTCGGGTCCAGGTCTTCCAGTTCCTTGGGGGCACGCCGTGAACGGGCACAGGTTTATCATCGGATTACTGTTGCTGGGGCTGCTTACAACCGTCCAGGCGGCTCGGGTGTCGGACATCCGCAGTACCAAACACAACCTCTCGGTGACCGGTCCCGGTACGGTGAAGGCGGTCAGTGAGACCCAGGTCTGCGTGTTTTGTCACACACCTCACGGTTCGACCGTTTCGCAAACTGCCCCGCTGTGGAATCGCGAACTCTCCGGTGCCACTTACACCCCCTACACTTCCAATTCGATCAACGCCACCGACATCGCCGCCGAGCCGGGGGGCAGTTCCAAGTTGTGCCTATCCTGCCATGACGGGACCCTGGCAATCGGATCGGTGAATGTCTCAAGCGGCCAGTCCGGGGTGAGTATCGATCTGAATGGGACCGGTACCGGCGGAACCATGGCCACCGGCCAGGGCGAGACCAGCGGTTTTACCCGCAAGCTCGGCGTGGACCTGACCAACGACCACCCGATCTCCTTCACCTACGACAGCACCCTGGCTCTGGCAGACGGTGAGCTGCGCGACCCTGCCAGTGCCGCCCATATCGGCACCCGGGCGCCGGGTATCAAACACCAGGTTCCACTGGAAGACGGCAAGGTGGAGTGCGTCAGCTGTCATGACCCCCATATCCGGGACAGCGACCCTACCAGGAATATCAAGTTCCTGCGCCTTAACCGCTTTCAAAGCAGCACGCCCGGCGGTGGTGCCTTCAATGAGACCGGCGATATCGTCTGTCTCGCCTGTCATGACAAGCTGGGTCAGGCCTGGGCGGGTTCGGCACACGCCAATCCATCGGTAGCGGATGAAACCTACAAAAGCGGTGCCGCGGCCCTGCGCGAATTTCCCGATACCACCCGGGTGTGGGAGGCTGCTTGCCTCAACTGTCATGATACCCACACCGTGCAAGGTTCCCGTCGCCTGCTACGCGAAGGTACCGACGCCGCCGGAGGGCCCACCACGCCGCGACTGGGCGGAAGCCCCGCCATCGAAAGCACCTGCTACCAGTGCCACAGCAATGCGGCGGAGAGCATTCTCTCCACGGTGACCGATGTGCCGGATATCAAGACCGACTTCCAGCTCTCCCGCCACATGCCCATCAGCAGCAACGATCAGCCGGCGGGCTCGGAGCAGCACAATATCAAAGACGCGGATTTTATCGAAACCCAGGATAACCTCGGCAAAGATCAGCTTACCAACAACCGCCATGCCGAGTGCACCGACTGTCATAATCCCCACCGGCTGATGAAAAACCGTCTGTTCAACGGCTCCGGCAGCTCCGCCGATTCGACCCATGATCCGGACACCCCCTCCAACCTGGCATCAGGTGCCCTGCGTGGCGCCTGGGGGGTGGAGCCGGTTTACAGCTCCACCAGTTTTCAGGATAAGCCGTCCGGCTACACCGTGAAAAAAGGGGATGGCGGCAGCGGGGCCAGCACCGCCGTAACCAGCTCCCACCTGACCCGCGAATACCAGATTTGTCTCAAGTGCCACTCGGACTATGGCTACCAGGATGACAACCTCTATCCGGCCGGTACCCGGCCGGACCTGGGGGATTCGGGCGGAGGGACCCCCTCGGGGACCAACGGCATGATCCAATATACCAATCAGGCCAAGGAGTTCCAGGCACCGTTCAGTCACCAGGGTGAGGGGAGCGCCGCCAATACCGGCGCCGGCAGTGGCTATGCCACCGACAACCACCGCTCCTGGCACCCGGTGATGGATACCACCGGTCGTACCGCTACGGAGCGCAATATGGACGCCAACGCTTTCCTGCTGCCCTGGCGCAACAATATCGGTAACCAGACCATGTACTGTACCGACTGTCACGGTTCGGCCACCGCCAATGCCACGCGGGTGCCCACCGGCAGTAACCCTTGGGGGCCCCATGGCTCCAGTAAGAACTTCATCCTCAAGGGGGACTGGGACAGTAACACCGGTTCGGGCCAGTCCGATGACCTCTGCTTCAAATGTCATGACTTCAATACCTATCCGGCGGACGGAGGCAGCCGCACCGGGTTCTACAACCCCGATAGCGACAAGGGCCGCGGCGACCTGCACTCCTATCACCGCAAACAGATTGGCGCGATGAAGTGTAGCTGGTGCCATGTCGCAGTGCCCCACGGCTGGAAGAACAAGGCATTGCTGGTCAATCTCAACGATGTCGGTCCAGAGGCGGGCAAGGCGGCCGGCGGAGAAGAGATCTGCACAGGCAGCGGCGGCTGGGGCAGTACCAACGGCGGTTGCAGCAAGAATAATGGCTATACCAACGCCCCTTACTACCTGAACGCCTTTTTAAAGGTGGTCAACTTTCGCCCTAGCGGGCAGTGGCGGGAGAACGACTGCGGTTCCAAGTCGGGAGATACCGGGCGCAACTGGATGCGCGACGCGGCCTGCCAGAGCCCAAACTGAGACCGCGATGGCGACCATTGAACAACAGCGTGTGGGAAGTCGAGGGGCAGCGGTCTGGCACCTGCTTGAGTGGCTCGGCTCGCTGAAGTATACCCTGATGGCGCTGCTGCTGCTGTTGGGGGTGGTGATACGCGCGCTGAGTCTGGTGGAAGGTTTCACTTGGTGGGTGGCGCCGCCTCTGGGGGTGCTGGCGCTCAATTTGCTGGCCGCCATCCTGGTCAACCCGTTGTTCCGCCGGCAGCTACCGTTGCTGCTGTTTCATTTGGCCCTGCTGGCCTTGATGGTGCTGCTGGGCATCGGACGCATGACTTATCTCAAGGGCTGGGCCGAAGTTTCCGAGGGGGCGGCGTTCGACGGGCAACTGGTGAAGTATGAAGCCGGGCCCTGGCATGACTGGGTGCTGGACCAGGTCCGCTTCGTCAATGAACGGTTCACCATCAACTATGCCCCGGGTCCGCGCCGTACCACCACGCTGAATCAGGTCCGGCTGTTTGACGAGACGGGCGGGTCACGGGTCCAGGTGATCGGCGATGACCGTCCGCTGATCGTGCGGGGCTACCGTTTTTATACCACCTTTAACAAGGGGTATGCCCCGGTATTTCAGTGGCGACCGGACGGGTCGGGCAGCCCGGTGACGGGTGATGTACGGCTACCACCCTTCCCGGGTGAGGCGCTAAGGCAGCATACCACATGGAGCCTGCCCGGGCTGGCTGAGCCTGTCTGGGTTCAATTGGAGTTCGATGAGACGATTCTGTCTGAAGAGCGGGCGTCGGTATTTCGACCGCCAGCCCGACACCACTTGATCTTGCGCTTGGGAGAGCAGCGTTTTGACATGCAACCCGGAGATCAGGTGCGCCTGGGCGAAGTGGGCGTGCTCAGTTATCAGGGGCTGCGCACCTGGATGGGATACAACGTGGCCTACGACTGGACTCAGCCCTGGCTGGTAGCCGCGGTGCTGCTGGCGGTTCTCTCCCTGGCTTGGCACATGGGGCGCAAATACCGTCAGCGTAGTTGGTTGAGCGACACGAATCACTGAGGATGATATGGAACAGGAACAGTTGATACTTTGGATTGCATTGGTCGCCTATGTCGGGGCCGGCTGTATTGCGATCTTTGCCCAGGTGATGAAGCGTCGCCCGGAGCGGAGTGTTCTGGCATTGCTGATACTCGGTCTGCTGTTGCATACCCAGGCACTGGCATTACGCTGGGAGCGACTGGGACACGGTCCCTTTGTCACTATGTACGAGATCCTCTCCAGCAACATCTGGAGCCTGGCCCTGATCTACACCCTGGCCAGTCTGTGGATTCGTCAGATCCGTCCGGCAGCGGCGCTGGTAATGCCAGTACTGTTCCTGATGATGGGCTGGATGATGATGACCAACCCGGGCGAGGGGTTGCTGCCGTCGACCTACCATACTATTTGGCTTTATATCCACATCGGCTTCGGAAAGATCTTTTTCGGCAGTGTGCTGGTGGCCCTGGGGCTCTCCGGGGTGATACTGAGCCGCGCCCTGGCCGGGGATAACCGGTTCGCCCGCATGCCGGACAATGTCAGTCTGGAGGAGTTGGCCTACCGGTTTCTGATGCTGGGTCTCATTTTTGACACCCTGATGCTGCTGGCCGGCGCCATCTGGGCCCGGGATGCCTGGGGCCGCTACTGGAGTTGGGCCCCGCTCGAGAGCTGGTCACTGATGACCTGGATCTTTCTCGCCCTGGCCATCCACCTGCGACTAACCCTGAAACCTCGGCATACCGTCGCGGCACTGCTGGTGGTGGGAGTGTTTGCACTGGGTTTTCTCACCTTTTTCGGTATCCCCTTTATCACTCAGGCACCACACAAGGGGATGGTCTAATGGTCCGCTCCAGACGGCCAGGTGTTGACTGCAATCGCCTTCCGCAAGCTTGGATCGCCCTCGCGGTAACGGCATTTCTGGTCTCGGTTTGTTATGCCCTGCTGCTGGTACTTGCCAGGAGCGGTATGGTGACGCTTTTCGGCGATAACGAACGGGGCTTTCATAGCGCCCTGGTACTGCATGTGAATTTTTCGCTTCTGGTCTGGTTCCTGTCGATGGGCGGTTTTTTCTGGAGCCGAAACCGTCAGTGGGCGAGTCGCCGGATCAACTGTGTTGCTTTCGCCGCAGCTTTGGCGGGTGTCCTACTGATAGCGGTGGCTCCCCTCGTGGGTGCGGTAACACCGATCATGAGCGATTATCTGCCGGTACTCGATCAGGTTTTTTTTCTGGCCGGGATCGGGTTGTTTGCGCTAGCGGTGAGTGTTGTATCACTGCCCTCCCTGGTCCATTTGCCACAGGCTTTGGCCGGTCGGGCCGATAGCGCAAGCCTGCTTTGCGGCGCCGCCGCCCTGGTGTTGCTGCTGGCCGATGTGCAATTGGGTATTGCCGCCTCGTCTGCCCTGCCGGATACGGCGTTGCTCCGCTATCAACGACTTTTCTGGGGGGCTGGGCATCTGTTGCAGACGGTCAATCTGCTCCTGGTGATGCAGGCATGGCTGTGGTTGTTGGGTAGATCGCAAGTAATCGGTTGGCCGGCGCGCCTGTTTCGGATCCAGGTGCCGCTGATCCTGTTTCCGGCCCTGATTTCCCCGTTGTTTCCATACCTACCCGCGCCGTATGACATGCGTCTTTTTACTTGGCAGATGGAGTGGAACGGATTGTTGGTGATGCCGTCGCTGCTTGGCCTGCTCCTTGCTCGGTCCAGCACCGGTGCCGGTTCCGCACTTCTGTTTTTCCTCCGTTTGCCGATATGGCTTCTGTTACTGGGTTTTATCCTGGGGTGGCTGATCGAGGAAAATAATGCCTGGGTCCCTGCCCATTATCACGGGGTGATTGGCGCTATCACCCTCAGTTACATGGGGGTTTGTTATCGCCACCTGGGGATCCTCGGGAATACGCGCGTTGCGCAACGCCTGCTCGCCTGGCAGTCCGGCCTCTACGGAGGCGGGATATTGCTGGTGATGGCCGGCCTGATTGTCTCGGATATCCCTCGCAAGAATCTGGTCGCGGTTGGCGACCTGCCACCGCTAGGACGTTTATTAATGGCGACGGGCGGCGGGGGCGCACTGATCGCCAGCCTGTTGTTCGTGGTCCTGATGGCTCAACACCGGCTTTGCGGAGCTGGATCCCACAACAAGCTTGCAGATCTGGCGCGGGGGGCGGGCGATGTCTGAAAGTACTGGTCGAGCCACCCGCAGAGACCGGAGGCCACTGGCGCTTTTACTTACGCTGCTGATGGTGGCAGGGCTGGGTGCGTTGATCTCCTGGCTGCCGGATTATCGCAAGCCGTTGCCCCTCTCCGGGGAGTCGGTTGGGATCGATCAGGCCGGGCTGAATGAGCCACCCAAACTGGCGGTGAAGAGACAACTTGATCAGGCCTTCGATGAAGGGGTTTCCCTGCTCCATGCCCGGGCCTATGAGGGAGCGCTGATCGCCTTTAACCGGGTGGTGCACATCGCCCCCAGGTTGCCGGAGGCCTATGTCAATATGGGCTACGCCCTGCTTGGATTGGAGCGGTATGCCCAAGCGGAGCGGGCCTTCAGTTACGCAACAGAACTTCGACCGGACCTACCCAACGCGTATTACGGATTGGCATTGGTGTTTGAACAGCACGGTGATCTGCAGGGGGCAATGGGCGCCATGCGTACCTATGTACACAGAGCGCATCAGGACGACCCCTACCTGTCCAAGGCACGGGCGGCGTTATGGGAGTGGGAGCAACAACGTGCCGCTATCAACAATGAATCCGCTAAAGGGACAACGCCTGGTTACACGGTTAATGATGAGGGTTGAAATGATGTCTATTCACTGGAGCGGCCGACTGTTACTGCTGTGTCTGCTTTTGCTGCCGGTACTGGTCGGGTGCCGGCAAGAAGCGGCTTATCAGGTCGGAGAGCCGATTGGCGATCTCCAACTCCAGGGACTGTTTGGCGGTGAGTTGAATCTGGCTCAGCTGAAAGGTAACTATGTCCTGTTGAATATCTGGGCGCCCTGGTGCGGCCCCTGTCGTGCCGAAATGCCGAGTCTGGACCGGTTGGTTACCCACATGGCGGATAGCCGTCTGAAGGTGATAGGCCTGGCCCTGGAGGATCGGTATGCGGCAGAAGAGTTTCTACGCAAATACGGGGTGAAATTCCCCAATTACTTTGATGGCGACGATAAACTGGTGGAGTTGCGCTATTCCGTGAACGCCTATCCGCAGACTTTTCTTATCGGCCCCGACGGTATTGTGCGTGCCCGAATCGTCGGTGCCCGGGAGTGGGACAGCCTGGAGAACCTGATGGATCTCAGGCAGATGATGAACCAGTCCGGTAGCGGCGAGAGAGGCTGATCCATGTCCACGCGTCTCAAACGTTTTGCCCTGGTCAGTCTGTTTGGCGCATTGGCGCTGACCGTTTTATTTATCGGTTTCTTTCGCTATCTCTCGGAGGACGCGCTTTTCCGACACCATGCGCAGCACAATCAGATATTGGCCAGTATATTCGCCAATTCACTCGACCATCACGGATTGATGCGGCTTCTGCAAGACGGAGCCGATCTGCAGGAGGGGCAGTATCCTGCCTATGCACACGAGTTCGACGCGACGATCACTGAGCATATCCAGGGCCTGCCGATCGTCAAGGTCAAGGTTTACAATCGACAGTTGCAGACCGTTTACTCTACCGAGCGTGGGGAGATCGGAGAAGATGCCCATCTCAATGCCTCATTGAAAATGGCGCTGGCGGGAAAAACTGTCGGACAACTGATCTATCGGGACACCTTCAACAGCTCCGATCGGGTGATAGTCAAGGCCAATCTGTTTGAAAGTTATGTGCCGATATACAACGGTGTTGGCCGTGTGCTTGGTGCCTTTGAACTTTATTCTGATGTAAACAGCGCACTGTCGGAACTGGATCGGCAGAGTATCCGCATGATCTTCGGCGTTGTGCTGTTGCTTGGCGCCTCCTATGCGGTTTTGTTCGGGCTCTTCTATCGCACCGACAAGGCACTGAAAGTAGAAGAGGCCAACCGCGAAAGACACTTGGCGATTGTGCAGGAGGTTAAGGACCAACTGGAAGTCAGGGTGCGGGAACGAACCCGTGAACTGGAGAATGCACGAACCTTTCTGCAGTCGATCATCGATGGCATAGCCGATCCGGTGATGGTGATCGGTCGCGACTTGCGGGTGACGGACATGAACCGGGCCGCCAGGGCACTGGTCCCTGAAGACAAGGTGGAAGAGTATGTCCACTGTTACCAGATCAGCCATCGGCGTAGTACCCCGTGTGAGGGTGAGGACCAGCCATGCTCCTTTGTACAGGTGCTGGATAAGGGAGATACCGTCAAGCTGATGCACATCCACTACAACAGCGAAAATGAGCCACGTTACGTCGAGGTGGTTTCAACCCCATTGCGAGACTCGGAACATCAGATTGTCGGGGTCATCGAAGTGAGTCACGATGTCTCCGAAGTGGTGATTGCCCGGGACCACCTGAAAGAGAGTGAGGCACGTATCCGCGCGGTCATGGATACGGTCGAGGATGCCATACTGACTATCGACGAGCAGGGCTTCATCCACGACAGCAACCGGTCGGCTGAAAAGATGTTTGGTTACACCAGGGACCAATTGATCTCAATGGACGCCATACGGCTATTCACTCCGCCCGGCAGGGAGGACTCGCCGACGGCCAGCGTGCAGAGCATCATCGGACCACTGGTCTCCCACGGGGTACGCGAGAGCAGTGTATGGAGTGCCAAGGGATGCGAGCTGCCGGTCGATCTCTGGGTAGGTACGCTCTCATTCCAGGGTAGCAAACGCTATATCGCTGTTTTTCATGACATCAGGGAACGAAAGCAGGCCGAGCACGAGTTGGAGACCACTCGCCAGCAATATTTCCATCAGGAGAAGATGGCCGCCATCGGCCAACTGGCGGCAGGTATCCTCCATGAGGTGGGTAATCCAATCGCGGCGATCTTCGGTTCCCTGCAGACGATTCAGTCGGTCTACCATGAAGTACCATGCAGTGGGGAAAGCTGCCCGGTAGGCAAGGATGTGATATTGCATCTGGGACTGATCGAGGAGCAGGTCAACCGGCTCGCCGGTATCACCCGAGAGATTGCGGATTTTGCCTCGCCTCGTCCTGGCGAGCGGGAACTGCTCGATTTCAACAGCCTGATCAAGGGTACGGCCAACCTGTTGCGATACGACAATCGGTTCCGTAATGTTGACCTGCAACTGGATCTTGATGGCGCGTTGCCGGCCCTGGTGGGCGTGGCGGACCAGTTGATTCAGGTGATCATGAATCTGCTGATCAATGCTGTGGATGCCTGTGAGATGGGTGAGGTCAAGGAACCGGTGATACGGATACAGACGGCCCTCGAAGAGGGGCGGCTTCATCTACAGGTGATGGACAACGGTTGTGGCATGGACGAAGTGACACAGTCGCGGGCCATGGATGCCTTCTATACCACCAAACCAGCCGGCAAGGGGACGGGTCTGGGGTTGTCACTGTGCAGTGCCATCGTGAGTAAACATAAGGGTTTTATCACACTGGAGAGCCGTCCTGGCCAGGGCGCCTGCATCCATCTCTATCTGCCGGTAGAGCCGATTGATTCCTCTGTGGAGTAGGTATGGCAAATCTTAATGTACTGGTTGTTGATGACGAGACTGCGATCCGGCAGGTTTTGGCTTCCCAAATCAAGAAGGCCGGGCATCAGGTCTCCCATGTGGGTGATGGCCATTCTGCGCTTGAGCGGCTCAATAACGAACAGTTTGACGTCTGTGTCTGTGACATTCGGTTACCCGATATTGATGGCATCGAGGTACTGCGACAGGCGCGGAAATCGGGTATTGAGACGGTTTTTTTGATGCTGACCGCTTTCGCCTCAGTCAATACGGCGATTACCGCCATGAAACTTGGCGCCCACGACTACCTGATGAAGCCGATGCGTAACGAGGACGTGATCCATCGGCTGGTTCAGATCGGCGATCTGTTGGGCTTGCGCGAGGAGAACCTGCGGCTAAAGCAGATGATCAAGAGCCAGACACCGCGTGGTTTCGTTAGTAGTGCGTCATCCATGATGCAGATCGAGCGCATGATCGAAAAGGTGGCGCGCACCTCGGGGACGGTATTAATCACTGGCGAGAGCGGTACCGGCAAGACATTCATCGCCCGGCGTATTCATGAGATGAGTGGACGGTCGGAACGCAGTTTTGTTTCGGTCAACTGTGGAGCGATCCCAGATAATCTGATGGAGAGCGAGTTCTTTGGTCACGCCAAGGGTGCCTTTACCGGTGCCGAGCGGGCCAAAAAAGGGCTGTTTCTTGAGGCCGATGGCGGCACCCTGTTTCTGGATGAAATCTCCGAGCTGCCCTTGGGTCTGCAAGTGAAACTGTTGCATGCCCTGGATGAAAAGGAGATCCGCGCGGTCGGGACCGAGATAAGCCGCAAGGTGGACGTTCGCATCCTGGCGGCCACCAATCGGAATATCGAGTCGATGGTTGAGGATGGGACCTTTCGCGAAGATCTTTACTATCGGCTGAACGTGTTGAATCTGGTCCTTCCGCCGCTGCGTGAGCGCCAGGAAGACCTGCCTGACTTGATACGTTATTTTCTCAACCGGGAGGCGGAGCGCCTGGAGCTGGAACAGGCGTTTACTCTGTCGGTGGAGGCGGAGCGGATACTGCTGCACCACGATTGGATGGGTAATCTGAGGGAGTTGCAGAACACGATCGCACGCACCCTGATATTGGCGGAGGATACGGAGATTCAGGTCAATGACCTGCCGCCGAAGACGCTGCATCAGGCGGCGGCGGATGAGCGCCTCGGCATCACCATCAGTTCCACCGATGGCCCCCTCAAGGAGCGGGTTCGGCAGTTTGAGGTGGATGTGATCCAGCAGGTGATCGACGAAGTGAGTGGGGACCGCCAGGAAGCAGCCAAAAAACTCGGTATCGGACTCTCAACCCTCTACCGCAAGCTGGAGGAGGATGAGCAGGGATGATTTCATCGGCACGTTTATTGCTTTGAATGTCAGGGAATTCATACCGAGTAACCGACCATGAAGCGACTTTTATTGATACTTGCCTGTCTCAGTACTCCAATACTGGCCGACAGCCAATCCGATTACGAAACCGGCTTCGCGGCTTTTCGCAACGAAGATCTGGTTGTCGCCCTCCAGTATTTGGAGCGAGCCTCGGATCAGGGGCATGTCCGCGCCCAGGTGTTGCTGGCTTACATTCTGGATAAGGCCGAGGAGAACCAGCAGGCATTGGCACTCTACCGTAAGGCGGCAGAGACGGGCGACGCCGAGGCGCAGATGGGATTGGCGATGATGCTGGCGGCGGGTGAAGGGGCGGAAGTGGACAACACTGCCGCATTTTCCCTGCTGCTGAAGAGCGCTGACCAGGGCCACGTCCCCGCCATGCTGCAGATCTACCAGGTATTGGAACAAGGCGCCATGGGGCAGCAGGCAAATCAGGCCGAAGCGCGTAACTGGCTGGAAAAGGCCGCTGCCGCCGGTGATGCCGAGGCGAAAGCGCTGCTCAGAAAAAATGCTAAACCATTAACAGCTGGGGAAAAATGAAAAAACTGCTGATTCTTTTAGCGCTGCTGCTGGCGGCCTGCGACGATACACCACCCCCGGAAGCCGCCAAGCCGGCTACCGCTACTGCGGAAGTCGGGATCTCGGTCGCCAAGCCGGCGGTACTCGACCTGTTCAATGTCGGTGACTCGGTCTATGTGCGGGCACTGGCAATAGAGCCCGGGACCAACGCGCTGTGGGTGGGTACTTCAGTCGGTGTACACGAGGTGGACCTTGATACGCTGCAGATCCGCCAGACCCTGACCCGTAAGGATGGCCTGGCCAATGAATATGTCTTCGCCATCGGTATCGATAAGCAGGGCAACAAATGGTTCGGCACCAATGGCGGCGGTGCCTCCCGCTACCGGGATGGCGAGTGGCAGACCTTTTTCCCCATGCACGGGCTTGCCGACTACTGGGTTTACTCCTTTACCTCACAGGATGACGGCACACTTTGGATAGGGACCTGGGCCGGGGCCAATCGGGTGAATCCACTCACCGGACAGTTCTCCACCTATGTCAAGGAGCTGATCAACGAGTGGGTGTACGGGTTGGCGGTGGATTCCAGGGACCGGGTCTGGTTTGGCACCGAAGGGGGCGTCAGCCGGTTCGACGGTAAGCAGTGGGTCTCCTGGTCCCACGCCGACGGTCTGGGGGGCGGAAATGGAAGCCACCTGTCTCCCAGTCGCAATACCGGCCTGGGTACCCGCTCCCGTCATGACTTGGGCGTGTTGAGCGGGGGGCAGGCTACGTATAATCCGAGTTATGTATTCTCCATCCATGTCGCCCGGGATGATCAGGTGTGGGCGGGGACCTGGGGCGGAGGTGTGAGCCGGTTTGACGGCGAGAAATGGCAAAATTTGACAACACATGACGGGCTGGCCGGCGACATTGTCTACAACGTCATGCAGGACAGCAAGGGTATATTCTGGTTCGGCACCAATGGCGGCGTATCCCGCTACGATGGCAAGAACTGGCAGACCATCGGATTGGCCGAAGGATTGCCGGACAGCAATGTTTACGCCCTGGTGGAGAGCCCGTCAGGAGATATCTGGGCCGGTACCCGGGCCGCTGTGGTGCGCATTGGCATCCAACCCTCCAAGAGTAAAGAGTGATCCATGAAGGCAATGATTCTAAAAGCGCTGATTGCCCTGGTGCTGGCGGCGGTAAGTTCAAGTAGTTTCAGTCAGAGCAGCACGCCTACCGCGGGTGGCCATACCGTCGCACCGGGTCAGCCGTCGACCGCTCCCACGGACGGCAAGATGCGGAATGGGTTCAAGCGTGCGGCGAGCGGCGTCCAATTCGCCCATTTCCGGGTAGGTAATCGAAATGTCAAGGCGATGCTGGCGGATGGTCCGATCGTTTGGGTCGGCACTTCCGGTGGGGTAATCCGTTATGACACCCGCAGCGATCAATACCGTCTCTACGATGTGCGCTCCGGCCTGCTTTCAAATGGCATTTTTCACCTGAGTAAACTAGGCGACCGGTTGCTGGTTGGTACCTACGGTGGCGGTTTGTCGATTCTCGATGAGCAGACCGGTACCTGGGAGAACTACAACATTCAGGACGGCCTGGCGGACGCCTTTATCTATGACATGCTGACCCTGGACAACGGCGACATCTGGATTGCCACCTGGTCCGGGGCAAACCGGGTTCGCGGTGGCCGGCTGAAGGACGTTGGCAGCTGGGATACCTACACGGTGGAGAGTACCCAGGGCGGTCTGCCGAACGACTGGGTTTACGGTCTGGCCAAGGGCAAGCATGGCGAAGTCTGGATGGCCACCGAAGGTGGGTTGGCCCGTTTCAGTGAGGGTAAATGGACCAACTGGAAGCATGAACAGGGGCTGGGGGCCGATTATGAATTGGTAAAAGACCAGATCGACTTTACCCGGGATCCGGCCAAGGAGTCGAGCCATCACGCACGCCAGAAGGCGGAGATGGGGCTGACCAATGTGGATGTCGCCTACAATCCCAATTACATCGTATCCCTGCTGGTGGATCGGCAGGGCGCGGTATGGGCCGGTACCTGGGGTGGCGGTCTATCCCGTTTCGACGGGACCGAGTGGAAAACTTATACCTGGAAGGATGGTCTCCCCTCAAACCATATCTTCATGCTGGGCCATGAGCGGAACGGCCGTATCTGGGTAGGAACCAGTAACGGACTGGCGCGCTGGGATGGGGAGAAATTCCGCGTATTCACCGTGCACGACGGTCTCTACACCAACAATATCTTCTCCATGGCCAATGCCCCGGACGGCAGCCTGTGGATCGGCGGATTTGGTGGGGTCAGCCGGCTGATAGGTCTCGGCTCGATAGAGTGAGTCTGTCCGGCGGGATTTTCAGCGAAACGCCCGTATCATGCACCGAACAACCCGGGCTCGTTTAAGGCCCTGTTTTTTATCTCTATCGGCGCTGGAAGAGGGATAATACCTGATTGATTTGGCCCGCAAATTGCGAAGGTTATTACAAAATATAGTGGGGGGGGATAATGCGAAACCTATTTGATTGGAACGAGAGCTGGAATATAGGCGTCGGTTGGATGGACGATGCCCATCTGCAATTGGCCCACGGGCTGGCCGGTCTGTTCCAGCAGTATACCGATGAGGGAGCGTCACTCCCCCCTGAGCGGATGGCGGACTATTGCGATTGTCTTCTGGAACAGGCCAAGGTTCACTTTCGGGATGAGGAAGAGTGGATGGAGTTCCTTAACTATCCCGGGTTTCTTAGTCACGTGCGCGAACACAGTATGTTGCTTGCCGAACTCAAATATTACATCAAGGAGATCAAGTCCGGAGGCAATGGCATCAGTCTGGAAGTGCTGATGGCGCTAAAGGGCTGGCTAGTAACCCATGTGACCGAAAGTGACCGCGAGTTTGTCGATTTTCTAAAAAAACACGGTCTGTTTGACAGCCGGCACATGGAGGGGCGTCAGTCACTCTCCGAGGAGTCTACATTCGCTGAAGTTTCATAACATGGATTCCTGAATTTGAGACTCGTTCCTAATTTTTAGAAAGGGATGAGCCTGTCAGGATTGATCTTAGACCGGGAGTTTGTGTGACGTCTGGCTCGCTGTTCCATCTGAAGATCGTGTTGCGTATTGCCGCGTTGTTAACCATTCTCGGTGCGCTGGTTATGGTGTCTGTCGTGCTGGCGGTTGGACAGACCGAACAGCAGGGCTATCTGCAGTCGCTGAGCCGATTGCAGATCAGTCAGGAACGACTGATGCCGCTGGTGCTGGCCGCCGGTCTCTTCCTGTTGACAGTTTCCGCCTTTGTAACCTGGTTGATCGCCCTCTACAGTAGTTTTCGCATAGCCGGACCACTCTACCGGTTCACCCGTAATCTGGAACAGGAACTGGAACATAGCAATTTGGAGCGGCCCGTGCCGATACGCCGGGAAGATCAATTGCAAACCTCTGGACGACTGTTAGCGGAGTCGGTGGCGGCGCTTAACGAACATTACCAAGAGTTGGGTCGGCAACTCATGGCAATGGATAGACATCTGGCCGACGGTACGATGGAGCCAGACGAGGTCCTGCGGCAGTACCGGGAGCAACTGCACAGGCTGCATGGCGATGTGCATTACTAAAAAACAAAACATAACTTGGGCGAATCAGGGATGAAGCCAGGTAGGGTCGTCGCGGTTCTGGTCTCGCTGTTGGTGGGGGCCGGTTTGGTTCTGGTGGCGCATGTCGGTACCGGTGAGCGGGGGCTGCCGCATCCGGAAAAGGCCGATTGCGGGGGGTGTCATCTTGCCGGCGTCGCGGTGAACAAACGAAATGCCGCTCAATTGATCCGCAGCCAGGAAGAGCTCTGTGTGGAGTGCCATGAGTCGGCCATGCGGGTCAGTCATCCCAGTGGTTTTCCAGTAAGCCGGGAGCTACCGACGGGATTTCCCCTCGATTGGAAAGGGGACCTTACCTGCAGCAGTTGCCATGCGGTCCATGAAGAACCCCGCAACCGCTTGCGAAGCCGCGAGACCGGCCGTAATTTTTGTCTCTCCTGTCATGTTCAGGCCTTTTTCGATCGGATGAAGGACGGCGCCGAATCGCTGCTCGACTCGGGGCATTTCGCATCGGATCAACCTTCCGGGGTAGAGCTGGATGCCTATTCCCTCAAATGCATGGAGTGCCATGCCGAGCAGGCATCACTGCCCGGACTGAGTGTCAGGTTGACCCGCAATGTGGCCCGTCACATGGGCAGTTCGGTCAATCACCCGGTGGGTGTCTCCTATCAACGGGCCGAGCGGTTCGGGGGGTATCGTCCCGGAAACCTGTTGCCCGTTGAGTTATTGTTGCCTCGGGGCAAGCTGGCCTGCGTCTCCTGCCATCTCGGCTATAGCGAATCCCATGGAAAGCTGATTGTGGAGTCCGGCAGGCTCTGTTTCGAGTGTCACGATTTATGAAAAATTGGCAGAACAGACAATTTCCACGACCGGAGACCGCTCCTCAGGGTGCGGCCCAGGGATGTGCCGCATGCGCACAGTAAAGAACTACGAACAGCGCCGTATCAAGTACGTCGATTACCGGATCCAGTTCTGGTTGATTGCCGCGCTGGTGCTGCTGGAGATTGTCATCACCCTGTTGGGAACCGGTTATCTCTACCTGGTGTTTGATCAACGGCTGGAGCAGCAACTTTATTCGGTGCATAGGGCGGCAGACGGCCTCTACGTTGACCTCTTTACCCAGGTGGGCTATGTGTTGGCGGGGATGACAGTCACCAATCTGCTGGCGCTATTTGTGGCAGATCATCTGTGGCGGGGGCATGTAGATTCCGTAACCCGGGAACTGGAGCGGGGGTTACGTTTCACCCGAGATCTTGACCTGCGCGCCCACACGATTGAGCGTGACGCCCATCAGATCCTCGATAGACTGGCGTCGTGGCGAAACAGTGAGCGGCAGCGGATGGAAACAATCTGGTCCGGACTGGTCCCGCTCATGAATAAGCAGGAGTATCCGCTTGACCGGATACGGCTGCGCCAACAGATTCGACGGTTGGCGCAGCAGTTACCCGTGGGGGCAGCGGCCGATCAGGATTCAGCTATTGGTGGCTGATATTGTGGGTCGACGGCGGTTGCCGCCAAATCACGTCATCGGTTGATCCACGCGGTCCGTACAAGGCTGCCGCAGGCGCCGAGCCACGGCGGCAGGGGAATCCAAGACATCTCCAATGCGCGTGTCGGCGGACATACCTACTTCTTCCCGAGCAGGGCCAGGGCCTGGGCCAGGGTATCGACCGACTGCTGGTGCTGGCCAGACCGGTGCAGTTTTTCACCCTTATCCCGAAGCTGGCGTACTTGTGACACTTGTTCATCGGTCAGGCCGTGCTCCTGCATCAAGGCTTGGTCGATCTGTTTGATGTCCTTCGGGCAGTGAAACGCCAATGCAGGTGCGCTGGCCAGCAGCGCGATAACGGATAACAGGTAACGGATTTTCATTTGGTTCTCCTTTCGAATAGTTAATCTGTACCACACTATGGCAAACATCTGCCGTTGCCCTTTTATTCCACGCCCCGGCGTTTTTTTTTAGCTGAATGGATGATAGCTAACTGGCCTGCATCTTGCTCCGGATTGGACATAAAACCTTTGGAGTGTCAATCATGAAAGGTCGCCTGAATTGGAACAAGAACTGGAACCTGGGTGTTGTGGAAATGGATGAGGCCCATCAGTCCATTGCCGCCAAGCTGGACAGGCTGTTTTGCCTTTGTCGGGATCACCATGGGCGCCTGACCCACCGGACGTCGCTGACGCGAATTTCCGAGCATCTCTTTTTTGAGCTTTGGGAACACCTCCACAAGGAAGAGGAGTTGATGGTGGAAACGGGATATCCCAATGAAAAAGAGCATCTTATGGAGCACTATCGGCTGCTTGAAGTGTTTCGGCACTTCTTGCGAGAAGTTCGTTGTGAGCGAGAGCATTTTGATCTTGGGGTATTGCGCTCCCTCAGGAGCTGGTTTATCAACCACCTCGACGATGATGACCGGGAACTCTCACAGCATATCCTTAAATATCGTCGGCAGTTTGTGAAAAGGCCGCAGGGGAGAAAATCATCCCACTCCCCGGAGACTTTTACACTCATTGATCGTTTTAATGCTTCGGTCTGAGTGGATCCCTTCCACCCCGGGGTTATCCTGGAATTGAGAATCCATGTGCACCATTTCTCAATAACTGGATTGGATCCGGATACGGCGGCGTGTTGCCCAACGGGAGTGAACATATGTACGGTTTAGTCAATCAGGCGATTCGTGACATGGTTGTGGAGCGGTTTGGAGTGGAGACCTGGGGTGATATCTGTGCCCTGACGGGAGCGGATGAGCTGTTTCTCACCATGGGGCAATACCCTGATGAGCTGACCTTTAGCCTTATAGAATCGCTATGTAAACTGCAAGGCTGCGAATCCGATGTAGTGTTGCAGAACTTTGGAGAGTACTGGATTGATTACGTCGCCAAGAACTACCAGGAATTGTTTGCGATGGCGGGTGGAGACTTTGTCACTTTTGTAAAGAACCTGAATAGTCTGCATACCCGTGTCGCACAGATGATGCCGGAGCTTCAGGCGCCCGGGTTCTCGATCAGTGACGCGCAGGAGGGACGCTTTGTGTTGCATTACTATTCGCAACGGGATGGGATGCAACCGATGATCATTGGATTGTTTCGTGGATTGGGTAGGCGTTTCGCAACCGCGGTTTCCCTCACCTATCTCGAAGGCAAGACAGAGGGTCTTGATCATGATTGTTTTCAGGTTGAATACAGTAGACATGAGGACGATTGATACATAATTATTGCGCATTCAGGTACGTAGATGCCCATGCTCAAACTTGACAGACAGTGGCGTGAGTTTTCCCTACCCTATCGCTCGTTGTCCTCCGTATTTCCGTTTTTCCTGGCATTTGATCGGCAGGGAAAGATCTGCTCCGCTGGCCCCAGTCTGGTGAAGTTTTGCAGTATGCTGAAGCTGGGCAGTGATTTCGAAAAGTTGTTTGAACTGGTGACACCGTCTATCGGATTCGATTTCGATCGGATCATGGAGCAGTTGTTTACTACTTTTTTCATCAGGATACTTGATACCGAAAAGCTACTGCGCGGCCAGATGCTGCTCCGCGCCGATGATGAGTCTGAACTGCTGCTGTTTCTTGGCGCCCCCGTGGTGCGGGAGATGAGTGATATTACCCGCTGGGGACTCTCATTGAAGGATTTCGCCATCCATGATTCTGTGATTGATCTGCTGCTGGTTCTTCAGGCGAAAAACAATACCATCCGGGATATCAAACGTATCCACGGCTTGCTTGAGCGGGAAGTCGAGACCCGCCGCAAGGTGGAGCGGGATCTACACGAACTGAATGAGCAACTGGAACAGCGGGTGGTGGAGCGGACCCTCGAACTGAAACGATCGAATCAACGTCTGGGGCAGAGTCTGACGCTGTTGGAAGAGAACAATAGGGAGTTGCGTGTACTCAATAAGATGGGGGAAATGCTGCAAGGATGCGCGTCGCTGGAAGAGAGTCTGGATGTCATCAGTTACTCTCTCGGACGCTTGCTTCCCCACGCCAACGGATTTCTCCAGTTACACGCCGATGAAACGATTCAGCCGGAATTGTCCATTACCTGGGGGGGGCTCTCCCACCAGCCGGTGTTGCAGGAGATAGCCACCGATTGCCAGGCAATCCGGACCGGTGAGGCAGTTCTCTACCGCAGTGGCGGGAATCTACCCTGCTGTCATCATCTGCAAGGCACTCCGGAATGTGATTCCGTATGCATACCGTTGCTGGCGAATGACAGCTGTTTCGGGCGGCTGTCACTGCAGTGCTTTGATCGGGAACGTAATAGTGACCTGGGTTTTCAGGCCCGGCTCCAGTTGATCTACACCGCCGGTGAACATATCTCCCTGGCCTTGGCGAATCTTCGGCTTCAGGAAAACCTGCGTCAACAGGCGGTGCAGGATTCCCTGACCGGACTGTATAATCGACGCTATATGAATGCGACGCTCGACCGCGAAATCCTGCGTGCAGATCGCGAAGCCTCCACCGTGGGGCTGGTGATTCTCGATATCGATCACTTCAAACGGATTAATGATCAGCATGGCCACGAGACCGGTGATCGGGTTCTTCAGTGCCTGGGTGTTTTTCTGAAACAGCGCATTCGTGGTGATGACGTTGCCTGCCGCTTTGGCGGGGAAGAGTTTGTCTTGATCCTACCTGGGGTGGGCCTGGATGACTTGGTGCGGCGGGCGGAGAGTCTCTGCTACGAGATTGCGCAAGGAGAGTTTGGAGTGGGGGTGAGTGAATTGCCAGCCCTGACCGTATCCATGGGTGTTGGACTCTATCCTGCTCATGCGTGTGCCCAGGATGATTTGCTCATATGCGCCGATGCGGCACTTTATCGCGCCAAATCCGCTGGCAGGAATCGGGTTGTCTGCTACCGGGCGTAGCATCGTTACCCGCTGCCGCCGATGCAAGCGGTGGTTATTGTCTCCCGATAACTTTGGTGGTTCTATCGCATCGCACTTGGCTGCGCATCTAGACCCGGATAGGACTGTCGCCAACAGATCCGGTTTGTCCAGCTCAAGCGGTTTTGCGCACTGCGTTCCAGCAGTTCAGTCAGTTCGTCCACGGGCAAGGGTTTGCTGAACAGAAAACCCTGGATCATGTCGCAACCGAGCGTTCTGAGCATTTCGAACTGCCCCCAGTTCTCCACTCCCTCGGCGATGACCAGTTTTCCGAGATTCTTGCCTAACTGGTTGATCGATTCAGTAATGGCTAGATCCGCATGATCCCGCTGGATCGACTGGATGAAAGAGCGGTCGATCTTCAGCATGTGGATGGGGAACCGCTTGAGATAGGAGAGCGATGAGTAACCGGTACCAAAATCATCAATCGACAGCACCACGCCAAGATCATTCAACTCGGAAACACGCTGTGAGGCATTGAATGCCTCATCCATAATAGCGCCTTCGGTGAGTTCGATATCCAAATGCCGGGGATTGATGCCAGTGGCCTCCAGGCAGTCTCGTACCGTCTTGACGATATTGCCGTTCCGGAACTGGATCGGAGATAAGTTCACCGCGATGCGCAGGTCTCGAAACCCCTGTTTTTCCCAGGCCGCGATCTGTGCACAGGCGGTTTTCAGTATCCACTCGCCGAGGGGAATGATCAGTCCGCTCTGCTCGGCGAATGGAATAAACTCACCCGGACTTATCGTGCGTCCGCTGACACTGTCACGCCATCTCAGCAGCACTTCGGCACCAACGATTGTGCCATCGAGTACCGAAACCTGGGGCTGGTAATGGAGGACGAACTCACGCTCCTCGATGGCGCGCCTGAGATTGTTCTCCATGGCTAATTGCCGTGAAGAATCGTGGCTCATCTCCTCGGTAAAAAATTCATATTGGTTTGGCCCGCGTTTTTTCGCCTTGATCAGCGCGGTACCGGCATTGTTGATCAGCTCCGATTCACTGCTGTTGTCCTTCGGGAACAGGGTTATGCCAATGTTCGATGCCAGCTTCATTTTCTGACCCTGAATGGTCAATGTTTCGCTGATCGTCGAAATGATTTTTTCACAGAAACGTTTCAAATCTTCACTTCCACGGACCTGGTCCAGTACCAGAACAAACTCATCATCCCTGAGACGTGCAAGGCTACTTTCCGGGGGCTGAATCGACTCCAATCGCTGGCTCAGTTGTTTGATCACCTCATCGCCGGCGTCGAAACCAAATGTGTCATTGATCCGCTTGAACAGGTAGAGATCGATGTGGAGTATGCCGGTGGAGTGTTCAGTCACCTTTGATCTGACGCAGGCGCGACGCAAACGGTCGATCAGCAGCAAACGATTTGGCAGACCAGTCAGATGGTCATAATGCATCATTCTTTCCAACGAATGGGCGGAATTGCGCAGCTCGCTGATATCACTAAAGATATAGATGTAATGTCGGATGTTGCCACTGTTATTGCGCACACAGGTGATACTGCTCTGTTGCGGGTAAATCGAGCCGTCCTTCCTGCGGTTCAGGATTTCTCCCTGCCAGCGCCCGGATGTGGTCAGGCAGCTCCACAGGTTCTGGTAGAACATGCGTCCCTGACGCCCTGAATTCAGCATGCGCAGGTTGTTGCCGACGGCCTCTTCGCGGCTATAACCGGTGATCTGGCTGAACGCAGGATTGACCGAACAGATGTTCCCATCCGGATCGGTGACAACAATCCCCTCCGCACTGCTTTGGAATACCTCTTCGGCAAGGTCGAGTTGCCTTTCCGCCCTTTCACGGGCTTCCATCTCCTGTTCCATGGAGTGGATGGTTTCCATTAATTGGTTCTGTTTCTTCCATAGGCTGCGGTTGGCCAGGCGGCGGGCTATTTGGGCCTGCGCCAATACGCCACAGCCACCGGCCAACAGTGGTGTGATGAAAATCAATAAAAGCATCAGGTTCGAGATGAAGTGGTGTAGCGTGGGGTCACTCCAGATCGATGGGCTGTAGACAGCGATTCCCCAGCCCCGGGTAGTTTGGCCAAGTGCAGGGTGCTGTACCGGAGTCAGCGCCCGGTGAGAGAGGAATGTCTCATTTTCCCGTTGGGTTATCCGGTTGGAAAAGCCGCTGATAAGGGCGTTTTTTGTGAGCCGTTCAATCAGATCGGGCGCGCCGGAAATTCCGGCGTTTGGTGCGCTCATGACCGTGCCGCTGGGGGTAATCAACAGTACCGTTCCTGCCTGTCCGTTGTTGTGTCGAAGCAGCCGTCCCGCCAGGCTGGCACCGCGCAGTTCCAGCATCAGGAATCCCTGCTTGTTTCCTTCCGCGTCCGTCACCGTAGTTCCCAGGCGCAGTGCGAGATTATGCCCTGGGTTGGCGGGGCCTTTCGGGGAGAACAACTGTACGTCGGCAGATTGGAGCTGCTGTGACTCAGTGATGGACAGTGCGGTGGGTGGTATCTCGAGCTGCCGGGACTCTGGCTGATCTACTTGAAGACAGAATTCCGGATCGCCATTAGTACGATAGTAACAGAATCGGGAATATCGATTCCCAATACTGAGAAGGTCGCCGAACTCGCTCAATCTCCGGAAGTCCATGTGCTCATCGATGAGACCGGTCAAGCGTGGATGGTGGCTCAGCGTCAACAGTGTGGCCGCTGCCTCTTGTATCAGCGTATTGATATCTTGGCTGACCTGGTCCAGAAGACCCAGGTTGGTCTGTATTTGATCACTACGACGTTGTTCCAGCTCTGAGGCGAGCATCAACAACGCGAGTCCACCCACCAACACAAACAGCGGAATAAACAGGCGCAGGAAGCGCCGTATGGTGGAGTCCAGCAGCGGTTTATCATCTTCCCCTGAAGCCGCATATTGCCGCAGCAGGAGATAGAGTAGCGGGGTGGCCGCCAGGCAGATGAGCGTCGCGTCCAATAGCGGCTGAAGCTTGATGTTGGTGGCATTAATTAGCTGGAAAATCAGCATGATGGCGCTTTCTATCGAGAAGATTCCGATACCGAATATGGCCGCCACTATACCCAGCGATAGATCATTTCTCCGGCCATGCACCGACCAGTCCACAGCATCACGCACGCTCTTCAGGGCGGGTGTCAGACCCCAGATAGTAATCTCCTGATCACCGCGCAATGGGGCCAGGGACCAGGAGTAGATGATCGGTGAGGAGAAGAGGGTCAGCAGTGAGGCATCGGTTAGCACCTCTAGCCAGCCCGACGTATAGAATTCAAAGTTTGGGAGCAGGCTCATAATGGCCCACTCGGTAAGAAACAGGACCAGGAGTGTGCGCGAAAGCGCACGGTAAACCGGCCGGTTGGTTGTCACGAAAGCGGAGAGATTGACCACAATTCTTATTACCTGAAACTTCTGGCATCCCTCCCTTGATGCAAAAATACCCCATATGGAGTTCTGTATCGCAAGTCTCATACCAATTGCCCAGTCTCCGGTTTGACGATCACAGCCTTTAGTGATCACGTGGCTATTGAAGTCCCCGGCCATGTCGAAGCGCCGTGCGAATCTGGTGGATGCCGCTGATAAAAGGTGTGAAACCACTGGTCGCTCGAACGTTGCGACAGTGCAGTGTCTCGTCATGAATTTGTAACCTGAAGGAGCGGTTATCACCTCGCTGGACGCATCAAAATTGTCGATAAGCGCTACCGTTGGCCGATTTCGCACCAGTAGTTGGGTGGTCTCTCTGGCAAGGGTTCGGGAGGCGGCAGGGCACCGACCGATACCACCGGTTTGTAATGGCCGGCCAGCAAGGCATAATGACGGGCTGAAGCTGGTTCCCGGCCTGGCGGGAAAAGTTCCCGCCCCTTGAGGTTTGAAATCATTCCGATATGCCGTTACCCCTGAAACGACCCCAGAAACTTTCGTTGCCCCGGCGTATTCCGATGCCGCTGATGTCGGTCATGATCGGTCTGTTTTGCGGTCTGGTGGTTTGGGGTATGTTGGATCAGGTACAGCCACAGGCGCTGAGGAGTATCTTTGCCGAAGAGTTGAAGACCCGGCTCAATCAACAAGCGCGGGAAACCCTGATCCGCTTTGATAATTACGTGCTGGCGCATACCTCGACCGCCCGGTTGCTGGCCAACCACCGTCAATTGGCCAACTACCTGGAACCGATCTACTGGTTCAAAGGGGATAAAGACCAACCCAAACAGTACCGTTCTACGCCCCCCTGGTTACCCAGCTCGACCCTGTGGCAATCGTTGGTCAGGCCAAGCCATATTTTATTACTGGATAGTGATGGGCGAACCCGGGAGATTTATCAGCTCGGCGATCGTCCCTTGCCGGCTGAACTGGCCGGTACCACGGAACTGTTGTTTAGCGAACGCCGGGTGCAGGCGAGCCTGACCACCCTGGGTGATCGACCCTATCTGCTGATATCCGAAACGGCGGAGGATGCGACCGGCACCGAGATGGGTTTTCTCATGCTGGTGGCTCCAATCGATGAACAGTTCCTGGCGGCGTCTCAGCAGGGGGTTTCATCAAACGGCGTGTTGGTGGGGATTCTGGAAGCCGATGAACAGCGGTTTCTTGCCAGTAGCGATCAGGCACGGCTTCCTCCTCAGAAGCGTTTGTCCGAGGTCGAGAACGATTTTCTGGTCACCGCACAATCCTTTTCCGAATATGAAGGGTCGACGCTGAATCTGCAGTTTGCCACCCTGGTTCCGCATTCGGTGGTGGAGGCGATGCGGGATAGGGTCGCTAGTCTGGAGAGGCGGCAGCGGTTGGTGGCCGCTTTCACCTTTGTCAGTGTCTTTACGCTGGTCTTCTACCTGTTGTCGGAGCGGCTGAACAAGATATTGCAGCGTATCTCACGTTTTTCGCAGCGGGCGCTGGGTTCCAAGCAGCCGGTCATGGAGCGCGGTAATCAGTTGTTTGTGCTGGAAGACTGGATACGTCAGTTCATCCAGTTGGTACGGGATACGCGTGAGGAGATGCGCCAACAGCATGAGACTGAGATGCATGAGTCGGAGATGCTCAAGCAGGCGATCATGGAGACGGCGCTGGATTCGATCATCACCATCGATCGGCAGGGGGTGATCATAGAGTTTAACCCGACGGCTGAACAGACGTTTGGCTATGCGCGAACTGAGGCGCTGGGCGAGGTGTTTGCCGATTTGATCTTTAACCATGAGAGCCGGCCCGAGTTCAGCCGGCTGATGGCAGACGTGCTCAGTTCCCGGGATCAGCATCCGGATGAGATGCGGCATGAATTGACCGCGGTGAAACGGGACGGGGCGGCGTTTCCGGTCGAACTGGCGATCAAACCCATCCGGCTAAAGAACCGCCTGGCCTTTACCATCTATATGCACGATATCTCCAACCGCCGGCGTATTGAGCTGGAGATCCGCAGTCTCGCCAAGTTCGCCTCCGAAAGCCCCAATCCGATTTTGCGTGTTAACCGGCGTGGGGTCATCCTCTATGCCAACGGTGCCAGCGATCAGTTACTCGCCTACTGGGGATGTGAGCGGGCCCAGACCTTGCCACTCTATTGGCGTAACCGGGTGACCGACATTCTGAGCAGCGGCCGCGATTGGCAGACTCAGGTGATCAGCGCGACCCAAGTCTATTCGTTGCTTTTGACCCCGGTGGTGGATCTGGGTTATGTCAACATCTACGGGCGCGATATTACCGCTGAGCAGGAGGCGGAACGACAGGCCAGGGAGCATCAACAGGAGCTGATTCATGTTTCGCGCCTCAGTACCATGGGGGAGATGGCGACCGGGCTGGCACATGAGCTCAACCAGCCGCTTTCGGCCATTGCCAATTATGCCAACGGTTCGGTGCGACGGCTGCAGTCGAGTGGCCGGGAGTCGGAGGATATCCTTTATGCTTTGGGGCAAATCACCGCCCAGGCGGATCGGGCCGGGGAGATCATCAAACGGTTGCGTGCCCTGGTGGGCAAGCAGACGCCGGTGCGTAAAATCGCCGATATCAACGATGTGGTAAGCGAAGTATGCAGCTTCGTCGAGTTTGAGGCACGCAAGGCGGGGGTCGTTATCGAACAGGAGTTCAGCCTTCACGCCCTACCCGCTAAAATCGATGTGGTGCAGATTGAGCAGGTGCTGCTCAATCTGATAAGAAATGCCCTTGATGCCTTGCTGGAGATACCGGAAGATGAACGCAGCCTGGTGATACAGACCCACTGCCGGGATGGGGGTTGGGTGTTGATCCGGGTGTTGGATACCGGCCCCGGAATCCGGGAAGAGGACAGGGCAAGGTTGTTTGAACCCTTTTACACCACCAAGGAGAGCGGTATGGGGATGGGGTTGGTTATCAGTCGCACCATTATCGAAGATCACAACGGCAGTATCACCGTGGAACCGCGGGCAGAGCGCGGAACCTGCTTTAACATTTTGTTACCCAGCAATAGGAACAGAGATGAACAGTAATGCCACCGTATTTGTAGTGGATGATGATTCCGCCATGCGTAATTCGTTGAAGTGGTTGATCGAAACGGTGGGGATGAAAGTGGAAACCTTTGCCTCAGCGGAAGAGTTTATCAAATCCTACTATCCGGGCCGGGCCGGCTGCCTGTTGCTGGATGTGCGCATGCCGGGGATGAGCGGTCTGGAACTACAAGAGTATTTCGTCAAACAGAATATCCGTATTCCGGTCATTATTATCACCGGTCACGGTGATGTGCCGATGTCGGTCAGGGCCATGAAGGCCGGAGCGGTGGACTTCATCGAGAAGCCGTTTAACGATGAACTGCTGCTGGAAAGCATTCGCAATGCGCTGGAGGTCGATCAGGACCAGCGCTCGCTGCAGGCGGAGAAGGCGGAGATTGCCGCCCGGCTTGCCCAGCTGACGCCCCGCGAACACGAGGTGATGGAGATGGTCACCAATGGTAAAGCCAATAAGGAGATTGCCAGCGCCCTGGGGGTCAGCGCCAAAACGGTTGAGGCGCATCGCGCCAGGGTGATGGAGAAAATGGAGGCCAATTCACTGGCCAGCCTGGTGAAGATGGTAATCGCCGCCAATCTTTACAGCGACCACTGAGCGGAAGCGGAGTCTGTCACAACGAATAGGCGGCCCGCTATTTTTTTGCCGGGGCGTTGGGCGAAGTGGGGATGAGCGCCACTTCATCGCCGTTGTCGATGCGGGTGAAAGGCTCGCTGAACTGTTTGTTCACCGTTACCTGATAGCTCCCCTCCTGGAACAGGTGGGCCTGATCCGGATTGCGTCGTCGTAGCCACTCGCCCAGCGTGTTGACGTCGGTGACCGCCGCCGGGATCTCCACCTCTTCGGCTTCTTTCTGTAACTGTTTAACCAGATAAGTAAAGTAGAGCAGGCGAATGCGGCGTGGGCCTTCGTTGGCGGTGGTTGCGCCCGGCTGGTAGCCGGCCTTTGCCAGGCTCTCTTGATAGGCCTGCCAATTCTTTTCCTGGTTGACCCCCAGGTCGTAGAGGGTGTCCCAAGAGTAGATGCTGCTGTCGTGCCCGTCATCAAAGACCAATCGTATCGCATACTGTCCCTGTGGCTCGATCTGGGTGATATTGACCGATTCCTTTCCGGTAACCGGGCTCTCCAGGGTGCGCACCTCCTTGGCCTTGGCAAATACCCGCAGGTATTCGCAGGGTAACCGGAAGCTGGCGCCGTCGGAAAACTCTATCGCCAGCAGACGGGATTTGCTGTGCAGATTGATGGCGGTGGGGGTCCGTATCGGTTGTTTGTCACTCATGTTACTGCTCGGTTCGGGATGTAAATAGGATCAGGGAGGAGGCACCGCGCCGTTCAGCCGACCACGTCCAGGACGCGCCGTCGGAACTTGGCACCGCGTGTCTCGGCCAGTTCACGGCACGCCTCGATATCCACACCTTCCAGGCCATCGATCGCGGTGGCGGTCACATCGGCTATATATTTGGGCGCCTCGGAGACGAAATCGAGCATCTGTTCGAAGGAGCCGGCCAAGCCCGGCTGGCAGTGACGGTCGTACACCTCGGCATTCTGCGCGTTCAGGGAGATGGAGAGGGCATCGATGCACTCTGCCATCTCCGGCAGCACGTTGCGCTTGTTGGCCAGATTAGCAAGGCCATCGGTATTGACCCGTACCCGGCCGCCATGAGCTTTGATGTATTTCGCCACTTCCAGCAGCACCTTCAGGCGCAGGGTCGGTTCTCCGTAGCCGCAGAAGACCACCTCTTTGTAGGCGGCCGGGTCATCGATAGCGGCGATTATCTCGGCGCTGGAGGGGCGGTGGTCCAGGGTCAGATCATATTCATGTACCTGCAGGACGCCCTGTGTTTTGGGGCAAAAGGCGCACTCCAGGGTACAGCGGTCGGTGATATTCAGATAAAGACTGTCGCCGATGACATAGCTGAGCTGTTGATTGTTCACGGATATCCGAATGTGTTGCGAAAAACGGGAATTCTACACCAGCCTACGATCGGTAAGAAGGGAAGCTGTCTGGTTAGACCCGTTTTTCCGTGAGAGTTCATGGCAGAGTCGTTGTGACAAACGCTTAAAACGCTGGAAACCTTCCGGGCTGAGGGAAGTTACATCTGTGTGGTCGGCGTAGAGAATGCCGACCGGCCGGTTGTTGATGTAGAGCGAACTCAGGTAGAAACCCCTTACATCGAAACTGCCTTGCAGCGAAGCGTTCATCCTGGCCAGCAGTTGGTCGCGGTTTTCCGGTCGTAACCAAATGCTCTGGGGCTTTTTCATCAGCAGGCCGAGTAGCTGTCGTTCACTCAGCGGTTGATGGAAGCGTCTCAGGGGGGAGTCCTGATCTGCTCCGGAGATGAACTTTGCCTTGAGCGACTGGCGATCAGGCGTGAGCATGGCGAACATGACCCGCTCTACGCCTGCCGATTCGCGCAGTTCCCGGAACAGGCGGGAGAGGCCGGCCTGGAGTGGATTGTCGGCGGCAGCGGTTGCCCGGCTCTTGTTCTGGCTGGCTGCTGGCGCAGTCGGAGCGGTTTGCCCGATCGGGATGGTATCGCCATCAATGGGGGGCGGCATGGGAGCGTCGGTTGGCCGTTTAGCCTGTTTTTGGGATGCCTTGGGTCGCTCCAGCAGGGCATAAACGGTCAGGGTGAGTGGCAGCCCGCTCAAGTTCCTTGCGACCCCTGCGGTTAATTCGTGTATATAGGCCCGACCCCGATCCGGTTCCAGTCCATTCAGTGTGGCAGCCAGCCCGATCAGCTCATCGGTCTGATCGCTGTGCCAGCCGTCGCGGCTCGCCCGTGCCAGTGCCGCGGCCAGCATCACGGCCAATGAACGCATCTGGAAGGCGCCCACCGGCTGCAGTGATAGTGCAACCAGCGGCGGGAGATTCCAGCGTTGCGCCAGCTGCAGGCTGAGTTGCTGCAGGTTAAAACCGAGGATGGTCTCTTCTGCGGTGCTGGCGTTCATGCCCCGCTTGATCAGCGCGGTAATCTGCTGCATCTGTTGCTCGGCGTGAGTCCAGAGCATCATCTCGCCCAACTCATGTAGCAAAGCGGCGATGGCCATCTCTTCCGGGTTGGACAGGCGCAGGTCATGGCCCCAACGATAGGCGTACCAGGCGGCGTGCCCGGCTCGGGAATAGCAATCGTAAAGCGCGGTTCTGGCCGCATTTTTCAACTGCTTTTCCAGATTGGGCAGCTGTCGATCCGCCTGGGTCGTGGGTTCGATGCCGAGCAGGGCGATGGCGTGGGCGAGGTTAGTGACCGGCTCCCGGGGCGGTTGGGGCAGAGTGCTGAACAGGCGGAAGATAGCCAGGGTAAAGCCCGGATCCCGGGAGAGGATGCGTTGCAGATCGGCGTGGGTGGTGTTGGGGCTGTCCAGAAGCTGCATCACCCGTTGTCTTGTCAGCGCCATCGCCGGGAGTGTCAGCGGACTGAGCCGCTCAATCCAGTCAGTTAATGCTTTGTCCATGGATATCCGTCTACTTCTCGGCAATGGTTCTTTACGCGGGTCATCGCCTGATCGGCCGGTACGACGGAATCGATAGGGCGCGACGATACCTGCTGGTAAACTGCAGTCGACACCACTTCAGTTCAACTTAGGGATGCAGGTTTGAGATGAGTACCACACGCAGCGAGAATGATTGTAGCAGGGTTTTGCTGGTACATGGGATCTGGATGACCGGTATTGAGATGGCGTGGTTGGGGCGCCGCTTATCGGCGGCGGGTTTCCAGGTGGATCGGTTCCATTATCCCACACTCACCCGGACGCCGGCCGAGGGGGCGGAGCGGCTGCAGCGGTTTATCCAGCGGCGCGGCTATGGCTGCCTCCATCTGGTAGCCCATAGTCTTGGCGGAGTGGTGTTGCTGAATCTGTTTGATCGCTATCCCGACCAGCCCTCGGGGCGGGTCGTGCTGCTCGGTTCGCCGGTCCAGGGTAGTGCGGTGGCCCGGCGTTTGGCAGTGCGCCGATGGGGACGCTATCTGATCGGTCGTTCCGGTGAACGGGGATTGGTAGAAGGGGCGCCGCCCTGGCGCGGCAAGCGGGAACTGGGCGTGATCGCAGGCATCCATGGGGTGGGGCTCGGTCGCCTGCTGGGCGGTGTTGAAGGAGAGAATGACGGTACAGTGATGGTGAGTGAAACGGTCCTGCCCGGTTCGTCGGACCGGCGTCTGCGTGATACCGGTCATATGGGGCTGCTGTTTTCCGCTGCGGTAGCCAACGATGTGGCCGGTTTCCTCCGCAGTGGCCGATTTCCGGCATAGAGCCGGGATTAGGGATGATAAAAGACGGTTTCACTGTGAGTTTGTGGCAGAAATCCCTCCCTGTTATTTCTGCCTGCCCCGGGTGATGGTAAACTCCCGCCTGACCGAATATTGAGAGGAGTGTTATGGCGGGACATAGTAAATGGGCCAACATCAAGCATAAGAAGGCGGCCAACGACAAAAAGCGGGGCAAAATCTGGACGAAGTTGCTGCGTGAAGTCACGGTGGCGGCGAAAGCGGGAGGGGGTGAAATCGAGACCAACCCCCGGTTGCGCCTGGCGGTGGACAAGGCCAACGGGGCCAATGTCCCCCGGGACACGATTGAGCGGGCGGTCAAGCGCGGTGCCGGTGGTGAGGACACGGATAACTACGATGAGCTGCGTTACGAGGGCTATGGTCCGGGCGGAGCCGCGGTGATCGTTGACTGTATGACCGACAACCGTAACCGTACTGCGTCGGAGGTACGTCACGCCTTTACCAAGCATGGCGGGAATCTGGGTACCGATGGTTCCGTGGCTTACATGTTTAATAAGCAGGGGATTATCAGTTTCGCCCCCGGTGCCGATGAAGATGCCATCATGGAAGCGGCGCTGGAGGCCGGTGCAGAGGATGTGATCACCAACGATGACGGCTCCATCGACATCATGACCACGCCAGAGACCTTCTCGGATGTCAATGACGCCATTGTCGCCAGCGGGCTGAACCCGGATAACGCCGAGGTCACGTTCAGTGCCTCCACCATGGCTGAACTGGATCAGGATGCGGCTGAGAAGTTGATGAAGATGATCGATCATCTGGAAGATCTGGATGATGTGCAGGACGTGTATACCAATGCGGATATCTCGGAAGAGATCATGGCGTCCATCGAATAGGGAGCAACCTTTTGAGGGTCGCTATTGCGGCCCTCACACTCAGCAAGCGGGAAAGCCTATCAAACTCACCGATCACAGTGTCGCGACAACCGGGGCTTTGGGAACCAAGCGCCGTATCCTCGGTATCGACCCTGGCTCCCGTATCACCGGCTACGGCATCATCGAAAGCGATGGTATAAAAAGCGCCCACGTGGCGAGCGGCTGCATTCGTGTGGCCCAGGAGGCGTTTCCGGATCGCTTGGGTGAAATCTATCGTCAACTGACGGAACTGGTGGCGCACTATCAGCCGGCCGAAATGGCCATTGAACAGGTGTTTATGGCCAAGAATGCCGCATCGGCCCTGAAATTGGGTCAGGCACGGGGCGCCGCCATTTGCGCCTGCGTGATGGCCGGTTTGCCCGTGTTTGAGTATGCGCCGCGCGCGATCAAGCAGGCGGTGGTGGGATCAGGCAGCGCAGACAAGGATCAGGTACAGCACATGATAAAACATATCCTGCAACTGCATGAGACGCTTACGGCGGATCAGTCGGACGCCCTGGCGGTGGCCATCAGCCACGCCCACGCCAATAGCACGCTGCAGCTGATCGGCCGTTCCAAGCGCGGAGGATGGCGATGATCGGTCGCTTGCGGGGGGCGTTGGTTTATAAGCAGCCGCCGTTTTTGATGGTGGACGTGGGTGGTGTCGGCTATGAGCTGGAAGCGCCTATGTCTACCTTTTACGAACTGCCGCTGCAGGGAGAGCAGGTAACCCTGTTTACCCATCTGGCGATCCGTGACGATGCGCACGTGTTGTACGGGTTCTCAACCGATACCGAGCGTGCCCTGTTCAGAACACTGTTAAAGGTGAGCGGTGTCGGGGCCAAGATGGCGCTGGCGATACTCTCCGGCATGAGTGCGGATGAGTTTGCTCTCTGCATTCAACGTGACGATACCGCGGCGCTGGTTCGATTGCCGGGCATCGGTAAGAAGACGGCTGAGCGGTTGATTGTCGAGATGCGCGATCGCCTGGATCGGATCGAACCGGCCGCTGGCATAACCATGCCGCCGTCCCGGCCGGTGGGTGGTGCGGTGGAGACGCCGGTATCGGATGCCATCGGCGCCCTGATCGCCCTGGGGTATAAACCCAATGATGCCAGCCGCATGGTTCGCGCGGTGGAGTGTGAGGGGCTCTCCAGTGAAGAGATCATCCGGTTGGCCCTGCGAGCGGTGGTGACGAACTGATATGAACGAGAATGTACGGATAATCAGTGCCGAAGCGGGGGCGGATGATGCCGCCCTGGATCGTGCCATCCGGCCCCGGCTATTGGCGGATTATGTCGGTCAGCCGGTGGTGCGGGAGCAGATGGAGATCTTCATTGAGGCGGCCAAGGCGCGGGCTGAAGCGCTCGATCATGTGCTGATCTTCGGGCCGCCGGGTCTGGGGAAGACCACTTTGGCCCATATCATCGCCAATGAGATGGGGGTGAACCTGCGCCAGACATCGGGGCCGGTGCTGGAGAAGCCGGGAGACCTGGCCGCCCTGTTGACCAATCTCGAGCCCCACGACGTGCTGTTTGTGGACGAAATCCATCGTCTCAGCCCGGTAGTGGAAGAGGTGCTCTATCCGGCCCTGGAGGATTACCAACTGGATATCATGATCGGCGAAGGTCCAGCCGCCCGCTCGATCAAACTGGAGCTGCCGCCCTTTACCCTGATCGGCGCTACCACCCGTGCCGGCCTGCTTACCTCGCCGTTGCGGGATCGTTTTGGCATCGTGCAGCGGCTGGAGTTTTACTCCAATGCCGACCTGACCCATATCGTGAGCCGTTCCGCCGGTATATTGAACATCGAAACGGATGCCGCAGGTGCCGCGGAGATCGCCCGTCGCTCCCGGGGGACGCCCCGTATCGCCAACCGTTTGTTGCGCCGGGTGCGGGATTTTGCCCAGGTGAAGGCGCAGGGCAAGGTGACCAGCGAAGTGGCCGATAGCGCCCTGAGCATGCTGAAGGTGGATGGCAACGGTTTTGATATTATGGACCGCAAGCTGCTGAGCGCGATCATCAGTAAATTCGACGGCGGACCGGTCGGGGTGGATAGCCTGGCGGCGGCCATCGGCGAAGAGCGTGGCACTATCGAAGATGTATTGGAGCCCTATCTGATCCAGCAGGGCTTTATGATGCGCACCCCTCGGGGTCGGGTGGCGACCAACGCCGCCTACCTTCACTTTGGCCTGGAGCCAAAGAATGAGATGCCGGAGGCGGGAGATACCGGCACGCTGTTCTGAATGGGGGGTACGGTTGCCGGAGAAGTGGGTGCCCATCCACTCAAAACAGATAAAAAATTACGGATTTCTATCGAATTGTGACAGGCATGAAGGAATTTCTCTGGCCGGTAAGGGTCTACTACGAAGATACGGATTCCGGTGGTGTGGTTTACTATGCCAACTACCTGAAATTCATGGAGCGCGGACGTACCGAATGGCTGCGCAGTCTGGGATTTGAACAGGATGAACTTCGGCAAAAAGAGGGTGTTCTGTTCGCGGTGCGCCAGGTCGGTATCGACTTCAGGTCGCCGGCCCGTTTCAATGATGCGCTGCAGGTAAGCGTACAACTTATTTCAAGGGGAAGGGCGAGTTTGGTGTTCCGGCAGGAAATCAGAACGACCGTCGACAACAGGCTGTTATGCGATGCTGAAGTGAAGATCGCCTGTCTCGATGCGGACAGCTTTCGCCCCGTCCCTATTCCCCATGCTCTTCTATCGGTGGTCTCTGGATAATGTCATCTGATCTCTCTTTTATCTCCCTGGTGGCGGGCGCCAGTCCGCTTGTGCAGTTGGTGATGGCGGCATTGATGCTGGCCTCGGTCATCTCCTGGACCATGATTTTTGATCGGGCGCGGGTTCTGAAGCGGGCCCGCCGTGCCGCCGAGGCATTTGAGCGGCGCTTCTGGTCTGGTGGGGATCTGGGCGAACTTTATCGGGAGCTGGATCGGGAAAATGGCGATGCCACGGGCATGGCGACCATTTTTCATGCCGGATTTCGCGAGTTCGCGCGGCTGAAAAAGAATCCGGATATCGAACCGATGGCCGTGGTAGAGGGAGCGCGCCGTACCATGCATGTGGCGATGAATCGGGAGATGGACGGTCTGGAGAGCAACCTGTCGTTTCTCGCCACGGTCGGCTCCACCAGCCCCTATGTCGGTCTGTTTGGCACCGTTTGGGGCATCATGAATTCGTTTCACGCCCTCGGTAGCGTCAAACAGGCGACCCTGTCGCTGGTGGCTCCCGGTATCGCCGAGGCGCTGATCGCCACCGCCATGGGTCTGTTTGCCGCCATTCCGGCCGTGGTCGCCTACAACCGTTACTCCAATGATGTGGAACGGTTGAACGGGCGTTATGAGGATTTCCTCGATGAGTTCACCACCATTCTGCAGCGCCAGGCCCATGTCTGAGTCCGGTCGTGCCAGGAGAGAGGGGCGATGAGCCGGCAGAAGAAGAGCCGTCGACCGATGGCGGAGATCAATGTGGTGCCCTACATCGACGTGATGTTGGTGCTGCTGGTGATTTTCATGATCACCGCTCCGTTGCTGACCCAAGGGGTGAAGGTTGACCTGCCCCAGGCGGATGCGGAACCTCTGCCGGCCGAGGTCGACGATCCGGTGGTCGTGTCGGTCAACAGTCGGGGAGAGATGTTCATTGATGTGGGCGAAGGCAAGGATCAGCCGGTGGATCCCGATACGCTGGTCACCCGGGTGGCGGCGGTACTGGCCTACAAGCCGAAAACGCCGATCATGGTCAAGGGCGACCGGAATGTCGATTATGGCCGGGTGGTGGAGGCGATGGTCCTGGTTCAGCGCGCCGGCGCGCCCAACGTCGGCCTGATCACCGAGACGCCGGAGCGATAAATCCGCATGCTGCAGATTCTCAAACGCAATCCATTGGCGGCGGCCATCGCTGTATTGATGCATCTGGTGATTATCCTGCTGCTGGTTTTCGGCGTTGATTGGCTGAATCCGCCGGAACAGCCAAAATCCACCATCCAGGTGGTGCAGGCCCGAGTGATCGATGAAGCCAAGGTGCGGGAGCAGGTGCAGCGGCTGAAAGAGGATGACGCGCGTCAGGCGGAAGCCAAGCGTACCGCCCGGGAAAAGGAGGAGCAGCGGCTGGCCGAGTTGAAGCGCAAGCAGACACAGGAACGGCAGCGTCTGGCTGAACTCGAGAAGCAGCGTCAGGTTGAGGACCGTAAGCGGGAAGAGGCCAAAAAACAGCGACTGGAAGAGGAGCGCCGCAAAAAAACCGCTGAGCAGCAGCGTCTGCAGGCTGAAAAGGCACAAAAAGCGGCCGAGGCCAAACAGCAGGCCGAAGAGCAGGCGCGTAAGGAGGCCGAGACAAAACGGATCGCGGAACAGAAGAAGCGCGAAGAGGCGGCAGCCAAAAAGGCGGCAGAAGCAAAGAAGCGCAAAGCCGAAGCGGAAAAGAGACGCAAGGCGGAGGAGGCTCGCCTCAAGGCTGAGGCGGAGAAGAAACGTAAGGCGGAAGAGGCGAAACGGCAGGCGGAAGCGGCCCAAAAGGCGCGGGAAGCGGAGCTGCTGGCGGCGATGGAAGCGGAACACAACGCCCGCGAACGGGATCGCTATATCATCCAGATTTCACAAAAGGTGGTTCGCTCCTGGTTGCGTCCGGCCGGCATCAGTGACGGCTTGAAGTGTACCTTGCGGGTGCGGTTAGCCCCTGGCGGCAGTGTCTTGGCAGTCAGCGTGATTAAAGGCAGTGGCAACGGCGCCTTCGATCGTTCGGCCGAGGCGGCCGTATTGAAAGCGGATCCGTTACCGGTACCCGGCGGTACTCTGTTCGAGCAGTTCCGGGATATCAATTTTGAATTCGATCCAAACAAGAAATGACCATGATGAAAAGATTTGCGAGTTTGATTCTACTGTTTTGCTGGGCCGCCACGGCCAGTACGGCACCGCTCACCATCGAGATCACCGAGGGTGCCGAAGGGGCGCTGCCCATCGCGGTGGTGCCGTTCGGCTGGTCCGGTCCCGGTGCCAGCGATGTCGGCAGCGCTATCGCGGAAATTGTGCGTAATGACCTGCAGCGTAGCGGTCGGTTCTCCGCCCTGCCGGTGAAGGATATGCTGGCCCGTCCCCAGTCGGACGCCGATGTGGAGTTCCGTGACTGGAAAGTACTCGGCATGGATAACCTGGTGGTGGGGCAAGTGCGGCCCAACGGACAGGGCGGTTTCCTGGTTCGTTTCCAGCTGTTCGATGTGTTCAAAGGTGAGCAGCTGACCGGCTACAATTTCCCCACTACCAGCCGCGACCTGCGTTCCACCGCTCACCGGATCGCCGATATCATTTATGAAAAGCTGACCGGGCAACCGGGCGCCTTCGATACCCGCATCGCCTATGTGGTCTCCAGCAACAAGGCGGATGGTTCCCAAGAGGTCTCCCTCAAGGTGGCGGATGCCGACGGCTTCGATCCCCAAACCATTGTCACCTCATCCGAGCCGCTGATGTCTCCCGCCTGGGCGCCGGATGGCCGGCGGCTGGCTTATGTCTCTTTCGAACAGAAGAAAGCCTCTATCTATGTCCAGGAGGTGTTTACCGGCCGGCGTAAAAAGGTCGCTTCATTCAAGGGTATCAATGGTGCCCCGGCTTGGTCGCCCGATGGCAGGAAACTGGCTCTCACGCTGTCGCAGGATGGCAATCCTGAGATCTATGTGCTGAATATTAATACCAACAGTCTGAACCGATTGACCAACCACTATGCGATCGATACCGAGCCGTCCTGGTCGCCAGACGGTCGTTATCTGATATTTACCTCGGATCGGGGCGGTAAACCGCAGATCTACCGGGTGCCGGCATTCGGTGGTAAGGTCACCCGGGTCACGTTCGAGGGTAGTTACAATGCCCGTGCTTCTTATGCCCCGGACGGTGAGTCCCTGACTTTGGTAACCCGGCAGGGGGGCGACTTCCGAATAGCGGTACTGACGCTTGCCAATAACGCCTTGCAGGTGTTGAGTGATGGCCGGTTGGATGAGTCGCCAAGTTTTGCCCCTAACGGCAGCATGATCATTTACGCCACCAAGATTAACGGCAAGGGCGAACTTGCCGCCGTCTCGGTGGATGGCCGTATCCGGCAACGGCTTGCCCTCCAGGAGGGGGATGTCCGGGAACCGGTCTGGTCACCTTACACAAAAACCAACAGGAGATACCCATGAAACTGAGTATGCGCAAATTCGCCCCGATACTGGCATTGTCGCTACTGCTTGCCGGCTGTTCAGGCATGCCCGGGATGTCGGGCAGTGATGAGGCCAAAGACGGTGCTCCGGTCAGTGAGGCTGGACAGGACGGCGCCGCGGCAGAGGGTGCCCAGACTTCCGGTGCGATGGAAGGCGGTGCCTGGAGTGGAAGCCCGTTGGAGAACCCCAACAGCCTGCTCTACACCAAAACGATCTACTTCGATTACGATATCGACGAGGTGCGCGCCGATTATCGCGACGTGGTAGCGGCCCATGGCGACTATCTGGCCGCCAATCCTTCGGTGACCGTTACCGTTGAAGGGCATGCCGATGAGCGCGGGTCACGGGAATATAATATCGCTCTGGGTGAACGGCGTGCCAATGGTGTCAAACGCCTGTTGATGGCTCAGGGTGCCGCAGAGGGGCAGATCATCACCATCAGTTATGGTGAAGAGCGTCCGGCCGCCACGGGCTCCGGTGAGACCTCCTGGGAACTCAACCGCCGGGTCGAATTCGTCTACTGATAACAACCTTCACCGGCCGGTTATTTTGCCCAGGGAAGGGCTTATAACGCGAAGCACAAGGAGGTGCGAGAGCGTATCTGCCCAGGGAAGGGCTTATAACGCGAAGCACAAGGAGGTGCGAGAGCGTATTTGCCCAGGGAGGGGCTTATAACATGAAGCACGAGGCCGTGCTGATATTGTGAATGCATCAATTTAGGAGAACAAGGTGACCAAAAACCAGTTTGGCTTGTTGTTGGGGCTGCTTTTGATTGCTTCAGGTACATCGATACAGGCGCAACAGCGGGCGGAAAAACTGACCCCTGAGCAGGCCCAGGCACGCCAGATTGAGTTGCTTGAGCGTAAACTGGCCGCCATGTCTGATCTGGTGCTGCGGGTCGACGCCCTGCAGCGAGAGGTGCAGCAGTTGCGGGGTGAAATCGAGGTGCAGAACCATGCCATGGATGCCCTCAAGAAGCGACAGCGCGATCTCTATCTGGATGTGGATCAGCGCATCAATCAGTTGGCACACGGTAGTGCGCCGATGGCGGCGACCCCGCCTGCTCAGGGTGTTGTACCGACAGATTCAGCCACGCAAGCCGATGCTCCGGCTGCTGCGCCGGTAGCGGATGCCACGGCGTACGCGACGCCGACACCTGCCCCAAGTGCTGTTCCCGCTGAAGCGGCGCCTACGTCGCAGCCGGCTCTGGCCGCCCCTATTGATACCGTGGCCGAGGAGCGGGAGTACAAGCAGGCTTTCAGCCTGTTGATGCAGCGACGCTACGATGAGGCTCGTAGCGCGTTTCAGACGTTCCTTTCCCTTTACGGGGCCGGCAGTTATGCCGATAACGCCCAGTACTGGCTGGCGGAGGCGAGCTACGTGACTCGAGATTTTGATGTGGCTTTGGCGGCATTTCAGAAGGTGATCAGCAGCTACCCCAACAGCAGTAAGGTGCCCGATGCGATGTTGAAAAGCAGCTTTATTCACTATGAGAAAAAACAGTGGGCTGAAGCACGGGATCTGTTACAGCGCCTGGTCACGCTCTATCCCAGTTCAACCGCCAGCCGCCTGGCTACCCAGCGGCTTGACCGGATGCAGTCAGAGGGACATTGATCCTCTCCCCTGACAGTGAACTGTCAGGGGGGTATGATTGCCATAACCCATGTTCCACTCGGACAGCGTTTCTCTATACATCCTGAGCCGGCTCGGTTCCGCTGCTAAAATAGGCGGAGTGAGCGGCTTATGCCGATATTCTGTTCACTCCTAGCGGACTGCTTCTGATGGCGCAACTGCGCATTACCGAAATTTTCTACTCATTACAGGGCGAATCAAACAGCGTAGGCCTGCCAACGGTATTTGTGCGGCTGACCGGTTGCCCCCTGCGCTGTGGTTACTGCGATACCACCTACGCCTTTAAGGGGGGGGAGTGGATGGCGCTCTCGACCGTTCTGGAGCGGGTGGCCGCTTATGCACCGCGCTACGTTACCGTAACCGGTGGTGAGCCGCTGGCCCAGGAAGCCTGCCTGGAGCTGCTGACGGCGCTGTGTGACGCCGGTTACCGGGTCTCCCTGGAGACCAGTGGGGCGTTATCGATTTCTCGGGTCGATCCGCGCGTGGTCAACGTCATGGACCTGAAAACCCCGGGATCCGGGGAGATGACCAAGAACCTGTTCGACAATATCGATCTGCTAAAGCCACAGGATCAGGTCAAGTTCGTCATCTGCGATGCGGCGGATTATGATTGGGCCTGCGAACAGCTCCGGGTGTGGGATCTTGCCAATCGTTGCGAGGTGCTGTTTTCTCCCGCGCTGGGGCAGCAGGATGCCACGGAGCTGGCAGAGTGGATTCTGCGTGATCGATTACCGGTACGGTTTCAGATTCAGTTGCACAAATATCTTTGGGGGGATGTCTCCGGCAAATGATCCCTGTTTGCCCGATGAACGGATGTTATGAAAAAAGCAGTCATTCTACTCTCCGGCGGCCTCGATTCCGCCACTTCACTCGCGATTGCACGTGACCAGGGTTACAGCTGTTATGCGTTAAGTCTCGCCTACGGCCAGCGACACGCTGTGGAACTGGAGGCGGCCGGTCGCATAGCCTCCGCCCTGGGCGTGGTGGAGCATAAAGTGATCCCGATAGCCCTGGATGCCTTCGGCGGATCGGCGTTGACTGACCCCGGCATCGCGGTTCCGGAACAGGAAGGGGAGGGGATCCCGGTTACTTATGTGCCGGCCCGCAATACGATCTTTCTCTCCCTGGCGCTGGGCTGGGCCGAAGTGCTGGGGGCCCATGATCTGTTCCTCGGTGTGAATGCGGTGGATTATTCCGGTTATCCGGACTGCCGTCCGGCCTTCATAGAAGCCTTCGAACGGCTGGCCAATCTGGCCACCAAAGCCGGTGTAGAGGGAGAGACGTTTCGCATTCATGCGCCACTGATCGAGATGACCAAGGCGGAGATTATCCAGACCGGCACCCGGCTCGGTGTCGATTACGGATTGACCATCTCCTGTTATCAGGCCGATGCGCAGGGTGTGGCCTGCGGTCGATGCGATTCTTGCCGGCTGCGCGCTGAAGGGTTCCGCCGTGCTGGGATAACCGATCCTACCCGGTACCGTCTGGGCCCTTGAATACCCGCTCGGTTTTACTGCTTATGCCGTAATGGATTGATGTTTTCCACGATAGCGGGCCGCTTGGGCCTATGCTAATCTCGCTTCGTTTATAATCATTTACTAATAATTAGATATGAACCAGAGCGGGAGGAGCTTATGAATCTCGAAATCACCACGCAGGTGATAGTGTGGGGCGGTGCGCTGGCTTTTATCTTGGGTGCCGTCGCCAGTAAAACCAATTTTTGCACCATGGGTGCGGTGTCCGACTGGGTCAATATGGGCGATACCGGTCGAATGCGGGCTTGGTTCTTGGCCGTGGCGGTGGCGATTATCGGGGTGGCGCTGCTCCAGTCGATGTCGCTACTGGATACCGCCACGTCCCGGGTTCCCTATCGTGGCAGCGTTTTTTTCTGGCCGCGCTACCTGCTTGGCGGATTAATGTTCGGTGTCGGTATGACACTGGCGTCGGGTTGTGGAAACAAGAACCTGATCCGTATCGGCGGCGGCAATCTGAAGTCGGTCTTTGTGGTATTGGTTGCCGGTATCATGGCTTATCTGATGACCAAAACCGACTTCTATGGTGTGGTATTCCATAGTTGGATGTTGCCCCTCAGTCCCAATCTGGCGGCATTCAATATCTCCGATCAGAGCATCGGCACGCTGGTTGGGTCGGCGTTGGGTATGACGGATAGTGCGGCACTGAATCTCTATCTGGGCCTGGCTTTGGCACTGCTTCTGCTGATAGTGATTTTCCGTTCAAAGGATTTTCGCACCAGTCTGGATCTGATAGCGGGTGGACTGGTTGTCGGCCTGGTGGTACTGGGTGGTTGGTATGTCACCGGTGGGCCGATGGGCGCGGCCTGGATGGAAGCGGTTGAATTCATGGATAGCCCGCCACCGAGTACCGGTACCCAATCCTTCACCTTCATCAACCCCATGGGCGAGGCGCTAAGCTATCTCGCCAATCCGGCCAAAACCAGCTTGATCACCTTTGGTGTGGCTTCCCTGTTTGGCGTGATTCTCGGCTCATTGGCTTACGCATTGGCCAGCCGCAGTTTCCGCATTGAGTGGTTTGTCGATCTGCGGGACTTTATCAATCATATGGTGGGTGCTGTGCTGATGGGCATCGGCGGTGTCCTGGCCATGGGTTGCACCATCGGTCAGGGTGTGACCGGCGTATCGACGCTAGCGGTGGGATCGTTTATGGCAATGGGGGCGATTATCCTGGGTAGTGCCCTGACCATGAAGGTGCAATATTACAAGCTGGTGTACGAGGAAGAGGCTAGCTTCGTCAAGGCGCTGTTGAGCGGTCTGGTGGATCTCAAACTACTTCCTGAGCAGTTACGAAAACTGGAAGCGGTATGAACCGGGGATTTTCCGTTGACTGAGTCATCGGGTGATGTATAATCCCGCGCTTCATCGGGCCGTTAGCTCAGTCGGTAGAGCAGTGGATTTTTAATCCATTGGTCGTAGGTTCGAATCCTACACGGCCCACCATTGATACTCGAAGCCCGGACCCTGTGTCCGGGTTTTGCGTTTCCGGTGCCCCGATTTGAGCCGATTCATTTAAATCCAACCTTGCGGTGGGTATTTATCGATGCGGCAGCGGGTGGTTAGAGTGTCTTGTCTATATCCAGAGGCATGAGATAAGTTCTTGCTCGCTCCCCAGAATCTCTATCTCCCTCGCCCGATTGCGGATGATCCCCTCTTCCTGCAGTTTCGATAGTGCCCGGCTGAGGGATTCCGGGCGCAGGCCGAGGTGAATCGCGATGTCGCCTTTGGTCATGGGCAGGGTAACAGTACGGTGGCCTTCCGGCGTCATTTTGCCCTTGCGCTGATAGAGGTCGTTGAGGAACAGCAAAAAACGCCGGTCGGCGCTCAAGTAGCGTCCCTGGACGATAGTCCGGTTGGTGTAGCGGATGCGTTTACCAAGCAGTTCCAGGATTTCGTGTTGCAGCTCGGGGATCTGGGTGCAGAGCGTCTCGATCTGGTTAAAAGGTAATTCGCAGATCCAGGTGGTCTCCAATGCTACGGCATCGTTTTGATATTGGGCATCGCCCACCGCCTCGATGCCAATCAATTCTCCACCGAAATAGAACCCATGAACCAGCGGTGTCCCGTCGTCCAGCGATGACTCTATCTTTACCGAGCCGGCTTGTATGGCAAAGATCGATTTGAAGGGATCCTCCATCTTAAAAATGGTTTCGCCCGCCTGATAGGGCCCCTTTTTACGGATGACGTTTGTGATGCTGTCCGTTTGGCTTGGATCCAATCCTGCTCCGATGCACTTTCGCGGCAGTGTACAGCTGTCGCAATCCCTATCGACGTTGACCAGATGTAGTCCGCATTTGCTGCTCTTCCTTTTTGCCATTCCTCACCCCTCGAGTGTCGACCACAGTTTGTTATTATTTATTCTTGTGTGAGACTAAGCATAGCGGATGGCAGCTTTATTACATCCTCTTTATTCAAAGGGATATTGCGGTGGAGGTGGGTGAGGGATAGCGGCTTGGAAGTGGGCTGAATAGCGCCGGACCGTGTCTTTACCCGGGTGTTATCTAGCCTATTTTCTGGTGCGCGGCCTGGATGATCGACCGCGCCATACCGCCTATTTCTGTGAAAATCGGAATCTTTTATCTGGCAGCAAACAGACGTGGTTGCGTCAAGCCTCCGTGCAGAGGCGCGTACTCCACTAAGCTATCCAGTTGGCTGACAACCAGACTCATCTCTTGTTGAGCTTGGTGTGAACGCTGTTTTTTCACGGCCGCATAGATAAAACCACCCGGCAGCGCGGCAATGATGAGGGCGTCTTTTGTCGTGAATTGGCTCTGTTCAATAATCTGTGCCAGGTCTTCTCGGCGCTGTTTCAGCTGTTGACTCAGCGTATGTATTTCGCTGGATAGTTGTTGACGGTCGACAACGGGTAGTGAATAGAGAAGTCCATCATCGGCTACCAGGGTTCGGTTGGTCGTCCAAGTGGTTTGTTCCGTTTCAGTCTGGGAGGTGCCCTGTGCCAGCGGTGAAAACAGGTATAGCGATAGTAGGGTTGCTATCAGCCGGAACAGGCCGTTTCGGAATTGTCTGTATAGGGTGCGCATGTCGATTCTCTCGTAAGCGGATATTGGTGGTCTGTTAGGTTGTAAGCTAGACCTTACCCAGGTAGCGTTACGTGAACCGCTTCAAACAGGTCGGGGAATTTTTACTTTCTGTGACGGACGAATCGGGTGTGGCGTGCAGAGTGCCGTTTTTTATGCAACAGAGATCACTTCCCTCCGTCTGGTCAATTCATTGAGCGGACGGAGGGCGTTGGTGACCATCTCGTGGCGCTTATTTCTCTGTGCGCTTTTCAGTCGAGTCGAGGCAGGGCTTACAGTCCTTGCAGCGGCTGCGATTCTTGGTGCTGATGAGAAAAACAGATATCAGTGCGACCAGGGCCAGGGCGACGAATGTCAGGTTGTCGAAGATCATGGTAGTAAACCTCAGTGTTACTGCATAAGAGGATAAGTAAATACTAATATATATGACGGGAAGAATCCCGGATTGTTTAATCGTATTTTTTTATGGCTGAAAAAATAAATTTATAATGACTATTGTCTGGGCAACGAAAAACAGAGAGGGATTTGGTGTGAAGATGCGGTGGATATTGTTCGGGTTGCTGTGGGTCGTATTGCCATTGCACGCTCAGCAGATACCCCAGGTTCTGGGTTATGGGGTAAAAGGTTGCGATCACTATAACCGGGTATTTGAAGGCTGGGAGAATGGGCAGGGTGAACAGATAGCGGAATATATTCACTACCAGGACTGGTTGACCGGCTTGGTCACTGGACTGTCACTGGCCACCGGCATGGATGTGTTGAAGGGGGTTGAGATCAAGGGGGCACTTCGCCGCATTCAGGTCTATTGCGACGAACATCCAACGGATGACTTCTTCACCGCCTCGATGGATCTGGTACGGATACTCAGCGGGCTGAAATAGGCGGCAGGTTGAATAGTCGGCGGGCGTTGCGGGTGGTTGCCTCCGCCAGCTGAGCTGGTGGAACGTCTTTTAATCGGCTGATCACCTGCAGGATAGCGGGCAGGTAGGCCGGTTCGTTTCGCTCGCCCCGGTGGGTGGCGTCCGGTTGATCCGGAGAGTCGGTTTCCAGTAGCAGTGAATCGATCGGCATCCAGGTGATCAGTCGATGCAGGCGATGCGCATTAGGGTAGCTGGCGGGTCCACCGAAGCTCATCATGAATCCTAGGTCTATCAGCCTCTCGGCCTGTTGTTTGCTACCCGAAAAACTGTGTAGTACACCGCGCAAACCGGAAAACTGTCGTAAAATCTGGATCACCTGTTCGACCGCTTTGCGGGCGTGAATAATCACCGGTAGTCGGTATCGGTGGGCTAACTCAAGCTGCGCCTCAAAAAAATACTGCTGGCGTTTTTTATCCGGATCGGGAATGAAAAAATCCAGTCCGCACTCACCTACCGCGACCGGGTTGCCGGTGTTCAGCCAATGTGCCAGATCGATCAGATCTTGCTCGCGGTGTTGAGATAAATACATTGGATGCAGTCCATAGGCCGGTTGCAGTTGCGGATACTGCCGGCAGAGTTGTCGTAGCGCCGCCCAGCCCGACGCCTGGATTGCCGGTACGACGCATTGACTTACCCCGACTTGATTGGCCCGTTCCAGAACCTCCACAATGTCGTTTGCGAATGAGGGGTCATCCAGATGGCTATGGGTATCGATGATTTCCATAACCCGTAGTATAACAACCGGCATATGGCATCGTACCGGATGTGTAGCGGGAGCGAGCGTGTTAAGGTTTTGTGGCGGCAGATTTAAGCGCTGTCTATTTACAAACTGACTGATCAGCAAGAGAAGGTGGCTATGAAAGTTGTCTCATTCAATACCAACGGCATCCGTGTCCGTGAACATCAACTGATGAGATTAAAAGAACGCTACGATCCAGACGTTATCGGTATTCAGGAGACCAAGGTACAGGATTCTGAATTTCCTCTGGAGATGATTGAGGCACTGGGCTATCACGCACAGTTTTTTGGTCAGAAGGGCCATTACGGTGTGGCGCTGCTTTCAAAACAGGCGCCCTTGTCCGTGCAGAAAGGTTATCCGTTTGATGTGCCGGATGCGCAACGCCGAATCATCTGTGGTGAATATGCCACCCCATCCGGCCAATCGATCAAAGTGATCAACGGCTATTTTCCTCAAGGGGAGAGCCGTGATCACCCGGTTAAATTTCCCGCCAAACAACGTTTTTATGCCGACCTGATGCGCTACCTTGAAGCGCATTTTTCTGCGGATGAGGCTGTGCTGGTAATCGGTGATATGAACATTGCGCGACTGGATCAGGATATCGGCATCGGTGATGAAAATGCGAAGCGCTGGTTGAAGAGTGGTAAATGCAGTTTTCTCCCTGAAGAGCGGAGCTGGATGGATCAGCTGTTGGGGTGGGGGCTGTCGGATACTTACCGCGCTTTATACCCCGAAATATCGGACCGCTTTAGCTGGTTTGATTATCGTAGCCGTGGTTTTGATCGGGAGCCGAGGCGGGGCTTGCGTATCGATCTGATATTAGCCAGCCCGACACTACAAAACTGCTGCACCGACGCGGGAATCGCCTATGATATAAGGGGGATGGACAAACCGTCCGATCACTGTCCGGTGTGGGCTGATTTTTCGATCTGATACGCTATGCAATCAAAAACGCTGTTTCTGAACGACTGGGAAGAAGGAGGGGTGGATGCAATCAAGCACGCCTTCAGTCTCAACGACAACAGCCTGGCCGGCATCGAGCTGTTGCTGGCTTCCTATTCGCGAGATGCCTTTTGTGGTGAAGCGTTTGTGCTGTTCCGTCAAGGTATGGCTCTGTATGAGGTGAATGCCAGTCACGACTCCAGCGACTGTATGGATGGCCAGTGGGACCCTGAAGAGACGCTGTTGATGGCACTGGAGTTCCGCCTGGAAAGGGGGCGCCTCGGTCTGCGTACCGACGGTAAAAACCTGTTTGCCGATGAACTCCGTTTTTTATTGGCTGAATTGAAAGCAAATGGTTTCAGCTGACCTTCGAGGGTCAGTCCACGCGGTGTCTGGCGCCAGCCTTGGCGCGTAGTGTTAGACGATCTTATAGCTCTTGTTCAAGCGTGGCGATCAGCGCATCGCCCGAGTCGGCGAGTCGTTGAAGTTGGACTTCCACCACCCGGTTTTCCAGGTTGCAGTCAGTCGGTGGGGTGATTTTTACCCGCAGGAAATTCGGTGTATAGCCTTCCCTGGCCGATCCGCCGTCTTCCGGGGCGCTCTCAATCAGTACCGGGAATCGGCGTCCGATAAAACGACTCAGGGTTTGACGTTTCATCCTTTCTCCCAGCTGATGCAGCGTCTCACTACGCTGTCTGATGCGATCCCGGGGGACTGGATTGGGCAGTTCAGCGGCGCGGGTGCCGGGTCGAGGGGAGTAGGCGAAGATATGCAGATGGCCAAAACCGATCTGTTCAACGAAGTCCAGCGTCTGTTGCCACTCATCGTCAGTCTCTCCGGGGAAACCAACGATGATGTCCGTGGTCAGGTTGATATCGGGTATCCGGCAACGGGCTTGATCGGCCAGGCGCTGGAACTCCTCTCTTTTGCAGCGACGAGCCATGCGCTTGAGTACCGAATCCGAACCGCTTTGCATCGGCAGATGGAGGTGGGGCATGAGACGTGGATTGTCGAATAACTCCCAGAAATTTTCCGGCAGATCCCAGGGTTCTACGGCCCCCAGACGCAGGCGCGGGATGGCAGTCTGCTCCAGGATGGCTTTAATCAATTGATAGAGATCGCTGCCGTGATCACTGCCGTAACCACCGATGTGTACGCCGGAAAGGACCGCTTCATGGAAACCTTGCTGGTGCCGGTCGTTAACTTCTGCAACCACCTGATCGATGGAGCGTGAGCGCTCTTCACCCCGGGCTACGGTGACGATGCAGAAGGTGCATTGATAACGGCAGCCATCCTGAATCTTGATGAAGGCGCGCTGGCGTCCCCGGCTGAGCAGGCTGGATTCGCCTGGCGCCGTGGCTTGCTCCGGCATGGCGTGCAGGTTCAGTTCACGGGTGGCAATGTCAACCAGCCGCTCTTTGTCCCGATTATCCACCACCAGATCGACCCCCAGTGATTGGGTGTTTTCCGTCGGGTTCAGGGTGGCGAAGCAGCCGCTGACCACCAGTTTCGAATGGGGGTTCTGACGTTGCGCACGACTCAGTAGTTTGCGTGATTTACGCACCGCCTCACCTGTTACGGCGCAGGTGTTGACCACCACCAGATCGGCGTCGGCCAGATGGGGAGTTATCTGGTGGCCGCGGCTCTCAAAGTCCCGGGACCAGGTTTCCAGTTCGGCTTCGTTGAGACGACAGCCCAGCGTTTTCAGGTGTATGCGCATCAGCGTGGTCGGTTTGTCGGTGCAGAATCTGCGCAAGTTTACGGTTGTCGGCAACAGATGCAAGCCGGTGGTGAAAAATCCGCCGCTGAATGCGGACTCACTCAATGAGCCGCGTCTGTTGTAGGCTGTGTCGATAACTTGATGAATTGATGTAACATGCTGTAAATATTTAAAAATATTGGCTGCTAAGGGCCATTCCCTGATGGCCGTGGCGCTTGGAAAGGTGATTGAATATGAGTCCATGGATAGAGCAGGTGTTAAATTATCGTGGTCTGATTTTGCCGCCCTTGCTGTTGCTGCTCCTGGTGGCGGTGTGGCGGGTCTGGTCGCGGCAAGCCGCACTGTTCGATCGCATTGAGGCGCAGACACAGCAGGCGCACGCCGAGGCGGAACGGCTTGAATCACGGGTCAAGGAGCAGGGACGCCAACTGGTTCAGTTGCTACTGGATGATCGGGACCGGCAGCGGGATCTGGCGCACCGCCTGCAGCAGCAGTTGCAACGATTGACGGCCCACTCCCACCAGGCTTTGGAGAGGCGGTTGGGGGAGCTACAGCAGGTGCTGGTCCAGGATAGCGGCAAGCTCCGGCTTGATCTGACGGAGCGTTTCGATCAATTGCAGCAGCGCCTCACCCAGAGTCTCTCCGAAGGGCGAATCGCCCAACAGGAGGGATTGGCGCAAGGGCTCGAGGCGGTCGGTCGCCAGTTGCTGGAAGGTTTGTCGCGTACCACCGAATCCCTGAATAAGCAGGTTTCACAGTTAACCGAAAGCACCGATCAGCGGCTTAAGGAGATCGGCGGGTTGGTAGAGCAGCGGCTTAATGAGGGATTTGAAAAGAGCAACGAAACCTTCAATCGGGTGTTGCAGCATCTGTCCCGGATCGATGAGGCACAGAAGCGGATCACCGAACTGTCATCCAACGTGGTGAGCCTGCAAGAGGTGTTGTCGGATAAGCGCTCCCGCGGGGCATTCGGTGAGGTGCAGTTGAGTGCACTGGTATCCAATCTGATGCCGGAGAACAGTTACGCGTTGCAGTACACGCTCAGTAATCAGACCCGTGCGGATTGCATGTTGTTCTTGCCGGAGCCGACGGGAAAAATCGCCATCGATGCAAAATTCCCCCTGGAAAGCTATCGGCGGATGACCGATAACGAGGCCCCTGAATCGGCGCGTAGTCGTGCCGCCAGTCAATTCCGCCAGGATATCCGCAAGCATATTGACGATATCGCGGGCAAATACATACTGCCAGGTGAGACCTCCGATGGCGCGGTTATGTTTATCCCGGCCGAATCGGTGTTTGCCGAAATTCATGCCCACTATCCGGACCTGGTCGATATCGCTTACCGGCAGCGGGTCTGGTTGGTTTCACCCACCACCATGATGGCCATTCTGACCACGGCGCGGGCCGTGTTGAAAGATGCCGATACCCGGGAGCAGTTGCATCTGATCCAGCATCATCTCCACCTGCTGTCGAAGGACTTTGGCCGCTTCCAGGGGCGTATGGATAAGCTGGCGGTACATATCCGACAAGCCCATGAGGACGTGAAGGATGTGAATATCTCGGCACACAAGATCAGCAAGCGGTTCGGGCAGATTGAGCGGGTCGAGTTGGATGAGTTACCGGTTCCGCGGGTCACGGATGGCGCCGAAGAGGTGTCAAGCAGCTGACCGATGAGCCGATGAAGCAAGCGCCGCCTATCGGACTGGGTTGGTTTGGTGGAGGGAAATTTTATACAAGCGGGGAGTGGCGTGGCCGCTACTCCCCGATTGGGTTATTCAGCACTGCTCCCAGGGCAATCCGTGGAATCGCCAGCCATTGATCGAACTTCGTTGGTGGTGGTCGTTGAGTTCACCTTCAAAACCTTCGTCGACGTGGAACACCCGATGGAAGTCGGCCTTGAGCAGCTCCTTGCCCGCTTCGTGGGAGCGCTTGCCGCTGCGACAGATCAAAATGACCGGCGAGCAGCCTTCATCTTCACTACAGACGGCCCCGCCCAATACCAGTTTTCTAATGTCGGTGACAAAATGAGGGTTCACTGTCCAGTCCGGTTCATCAATCCAGGGCACGTGAACCGCCCCTTTGGCATGACCGACAAACAGAAACTCCATGCTCGAGCGGATATCCACCAGGATGGCCCGGGGATCATCTTCCAGCATCTGGTAGGCCTGTTGCGGATTCAATGCAATCGGTTCAACTTCACTCATCTCTCTACTCCTGGTTTGATATCGGTACGTCTGACGCCGGGGTATAATACCGACAATCCGGACTTTTTATAAATATATCTAATGCGCGACAAGATTATACTGTTCATTTTAGCCCTTTTTTCCCGATTGCCACTCGCTGTGGCGCAGGGTGTGGGAGTGGTAATCGGTCGCCTCGCCTTTTGGATTCCCAACAAGGAGCGGCGCATTGCCCGGATCAATATCGAGACCTGTTTGCCTGAATGGAGCCCGGAACAGCGTAACGCTTTGCTGCGGGAGAGTCTGATAGAAACCGCCAAGGGGTTGGTCGAGATGCCAGTGGTTTGGGCTTCACCTCCCAGTCGCTGGATCGATCGCATGCAGTGTGGTGAAGGGGCCGAGCTGTTGGAATCGGCTCTGGCCCAGGGCAAGGGGGTCATTGCTGTCGGACCTCACCTCGGAAACTGGGAGGTGGGGCTGCACTATCTCACTTCCCTGTCCAAAGTAACCGCCATCTATCGGCCACCCCGCCAAGAGGGGCTGGATGCGTTACTGAAGCAGGGTAGAAGTAAGGGCGGTGCAACACTGGTACCGGCTACACCGCAAGGTGTGAAGTCCCTCTATGGGGCGCTTAAGCGGGGCGAGATGATGGCACTGCTGGCAGATCAGCAGCCCAAGGCGGCGGGTCGCCAAGGCGGCGTCTATGCCCCCTTTTTTGGTCATCCGGCGCTGACCATGGTGCTGGTAGGGCGCTTGGCGCGCAAGACCGGTGCACCGGTGCTGTTCTGGTTTGCCGAGCGGTTACCCAAGGCAGCGGGATATCGCATGCACTGGTTTCAAGCGCCACCTGGGATAGACAGTGAAGAGCCGGAAGTGATCGCCGCCGCACTCAACAGCGGTTTGGAGGTCTGTATTCGCCAAGCACCGGCGCAGTACCTCTGGAGCTACAAACGTTTTGCCAGCCAGCCGGAAGGGGTGATCTCGCCCTATTACTGAACGGCGTGACGATCCCCCCTCCACCACAACCATATCCCCTCTCCTTGCCCGAACGGGTGGAACTTCAGTCACTTCATGGATCGGCCAATCATTTTGAAGACCACAAAGGGCCTGAATTGGGTGTGCAAATTAGCTAAAATTCCGCTATCTTCAACAAGATGAGCCCCTTTTTTTATCAAAACCCTAAAGTGTTGTTTCAGGTTTGCCGTTAACAAAACTGGGTTAGGTTGATATCGACGGCAGGCGGACAGGTCGCTGTCCATGACGTGAGAGACCATTGATGGTGCATAGAAAAAGCGTACAGAACAGTTTGCTGCGACTATTTGTCGGGATACTGCTCATCGCCAGCTTCAGCGTGCAGGCTGCGCCAGAGGAGGGCGACAAAGCGGATGCCCGGATACTGATAGACATATCCGGCAGTATGAAGAAGAACGATCCGCAAAATTTGCGACGACCGGCTTTGCGTATGCTGGTGGGGTTGTTGCCGGAAGACGCCAGGGCCGGTGTCTGGACCTTTGGTCAATACGTCAATATGTTGATACCGCTCGGCGAGGTGGATGCTGCCTGGAAAAGAAAGGCGCGCAGTGAAGCCGGCAAAATCTCATCGCCGGGCCAGTTCACCAATATCGAAGATGTTATTAAACGGGCCAGTGCCGACTGGGAAGGGCCACCTACCCATTTTCAGCGCCACCTGATGTTGCTCACCGACGGCATGGTCGATATCAGCAAGAATCCGACAAAGAGTGCTGCATCCCGGCAGCGCATCCTTGAGCAATTATTACCAAAATTGAAATCCCTCGGCGTCCAGGTGCATACCATTGCGCTCTCCGAACGTGCCGACCATGAATTGATGCAGACCCTGTCCCGTGAAACGGGTGGTTGGTATGAGCAGGTCAATAGTGCCGATCAGTTGCAGCGGGTATTCCTGCGTATATTTGAGAAAGTCGGGCGGCCAGATACAGTGCCGCTGAAAGACAACAAGTTTCTGGTGGATAGCAGTATCCAAGAGGTGACGCTGCTGGTATTCCGCAAAGAGGACGCCCAGCCGACCCAGGTCATCACCCCTTCCGGGAAACAGTTTGAAGCGAAGAGCGCTCCGAAAAACGTCAGTTGGCATCGGGATATCGGCTACGACATGTTGACTATCACCCATCCGGAGACGGGTGAGTGGCGCATTCAGGCCGCGATGGATCCGGATAACCGGGTGATTGTGGTGACAGACCTGAAGATGCGTAGCACGCAACTGCCAAGCCGATTCGTATTGGGTGAAATGTTGCCGGTGACGGTCTCTTTCACCAATCAGGGTAAACAGATTACGCGTAAGGATTTCCTGGATGTGGTCAACCTAAAAAGCGGCCACACCGACAGTAATGGTCCGGGGGAAGAGCAACCGATATTCGATGATGGACAAAATGGCGATAAGGCCGCGGGTGATGGCAATTTTACCCTCCAGGTTGGACAGGATTTGGCGCCCGGCAAAGTCGAACTGGTTATTCTGGCTCAAGGCAAAACTTTTCAGCGTGAACAGCACCAGACATTTGAGCTGGCCGACCCTATTTTGATGAAGATCGAGGGGAGTGACGCGGGAAGTGATGTATTACGGGTACGCCTGGAACCGGATAGTGAGCTGGTGGACCTGGACACGCTTGAACTGAAGGCCAGTCTGGTTTCGCAAACCGGTGAAGAGCAACCGGTGATGCTGCTGCCGGCTACAGAGACGGGTGTGCAGGAAGCCACCGTTAACCCCCAAGAGTTGGTTGGTGATTGGACCTTGTCACTGACTGCACGTGGAAAAACCCGCTCCGGTTCTGATCTGGATCTGACGCTGGATCCACTGCCGGTGCAGGGTAAGGCGGTACCTCCCGCTCCCGAACCGGTTGTCGAGAAGAAGCCAAAAGCGGAAGAGCCGGTTATGGCTCCGCCTCCACCACCTGTGCCACACGAACCGATGGCGGAGGAAGATAATTTTAAGTTCCAAGTGGCCATATTTGGCGGAGTCAATATTCTGCTCATTATTCTGGTGGTCGTGGCAATTTTGATCATGCGGCGGCGTAAAAAGGCGTCCGAGTTTCAATTGGTCGAGGAAGATGATCAGGCGGTTGAGGAGGCATCAGCTCCATGATCGAGGTGAGTAAATTTCTACTGCTGGTAATAGGTGAGGTGCTCCTGTTGAGTGTCGTCTATACGGGAGTAGTTAATTTTCTGGCCTTCTCAAAGCGGCAACGTGAACGTGCCGCGATTAAAAAGTTGATTGGAAGAATCAAGGAAGACAGTAGTCGACGTGAATCCGAGACACGCAAGATTATGCAGGAACGTTATGGGTTATCTGATAACAACCTGGAAGAGGTGGTACACAAGATCGCCCGTGAAGAGAAGATGTTTTATCAGACACTGATCGACGTCTTTGTCAAACGTGATGCGGAGGCGATTCAGAATCTATGCGTTGATTATGAGGGTTCGGTTGAGGTTTATCGGTCGATAAATATCCCCAAAAAGGGCGAGTCCGGTGACGAAGGCGAGGTATCAGAGGAGCACACCGAGGAGCTGATCCTTCTTAAAGCCGAAAATCAAAGGCTGACGGAAGAGCTACAACTCACCATGGATACCATGGGGAACATGTTGAGCGAATATACCCTGATGTTTGCAGGTGGTGCCGATGTGAGTCTGGATCGCGAGAAAATGCGCGAGATACTCACGCCTGAGGTGTCTGGTGAAGCGACGCCTGAAGCTGCCGAGGCGGAAGATGATTTTATCCAGCGGCCCTCTTCTGAGGAACCGGAACAGGTGCCAGTCTCGGAAGAGGTGGTTGATGAGGCGGTGGCTGGCGACAGCGCAACGGCCAATGATGAGCTGAAGACACTGGATCAAGATCTGGATATGTTGGAGCTCTCTGCCGAAGATCTGGCGGAGAGCGACAGTCCTGCGCCAAGCGACATGGATGAAACCGTTGTCTTTTCCCCCGATCCGGCGCCGACGGCGGATGACGATGTTGAAGATGAGTTGGCCCACCTGGATGATGAAGTGGTGAATCTGGACGACGTGCTGGATGATCCCGAATCAAGAGGTTCGTGATACGCTCATCCTTGCCGTGACGCCAAGCCGGTATGCCGGGGCATACCTCCCTGTACACCCCGTAGAACGGGACTTAGCTTACCTTTACGGAAGCGGACTCACTCTTTCCCTTGTTGTCCACCCAGGTCAGCGTTAATTCATCGCCTTCCTTCGCGCCCTTGAATTTGAATGAGATATAAGGATTTTTGGAAATGCCTCCACTCCATTGGGCATTGATCACCTCTTTGCCCGCAGCGGTGCAGGTAACCTCCTGGATAAAATGGGCCGGAATGGTTTCGCCTTTACTGTCCTTGCGGTTGCCGGTTTCCATGGGGTGAGTCATTAGTGCCTTGACGGTCACCACGTCCTCTTTCAGTTTGGCGCGTATCTTGATGGAGTTGTTTGCCATAATACAGTCCTCGAAAATTCTAATTAGGGCGATTGATCCGGGTGGATGGCGTTCACACCCGGCAGGTCGGGCGCTTAACCGCCACAGCCACCGATGGTGACCTTGACCTCTTTGCTCGTCTTATAGAGTTTGCCGCCGGATTTGACCACGGCAATTACGTCGCCGCTCTTGCCCATTTTGATGCGGGTGGAAACGAAGCCTTCCGCTCCCTCCTGGAGATTGAAGTTGGCAATCAGTGGCACCGGGTTGTTGGCGGCGATAATGGCAATCGATTCTATGTTGGCAAGCGTGGAGGCTACCGTAACCGGTACCACGGCGCCATTCTCAGCGATGTCCGGCGCCTTGATATTGATCTCTCCGCTCTTATCGGCACTTTCTGCTCCCATCAGAGCAGTGAGTGCACCCGGAATATCCTTGGCGGTAAAAGCCGCCTTTGGCCAGGCCGCCATGACCGCTTTCGGGGTCAGCAGTCCGGCGCCTATCGCGATGCCAATTGCACTGCTTGCGACGGTACCTTTCAGTAACATCCGACGTTTTAAATCAGTCTTCATTTCAATCTCCTGTCTCAACAGAGGGATGATGTGTATCTGTCGTTAAGAGGCGGAATCCGTTTGGCGCCAGGGCCCAACGGATGCCCGATCAATCTGGGTCTGGGGAGTGCGGTCCGTGCCCAATGCTGTGAAAGCGGCCTCCGCTGAATGACGTCCAGAGGGCGTCGGATTATGTTTCAATCGGCTGCTTGGTTGATACCCCATGGGGCATAATTATAAGCAAGAGATATGACTACATAAGCGGTGTATGTGCCGTGAAATCACTCCTGGCTGACCTCGATTGAAAGGTCTGTGTGTATAACCTCCGATAATGTCCGTGGCCGATGCTGAGACGGATTATCATTATTATGGATCGTGCGTTCCGTCATGCTGAAGCGGCTGGGCGGACCAAGCATAACCCATGCCTTTGTTATGGGAAATAGGGATATTACTAACAGCGTGGTTTATCGGTCGCGCGCCTCAAGGTCCTGTTTTTCTGCGCGAATCTCTTTCAGTCGCGCCGCCATTTTAGCGCTTTGGTAGTAATCCAACGTCCGGTCCTTCAGGGCGATCTCCAGCTGGATAACGGCCGATTTCAGCGCGCCCGTATGGTAGTAGTATTCGGCTAGATATTGGTGGCCCTGGGTTTTGTCTCCGGCGTCGCCGGCGGCCTGAGCCAGCAGTTTGTACAGCAGGCTATCGTCGGGTCGTCCGCTGAGAAGGGGTTCCAACAGCGGCTTGACTTCGTTCGGTCTGCCCAGATCAAGCAGTGCCTGGGCGTAATAGATGGAGATCGGATAGTTGGCCGGGTGTTCGTTAAGCCCCTGTTTCAGTATCTCAATGCCCTGTGCCGGCTGGCCGGAGAGTTTATCCAGTTCCGCCTTGGCTACGATGTATTCAATCTGATCGGGTCGCTGCTCGATGAGTTTGGCGATGATTTTCTGCGCCTGGTCGTAGCGTCTACCGGCCATCAGCGAGAGCGCATAGCCGTAATGCTGTGCCTCTTCATTCCGGTAGCGACCATCTTCCAGGGCCTTGCTGTAAAACTCAATGCCCTCCTTGGCGTCGTTGAATGCCATGACCCGCAGGCGTTCCCGGGCGAGATGGTAGGCCAGTGAATCACTACGCTGTTTGTAGGGGAAGGCGTCGGCGCGGCCGTAGGCATCGGCAATGCGATTGCTGGTGACCGGGTGGCTGCGTAAAAATTCAGGCAGTTTCCCATTGTCGTAGAGCCGCGAAGCCTTACCCATCCGCGAAAAGAATACCGGCATGGCGGTGGGGTCAAATCCCGCCGCCGCTAAGGTCTTGATGCCGATACTGTCGGCCTCCTCTTCATGAGATCGGGTGAAATTAATCTCCCGTTGCATCATGCCTGCCTGAATGCCAGTTGCCGCCGCCACGGCTACATCAGGGTTTTTGGTAGCTGCGCCGATAACCACTGCGGCGATGGCGACAGCCGCTGCCGGAAGGGACATGCTATTGACGGCATCGTATGTTCTCACCAGGTGCTTTTGGGTGACATGTGCCACCTCATGAGCAATGACGGATGCCAGCTCACTTTCCGATTCCGTAGTGGTAACTAGGCCGGTATACACCCCTATATGGCCGCCAGGACCGGCAAAGGCGTTAACCTGGGGTTGGCTAATGAGGAAAAACTCAAAACTGCCGGTTGCATCCGCATTGGCACGGGTCAGTTGTTCACCCAATGACTGTATATAGGCCGACAGTAGCGGGTCCTGAATGACGGGCATCGAGTTGCGAATACTGCGCATGAAGGCGCGACCCAGCCGCTTTTCATCGGCCGGTGAAAGGACATTGCCAGAGGGGTTGCCGATGTCCGGCAGGGCCAGGGATTCGTTGGACCAGGCGAGTGGCGACTGACACAGCAGCAGGGAGAGCCCGCCGAGCAGCAATCGATTGGCCACGGCTTTTTTAATAGATGACCGGAACATGCCTTGAGAGACAAGGTTGTCGGTTAATAGTTCAGACGAACGCCAATTCAGCGATGCACTTGAGCCCACAATAATCCCTGTTAACGATCATGTTTTGTATCAGTAAACGTGAACAATATAACAGGATTCCACTGGCAGCACAGTGAACGGGGACTCGGCTTGGTCGAGTCTTTCTTCCCTCTATCGGTAAGAAGGTTCCGATTCGGATAGAGAATATTCAGGTGAAAAGATTTTTTACTACACGGGTAAGTTGTTTCAAAAGCTCCGGAGCGTCACTGTCCATCACCTGATCGATTACCCAGCGGTTCACTTGGCTCTCGCCCATCGCCTGTTGGATCTCATACCCGAGATGGCGCAGGAAAGGATAGGTAGGACCCTCGTCGGTGTAGCCGAATTCGGCGTACTCACTGGCCCGCTGATTGAACCTGTCGATAAAGCCGGAGCGGTAATCGCCTTCACCTAACATGGAACGGCTGTTTTCCTCAAAATGATCGGCAAGCTTTAATACCAGGGCTGTCACCAGCTCTTTACGCTGTTCGTCGGTGATGGATTCAAACAGCATTCGTTCAACGGCCAAAGCCTGGAAGATCAGGTATTCTGCCACCACCGCCAAGCGCTGGGCGTCGTCGCGGTAAGAGAACTGTTTGCTGTGTAAGTTGATCGCCTTATCCACACCCAGGCGCCAGGCATTGAAGGCGATTGCGCCTCCAATCTCTGCCAGGGTCCGCTCTGACTCTTCTTTATGCCACTGGCTCTTCAATCTCAAGGCCATGCTGTTTTCCTCTTTGCTGACGGGTTGTTGCAGTCCGTCTGTTTTGAATATTAGATCAAGTTAATATAGCACAGAGTGATGGGGCTTTTGGGGTCGGATGAAAAAATATACAGCCACCGGATGAGTGGAATTTCGATAAATTTGATCTGGCATAAGGTGTCCTGCCTGAGGCATGGGGATAATGCGACCTGGTAAAAAACCTGACTTGGAGCCAGTCATGAAATACCCCCCGTTTTTTGATTTGATCGAGCCTGTGCAACTACGCGACCCGCTAGCCGAAGTGCTGGGTGCCATGGAGGGCGGAGTCATGCAGATCGGTTATCTGGATGTGGTAAGGCTAGCCGGCCACTCCTGCCCCACCGTGGCGGGTGCTTTCCTGATGGCGCGTAAAGGATTGGCGGCGCTGTATGGTGATGCTTTGCCTGTGCGGGGTGAAATCGCCGTCAAGCTGCAACAGCCGATAGGTGAGGGGGTAACCGGTGTAATCGCCAATGTGCTCTCTTTTATCACTGGAGCGACCGACCAGGGTGGGTTTCATGGGCTTGCCGGCCGCTTCGACCGACGAAATTTATTGAGTTTTGAATACGACAATCCGACCCCGGTGACCCTGATGCGTACCGATACGGGACAAACGGTCTCGTTGACCTATGATGCCAGTTTTGTCTCGGCCGATCCGATGATGGGGCGGCTTTTTTCCAAGGTTCTGGGCGGCAACGCTACCGCACAAGAGGCTAAACAGTTTGGTCTACTCTGGCAGGGCCGGGTTGAGGCGATTCTGTGTGAATATGCGAATGACCCGCGCTTGGTCACCGTGATCTGAATGCATGAAAGGGTATTTTTTGATACATGGGCAAAAAAACCTTGCGGGTGGATTTTGACTGTGTGAGTATTTTCTGCGGTTGAAACCTACGGTGTCCGGTCAGTCTTATCTGGCATTCATTGGATTTCAATCTCGCAGGAGGATGAGTCCGATCGTGTAATCCTTAGGATTGATGTCATCACAACAGCTAAAGGAGAGCTGAGTTTGAAAAATTTAAAATATCTTGTAGTCGTTTCCGCATTGCTGGCTTCCGGTTGTTCTACCGTCGCCCCACATTATCAGGCATCGTTTGAGAATACCCAGAAGCTAAAGAATAACGATAGTAGTCAAGTGACTGTCAGTCAGTTCCAGGCCGCGGACGATAAGGTTAATCACCTAACCATTCGCGGGGGTAATTTTGCATCGCCAACCAATGGCTCGTACGTGGAGTATCTGAAAAAAGCGCTGGAGCAGGAGTTGTATGATGCTAATAGACTGGCCGACGACTCTGATGTGAAGGTTGGTGGGACATTGCTTGAGAATGAGATTGATGCTTCCGGTTTCAGCGTCGGTGTAGCCCATGTCAAGGCCGAGTTTACGGTGAAAGACAAGGAAAAGACCCGTTACCAGAAGGTTCACAGCGCAGATATCCAGTGGCCTTCCAACTTTGTTGGGGCGATTGCCATACCCAGAGCTGTCCAGGAGTATCCGCGGGTATTCAGTGAGCTGTTGGGGAAACTGTATGCCGATCCGGATTTCATGAATGCACTCAAGTAGTCACTAGCAACAAGAATAAATAGGGGAAAATGATGAATAAGCTCGCACGCTTTGCTTGCCTGCTCTCTGTAATCACATTGGTGGGTTGTGCGCATCCCATTACCATTACGCCGAATCTGTCGACTATCGATCGTAAGAATGTGACGCCGATAGATAAAAACGCCGGTTATTTTATTTCAGATCAGGACCGGGAAAATAAGGTGATTACCCCTGGGGGCGGGGGTGACAAGGTGGAGTACACCCCTTACAAGGATATCGAACCCGCCTTGCAGAAGGTTCTGTCTAATCTGTTCGCGAAGGTCTACAAGGTCCCTTCACCTGAGGATACAAAGTTTATCGCTGACAATGATCTCGCCTTTGTCTTTGTACCACGGGTGCAAACCACATCCTCTTCAAGTGGGATTATGACCTGGATGGCGACTGACTTCACACTGATTCTCGATTGCAAGGCGATCGATCGGAGTGGAAAGGTGGTGTGGGAGGATAGCATCAGCAAAAGTGGCCATGCTGAATTTAATGAGATGATGGAGACGGGCGATTATCAGCTCTCATCTAGACGTGCCAGTGAGGCGGTATTTCTGTCGCTGCAAGAGCAGCTCAACAGTAACGCTACATTTCGCCGATGATTTGAGAACTGGCTATGGATGGTGGGGTGGGAGCCCCACCATCCATAGTGATCAATACCCGCCTTTACGCTTGGTCTCCGGCAGGCCGGCGATCTTTCCCGCTTGCTTGGCCGGGCCCATGGGGAAATGTTCATACAGGGTCTTGGCATCCACTTTGTCCAGATCGGTCCAGACCGATTTGAAGTGTTTGACCATGTTGCGTTCATTCGGCTGATTGCCGTTATTGTTGAAGTACTCGTCGCGCAGGTAGTTGATCACTTCCCAGGCTTTGTCTGACAAATTCACGCCTTCCGCTTCTGCGATGACACCTGCCAGATCTTCGTTCCAGTCTTCGTGATTCACCAAATAGCCGTTTTCAGTGGCCTCAATGGTATTGCCATTCAGTTGGTAGGACATGGTTTACCTCCGGTATTGTTATATCAGCATCCGCGGCCACCTTATTTGGTCGGCATCGTCTCTCTAGTTGGATGACTGTAAGTTAAGGATATTAACGAAAGCTTATATGTTATAGGGGCCGTTTGTAAAATTAAACAATTTTTTGCCTGGGGGTTTGTTTGGCTAAAAGGACTTTTGTGGCAGGAATAGACCGCACCCCAGCGTGCGATGGGGTCCCAGGCCCTGCTCTTGTAACCGGATAGCATCTTCATAGGGAAGTTCTGCCACCAGCAGGCTCCGGGTGTGAATCGGTCCTTCGGGGCTTTGCAGCAGGTGGGTCTTGCCACAGAGAATTTTCTTGAACCGCAGCCCTCGGCGTTTTAATTCATCCACGGACCCGGCAATAAACGCCTCTTCCGAAAGACCGGCGTCGGTGGCGATATAGCGGGCATAGAGAAAACGGGTCATGGCCAGACGCTTCGGTTTGCTTGAATGGATCTGCATCACGTGGCCGGCGATATCCAGGGTGCGCCCAACCAACGCCTCGGCTGCTTCGACCCATTCGGCCGGGAGTCGCAGGGTGAGCGGGGTTCTTTTCGAGAGATGTAGCAGGGCATCCTGATCTTCAGGCCGCTCCCAGCCGTTACCGGATTCGGCGCAGTGAATCAGGTGCAGGCCGACGCCGGGTTCTTGCAGAAACCAGGGGAGGTGTTGCTGAATGGCCTGTGCCAAGGGCCAGGCGTGATCAACCGGCAGGGTGGGACAGCTAATACGGAACTGAAGATCAATAATATCTTCAGGAACGGTAAAGCCCTCTTCGCCACGCTCTTCTTCCCAATACATCGTCTTGGTCCTGTGTTTATCTCAGTCCGGTATCAGCGCCCGCAGGGCGTCCCGGTCGTACCACCAGTTATCATTGACCAATACTTCCAGCACCTTGGCCAGTCGGGGTAAAAATTTCTCCGGTTGATCCAGCTCCAACTGTTGTACCCAGAAATCGAATATCTCCTGCTCTTCCACCTGACTATGGCGACGCGCCACCTGTCCCATCAGCTGATTGGTGAAAAAGAGCAGATTTTCCCGACTCTGTTCGTCGGCACGCAGATCAACGATGTAATTGGCTACCGCGGCGGCGACGGCAGCGCCATCGGAGCGGTCCGGCGTCTCGTCGATCAGGTGCTGCAACATGGCCACAGTCAATTCCGGGTCGATGGGGAAGGTGACACTCAGCCAGATGCCATGTGCCAGTGCGGCAATCGAGTCGGGCTGCTCGGACTGGAACAGGATGTCGCATGCCTCGACCGCATGCTGCCAGAGTTGTGCGTCCAGTGCGTGGGGAAACAGTGTGCGGGCCAGTGCCGATGCTTCGTCAAAGCGGTTCAATTCCAGCAGGGCATAGCCACAATCCAATTCCAACTGCAACCGGTCAGTCAAGGGTGCTGCGTCATCCAGGTCTGCCAGTTGCTGCTGCGAGTCGGCCAGGCGCAGCTCAATTTTCTGGGTCGAAGGTACCGCGTCCTCAGCGGAATCGTTATCACCCATGATGGTTTCGGTCTGCAGGTATTTCACGCAATCGCTTCCTTCTATCAATTCGGCTTTAGGTAAAGGCGGCTTCCAATCGATCTTCCCAATCCTCCGGTGTATCACTGAAGGGCGGTTTCACATCAATGCGAAAAAACATCTCCGACTGGCGGCGTATCTTGATGATTTCGATCAGCTCCTCGAAAGAGTCGACTTCGGGACTTTGTATCAGGACCTCACTCAACAGGAGCATGTGTGTACCTCTTTAATAATGGCAGTAAGGCAGTAAAATGACGTCCGCTTTTGGCGCTGCCTGAATACCCAAGTAAACTGCTTGGGCAATTATTGAACCCCAGGGATTGTGCCTGACGCAAGCCCAAAATGGGACAGGGGGTATGCTGCACCGCACTATCCGTTTGCGCTAAAAAACTTAAAACCGGGTAAAAACTAAAAACATAACTATCTGTTATATATGGTAATTTAAAGTTAGTGACTTATTGTTTTCATATATTACCAAATTATCATATATCCCATAGTGGATATGCCTTTTTTCTCCACTCCCCCCCATTAGCGGGGTATTTTTGCTGCATAAGTGAATCCTAAAATGCTTGCCATGTTCTGGAATAAGGGTGTGTGCTCCGAACCGGATTACAGGTCCTGAATTTCCCGCTCATCAAGTGCTATCGGTCTACATCTAAGATCCGGTTTCAAGGTGAGTAGGAAACCACTATATAAATCGAGATCAATGGGAGAATAACTGATGGCGAAACCGATGCATGATACCCCCATGCTTGATCAGTTGGAGAGCGGCGTCTGGCCGAGCTTCGTAAGCGGACTCAAGCGCCTGGCTAAAGACAACGACATGATGGTTGACCTGCTCGGCCAGCTTGAAACTTCTTACGAAACTCGTAAGGGTTATTGGAAAGGTGGTACGGTCGGTGTCATTGGTTATGGTGGTGGTGTGATTCCACGCTTTACCGAACTGAAGGACGAGAACAACAAACCGTTGTTCCCCGCCGCGGCCGAATTCCACACCCTGCGTATCATGCCGCCTCCTGGCATGCACTACGATACCAAAACCATCCGTCAGTTCTGCGACATCTGGGAAAAGTACGGTTCCGGCCTGATCGCCTTCCACGGCCAGTCCGGCGATATCATGTTCCAGGGTTGTACCACCGACAATGTCCAACCCGCATTTGATGCCATCAACGAGATGGGCTTCGATATGGGCGGTGCCGGACCGGCTGTACGTACCGGCATGTCCTGCGTGGGTGCCGCACGTTGCGAGCAGTCCTGCTTCGACGAAGCACGCGCTATGCGTACTTGCGTTAACGCTAACCTGGATGACATGCATCGTCCGGCCCTGCCTTACAAACTGAAGTTCAAGGCTTCCGGTTGTGCCAATGACTGCATGAATTCGATCCAACGTGCCGACGTCTCCATGATCGGCACCTGGCGCGACGACATGAAAGTTGATCAGGCTGAAGTGCAGGCCTATGTGGCCAACAAAGGTCGTAAATATGTGATCGACAACGTCATCACCCGTTGCCCAACCCAGGCACTGTCACTGAACGATGACGACACCCTGGCGGTTGATAACCCTAACTGCGTACGCTGCATGCACTGCATCAACGTCATGACCAAGGCCCTCTCTCCCGGCGATGACCGCGGTGTCAGCATCCTGGTCGGCGGAAAGCGTACCCTGAAGATCGGTGACTTGATGGGTACCGTGATTGTGCCCTTCCACAAGCTGGAAACCGATGAAGACTTCGAATGGCTGGAAGAGCTGGGTACCAATATCCTCGACTTCTTCGCCGAGAATGCCCTGGAGCATGAGCGTACCGGTGAGATGATCGAGCGTATCGGCTTGACCAACTTCCTGGAAGGTCTCGAGCTCGAAATCGATCCCAACATGATCAACCAGCCACGTACCAACCCTTATGTCCGTACCGATGGTTGGGCAGACGAGGCGGCCAAGTGGAACGAGCGCCAGGCGGCTCAGTGATTTATTAAGGTGAAGGCCCGCCGTACAACGGCGGGCCGACGAACCGGACCGGTTCCGGTATCAATAACAGATTCAGATACTAAGAGTTTTTGGAGGTAAAAATGGCTGAAGCACCTCGCATGCCCGACGAGACAGGCGTACCAGAGATAGAGCCCTATCTTCACCCTGTCCTGAAGAAGAACTACGGCAACTGGAAGTGGCATGACCGTCCCCGTCCCGGTGTTCTTCATCACGTGGCCCACAGTGGTGATGAGGTTTGGACCGTACGTGCCGGCACCCAGCGTCAGATGGATGTCTACACCATTCGCAAGCTGATGGATATTGCCGACGACTTCGCAGAAGGTTATGTCCGCTTTACCATCCGTTCCAACATCGAATTCATGGTTTCGGAAGAGTCCAAGGTACAGCCGCTGATCGACAAGCTGCTGGAAGAGGGCTTCCCGGTCGGTGGTACCGGTAACTCGGTCTCCATGATCTCCCACACCCAGGGCTGGCTGCACTGCGATATTCCAGCGACCGATGCCTCCGGTGCGGTTAAGGCGCTGATGGATGAGCTGCATGAAGAGTTCGTGCGTGAAGAGATGCCGAACCGTGTACGTCTGACCACCTCTTGCTGTCAGATCAACTGCGGTGGCCAGGGCGATATCGCCATCAATATCCAGCACACCAAGCCGCCCAAGATCAATCACGATCAGGTCGGTAACGTCTGTGAGCGTCCCTCTGTTGTGGCGCGCTGCCCGGTGGCGGCGATTCGTCCCGCTGTGGTGAACGGCAAACCGACCCTGGAAGTGGATGAGCGCAAGTGTATCTGCTGTGGCGCCTGCTTCCCGCCTTGCCCGCCGATGCAGATCAACGATCCGGAGCACTCCAAGTTTGCGATCTGGGTAGGTGGCAAGAATTCCAACGCTCGTTCCAAGCCGACCTTCCACAAGCTGGTGGCAGCCGGTATCCCGAACAACCCGCCGCGTTGGCCGGAAGTGGCTGCCGTGGTCAAGAACATCCTCCGCGTATACAAGGAAGATGCCAAGGATTATGAGCGTATCGGTGAGTGGGCAGAGCGTATCGGTTGGCCGCGTTTCTTTGAGAAAACCGGTTTGCCGTTCACCAAGTACCACATCGATAACTGGCGTGGAAGTCGTGCGAATCTGAATGCCTCCGCACACATCCGCTTCTAAGTTGATTGGCTATAAGGGAATCGATAATGAAATTTGCGATTCAAGTAAATGAAGGTCCATACCAGCACCAAGCGGCTGATTCGGCCTATCAGTTCACCAAGGCCGCCCTGGAGAAGGGGCATGAGATCTTTCGTGTCTTCTTCTATCACGACGGTGTGAATAACGCGACCAAGCTGACAACGCCACCGCAGGATGACCGCAATATCGTCAACCGCTGGAGTGAGCTGGCCGAACAGCACAACCTTGACCTGGTGGTCTGTGTGGCAGCGGCTCAGCGTCGCGGTATTGTGGACGAGGGTGAAGCCAAGCGTAACGGCAAAGATGCCGAGAATATCGCAGCCGGCTTCCGTATCTCAGGTCTTGGCCAGTTGGTAGAGGCCGGCATCCAGGCGGATCGCCTGGTTGTGTTCGGCGACTAAGAGAAGGGGTAGAGAGATGTCCGAAGAAGAGATGATGGACGACGAGGTCGTCAAAAAATTCATGTTCGTCAACCGGCGTGCCCCGTACGGTTCCATATACGCCCTGGAGTCGCTGGAAGTGGTGCTAATTGCCGCTGCATTTGATCAGGATGTAAGCCTGGTGTTCAGCGATGACGGTATCTATCAGTTGAAAAAGGGTCAGGAGACCGCCGAAGTAGGCATGAAGAACTTCTCACCCACCTACCGGGCGCTGGAGATGTACGATGTGGAAAAACTCTACGTCTCCAAGACCGCTATGGATGAGCGTGGCATCAGCAAGGATGACCTGATTGTCGATGTGGAAGTCCTGAGCGATGAGGCCCTGGCGGACCTTATGGATGACCAAGACGTCATCTTCAGTTTCTAAGAGGTGGGCAAGATGAGTATTTTACACACGGTAAATAAATCACCTTACGAGAAGAGCTCCCTCGATAGCTGCCTGAGTCTGGCGAAGGCGGGGAGTGCAATACTGCTGATCGAGGATGGTGTATACGCTGCGTTGAAAGGCGCGGCAAAAGAGTCTCAGATGCAAGAGGCTGCCCAAACAAAGAAGCTGTATGTTCTGGGACCGGATCTGAAAGCACGCGGTATGGCGGAAGATCGGGTTATTGATGGCATAGAGATAGTAGACTATGCCGGCTTTGTTGACTTGGCCGCTACGCACGACAAAGTCAACGCGTGGCTCTAGTCACAAATAACTGAATTTTTTACACGAGTACTTTACTGGAGAATGAATCATGGCAATTGAAGTCAACGGCAAGTCTTTTGAGACGGATGAAGAGGGCTACCTGACCAATCTGTCCGATTGGGAGCCAGGTGTGGCAGAAGTCATGGCCAAAGAAGATGACCTGGAACTGACCGAAGAGCACTGGGACATCATTAACTTCCTGCGCGAGTACTATGAAGAGTACCAGATCGCACCGGCTGTTCGCGTTCTGACCAAGGCGGTTGGCAAGAAGCTGGGTAAGGAAAAAGGCAACAGCAAATATCTGTATGCCCTGTTCCCCTACGGCCCCGGTAAACAGGCTTGCCGCTTTGCCGGCCTGCCGAAACCGACCGGCTGTATCTAATCCGGTAGTTGTTGGAAATAGTCACCCTCTCTGCAGTCGATGGGAGGGTGTGACAGGGTGACCTTCTCCGCCATGGAGAAGGCGACTCTGCGCAACGGAAAGCGAGGTTTCCAGATACTGACACACTTCGTTGAAGTGCTTCGCAGACCGGAGAGGTAACGCCTTCCGGTCACTAGAATAGCTTGAGGATCGCAGGAACATGTCCACTGTCTATGCGTTGCTGTTTATCGTAGCGACCGTCGTGCTGGTGATTGGCCTGGCAAGAAAGATTGTCCAGTATGCCAAGACACCGGCTCCATTGAAGATTCCTACCACTCCGGCCCCGGTGACGCAAACCGGTGTGGTGATGCGCCTATTCCGCGAAGTGGTGTTTTTTGAAAGTCTTTTCAAGAGTACCAAGTGGACCTGGATTTTCGGTTGGCTGTTCCATATGGCGCTGTTTGTCGTACTGTTGCGCCACCTGCGTTATTTTATGGATCCCGTCTGGCTGCCGATTGAGCTGATCCAGCCGATCGGTGTTTATGCCGGTTTCGCCATGCTCGCCGGTCTGGGCGGGCTGCTGATCCGCCGCCTCTTTGTCGACCGGGTACGCTATATCTCTGCGCCCTCCGATTACCTGTGGCTGCTGGTTCTGATGTTTATCGGCTTCAGTGGTCTGATGATGAAGTTTGTCGCCCACACCGATATCGTCATGGTGAAACAATTCTTCACCGGTCTGCTGGGCTTTAGTATTGGCACTTTGCCGATCGATTTTCCGTTATTGGTTCACCTCACCCTGGTGGCGCTGCTGATGATTCTGTTCCCTTTCAGCAAACTGCTGCATGTGCCGGGTATCTTTTTCAGCCCGACCCGAAATCAGGTGGACAACCCCCGAGAAAAACGTCACCTCGCCGATTGGGCGAAGGCGATGGAAGAATAATCGCAGCAGCATAAGACTGATAGCCGAAGAGGGTATTACATGGCTAAGGCAGAATTCGATGTACCGGAACTCCAGGAATACGTGGATGTGCCGGAACTCGTGGAAGGCACAATGGCGCATCTCAGCCCGTTTGTTGCCAAACCGGATCACAACACGCCACTGGGTTTTCCCGGTGAGCTGGTCGATGACTGGCACGACAAGGTGCTGGAGAAACTGGATGATCTGCGTTCACGCTATCGTTCCCTGCAGGTCTATCTGGATGCCTGTGTAAAGTGTGGTGCCTGTACCGATAAGTGTCACTACTATCTCAGCACCAAAGATCCGAAGAATATGCCGGTGGGCCGGCAGGATCTGCTGCGTAAGGTCTATCGCCGTTACAACACCTTTGCCGGCAAGTATTTCCCCTGGCTGGTGGGTGCCAAGGATCTGACCCGCGAAACCCTGGATGAGTGGTACAGCTATTACCATCAATGTTCCCAGTGTCGTCGTTGCTCGGTGTTCTGTCCTTACGGCATCGATACCGCCGAGATCTCCATGGCGGCGCGCGAGATTCTCGACAGTGTCGGCTATGGCCAAAAGTACTGTAACGAGATCATTGCCAAGGTCCACGAGAAGGGTAACAACCTGGGTCTGCCCGGTCCCGCGATCCTGGATACCCTGGAGGGTCTGGAAGAGGATGTCTTTGACGAGACCGGCGTTGCTGTCAAGTATCCGCTGGATGTGAAAGGTGCCGAGATCCTGTTGGTGACCCCTTCCGCCGACTTCTTCGCCGAGCCCCACGTCGACGGCTTGATCGGTTACGGCAAGGTATTTCATGAGGCCGGCGTCAGCTGGACCCTGAGTACCACCGCTTCTGAAGCCGGTAACTTCGGCATGTTTATCGGCAGTTACGAGAACATGCGCCGGGTGGCATTGCGCATTCGCCAAGCCGCCCTGGAATTGGGCGTCAAACGTATCGTGTTCGGTGAGTGCGGCCACGCCTGGCGTGTGGCTTATGCCTTCCTGAACACCTTGGCCGGACCGTTCGATTTCCTGGATCCCCGTTATCCGGTACCGCAGCATATCTGCGAATACACCCATGACCTGATCCAGCAGGGCAAATTGCAGTTCGACAAGTCAGCCAATGATGACATGACCCTGACCTTCCATGACTCCTGCAATGTGGCCCGCGCCACACGCATGGGCGACAAACCGGGTGGCCAGTTCGATATCCCCCGTGCCGTGATCAAGGCGGTCTGTAACAACTACGTCGACATGGATCACGAAACCATCGGTGAAAAGACCTTCTGCTGCGGTGGCGGCGGCGGACTGCTGACCGATGACCTGATGGAGATCCGGGTCAAGGGTGCTTTGCCGCGCATGACCGCGCTGCAGAATGTGATCAAGGATGAAGGTGTCACGCACATGGCTGCCATTTGCGCCATCTGTAAAAGTCAATTTACCAAGGTGTTGCCGTACTACGGCATGGAGATGGACCAGATCGTCAGTGTCCACCAGCTGGTCAGCAACGCCATCATTCTCACCCGTAAAACCGAGGTGGAGGATGACGCCGATAGCGACGAAGACGTGGACGGCGACGCGTAACAAAGAGTTGAACGAGTTTGAGGTATAACGCGCTGGTGACCGAATGCCGGCGGTGTTTTAAGAATTATATAGGTTGAGGAGAGAATTCCATGGCAACTCCTACGGAACAGATGAACGAAAAACTGAGTTTCCGCCGCTTTAAGGATGGCGATAACGAGTGGGACGATTTTAGTGAGAAGATCTTCCGGGAAGATACCTCTTACAAATGCCCGACCTACATCCACAAGACGCCGCCCTGTCAGGGGAGCTGCCCGTCCGGTGAGGATATCCGTGGTTATCTGGCGATCGCCCGCGGCCAGGAAAAGCCCCCCGAGGGTGTCGAGCGTGACGAGTACATGTTCCGCCGTTCCACCGATGCCAACCCCTTCCCCTCGATGATGGGCCGGGTCTGTCCGGCACCTTGTCAGGACGGTTGTAACCGCAACGATGTGGAAGACTTTGTCGGTATCAATGCCGTCGAGCAGTATATCGGTGATTCGGCGATCGCCAACGGTTACAAATTCGCGCCCGGTGCGGATATCGCCAAGAAGGTGGCTGTTATCGGTGGTGGTCCTGCCGGTATGTCTGCCGCTTATCAACTGCGTCGTCTGGGCTACGGTGTCACCATCTTTGACGAGAACGAAGAGCTGGGCGGCATGATGCGCTACGGTATTCCGGGCTATCGTATTCCGCGTGACAAGCTGGATGCCGAACTGAACCGCATCGTTGAGATGGGTGTAGAGCTGCGCCTCAAGACCCGTGTCGGCCGTGATGTGGCCGTCGCGGATGTCGAGAAAGAGTTCGATGCACTGCTCTGGGCCCTGGGTTGTCAGAGTGGACGTGGCCTGCCGGTCCCTGGCTGGGAAGGCACCCCCAACTGTGTAACCGGTGTCGCTTTCCTGAAGGCCTTCAACGAAGGTCGCATGAAAGTGACGGCGGAGAAAGTGGTCTGTATCGGTGGTGGTGATACCTCTATCGACGTGGTCTCCGTGGCGCGTCGCCTGGGACATGTGCAGCACACGAACCCCACCGATCGTCCCGAACTGGTCGTGCAAGACGGTTACGTCGCCCATGATGTGGCGGTAACGGCAGAAGCCCAGGGTTCCGATGTGACCCTGACCTCGCTGTTCACCAAAGACAAGATGATGGCCGCCGAGCACGAAGTGCACGATGCCACCACCGAGGGTGTCACCATTCTGGACGGTGTCATGCCGCTGGAAGTGATCGTCGGCGAAGACGGTCGTGCGACCGGCCTGAAGGTATGCGATTGCACCATGGACGGCATGAAGCCGATCCCGGTGGAAGGTACCGAGCGGGTACTGGAGGCGGATCTGATCGTCTCCGCCATCGGCCAGGGCGGTGATATGAGCGGTCTGGAGGATTTGGCCAACGACCGTAACCTGATCGATGCCGACAAGTTCTTCCAGGTGCCGGGTAAGCAGGGTCACTTCGTGGCCGGCGATATTATCCGCCCGCACCTGCTGACCACCGCTATCGGCCAGGCTTCTATCGCCGCCGAAAGTATCGATCGCTTCCTTAAGCAGGAAGAGCTGGTGAAACGTCCCAAGGTGGATGTGCACCATTTCGATCTGCTGGAGAAACTGCACGAAGCGGGTAAGGATCCGGAGCACTTTGATCCAAAGGTGGGAGATCAGCGCGGTACGGCTGATGCCAAGTATGCGGTACACAACTTCGAGAACCGTGCCGAGCAGGAGGTGATTCCGTCCAGCGATCTGTTCCTGGGTCACTTCTCCTTCACCCCGCGCAACAAGCGTACCGAGGAGGTGCCTTCCGCTGAGGTGGTACTGGGACACTTCCATGAGCGTCTGCATCCCTACAGCGAAGAGCAGATGGTAGCCGAAGCGAAACGCTGCATGAGTTGCGGTATGTGTTTCGAGTGCGACAACTGTGTGGTGTTCTGTCCGCAGGACGCGGTGTTCCGCGTCAAGAAGACGGAGGCGACCACCGGCCGCTATGTCGACACCGATTACAACAAGTGTATCGGTTGCCACGTGTGTAGTGATGTCTGTCCGACAGGCTATATCCAGATGGGTCTTGGTGAATAGGAGCGGTAATGGGCAGTTTATCCGGCATTAGGCGACTTGCTGGGTTCCTGGTGGCGGGAGCGTTGCTGCTCCTTGCCAGCGGGGCGAGCAGCGAAACGGCGGTGACCAAAGGGTCCAAGGCGGCTGGCCTGGATACCTGTGTGGCCCCGACTGCAGTGATGCGGCGCAATCACATGGACTATCTCAAACATGATCGCAATGAGACGGTGCACAAAGGTATCCGGGATACCCGTTTCAGCCTGGCTGAGTGCGTCGATTGTCATGCGGAGAAGGACAGTGCAGGCGCCTATAAACCGGTGAATGCCGAAGGCCAATTCTGCGATACCTGCCACAGCTATGTGGCGGTCAATCTCACCTGCTTCCAGTGTCATAACAAGACGCCGGAGAAGCGCAGCGGTAACGGCACGGCCAAGCGAGAGGGCGAAGACGACGCCAGGCAGGCATTGGGTCTGTTGCAGTCCATCGACCAGCCGCTTTCGCTGAGCCGGGATGAGCTGGCCCGTCTGCATGCCACGGTAAAGGGGAACTGATCATGAGCAATAGAAATGACCAGCCTGATATGCAGCGGCGTGACTTTATTGGTAAGACGGTACTGGCCGCCGGTGCGGCGACTATCGCCCCGGGTGTGTTGCTGACCGTCGCAAACGCCTCCTCCACCGAGGGCGTATCCAGTCAGGTACGTTGGGGCATGCTGATCGACACCGACAAATGTGCCGACGACTGCAGTGCCTGTGTCCAGGCGTGTAACAAGGAGAACGGCATCGACCTGATCGATCGTCCGCAAGGGCAGTCCGATGAGATGTGGAATGCCCAGCGTCCGCAGTGGATCCGCAAGGTGAAATTGCGTGACATCCAGACCGGTGAGATCTCACAGCTGCCGATGATGTGCCAGCACTGCGAACACCCACCCTGCGTGGATGTCTGTCCGACCGGTGCCTCGTTCAAACGGGCCGACGGTATTGTCATGGTGGATCGGCATATCTGTATCGGTTGCCGGTACTGCATGATGGCCTGTCCTTACAAGGCGCGCTCCTTCATCCACCAGGATGTGGCGGAACAGGTTACCGGGGCGCCTCGTGGTAAAGGCTGTGTCGAGTCCTGCAACCTCTGTGCCGGCAGAATCGACGCCGGGCAACAGACCACGGCCTGTCAGGATGCCTGTAACCGGGATGGACACAAAGCCATCTTGTTCGGTGATCTGAAAGATCCGAATAGCGAGATTGCGCAGGCACTGAAGGCACACCATAGCCGCCAGATTCGGGCCGATCTCGAACTGAATACCGGCGTTCGCTACACCAATGTCTAAGCGGTAGGGAAGAAGTCGATGAAAAAAATGCAATACCGCGAGCTTTACTGCAGTTCCCCACGCTATTGGGGTGGACTGACCTCTCTCGCCTTTATCATTCTATTGGGCCTGGGTGCGGCCTTCCATATGGAGCATAACGGCCACTTTGTGACCGGTATGAGCAACCAGATCGTTTGGGGGTTACCCCATGTGTTCGCCATTTTCCTGATTGTGGCGGCCTCGGGTGCGCTCAATGTCGCCTCCATCGGTTCCGTATTCGGCGGTCCGCTGTATAAGCCGTTGGGTCGTTTTTCCGGCTTGCTGGCGATCGGTCTGTTGGCCGGTGGTCTGGTGGTGCTGCTGTTGGATCTGGGCCGGCCTGATCGTCTGATCGTGGCCATGACGTCGTACAACTTCAAGTCGATCTTCGCCTGGAACATCATTCTTTACACTGGCTTCTTCACTATCGTCGGCCTCTACCTATGGGCCATGATGGACCGCAAGATGGGCCACCTGAAACGGCCGATCGGCTTTGCCGCCTTCTTCTGGCGTCTCGCCCTGACCACCGGTACCGGCTCCATCTTCGGTTTCCTGGTGGCGCGTGAAGCCTATGATGCTGCGATCATGGCGCCGATGTTTATCATCATGTCCTTCAGTTACGGATTGGCGTTTTTCATCATCACCCTGATGGCCGCTTACTGGTGGGCGGGACGCACCCTGGGTGATCTGCGCCTGGCCAAGCTGAAAAACCTGCTGGGGGTGTTTGTTGGGGCGGTGCTCTATTTCGCCATGGTCTATCACCTGACCAACCTGTATGTCACCCAGCATCACGGGGTGGAGCGTTTCATCCTGCTGGAGGGCGGCGTCTACACCAACATGTTCTGGATCGGCCAGGTGTTGATTGGCGGTGTCATTCCGCTGTTCCTGCTCTATTCGCCGGCCTTTGCCAGCTCGCGCTTTGCCATTGCGGTGGCTTCCCTGTTGGTCCTGATTGGCGGTTTTTTCCAGATCTATGTGATCGTGATCGGTGGCCAGGCGTTTCCGATGAACCTGTTCCCGGGCAAAGAGGTGCTGGAAAGCAGCTTCTTTGACGGCGTGGTAGCCGCATACACACCCACCTTGGCAGAGGCACTGCTGGGCATAGCCGGCGTCTCCGTTGCGATGACGCTGGTGGCGATCGGTGCGCGCATGTTGCGGGTGTTGCCGGAGAGCTTGGAAGACCCTGAAGAAGGCGAATGCATCTGATGTCACGAAGCTTTTGTCCGGCTTATTGAAGGAATCCACCGTCGATTTTCGGCGGTGAATTTTTTGTCCAGGGATGGACTTATGCCGCGGAGGCCAAGGATGGCCGGGAGCGGCTTTGCCAGGGATGGACTTATGCCGTGGACGACTCCAAGGATGGAGGAGGTAGGGCAAAGCAGGAGGCCAGAGTCGAGGACAAGGATGGCCGGGAACGACTTTGCCAGGGATGACCGGAAAGGGCTTTGCCAAAAGTGATTGGGAAAACGTTAGCTGGCGTGCACCCCGGTCGTCATAATCGGTTAACCCGGCCACTTTACAGTCAAATACGGAAGGGCGACTATAGCGAGCAGGCAATCCACCATCAGTCCGGCAGCGGTCTGAAGGTTCCGCTACTCAACTGATCAAGGCCTATGTCCTATTTCTTTATCTCCGCCGCCCACAAGTCTTCCGGCAAGACCACGTTGTCGATCGGTCTGACAGCCGCCCTGAGTCGACGCGGCATGCAGGTGCAGACATTCAAGAAAGGCCCCGACTATATCGATCCGCTCTGGCTCACTGCCGCCAGTGGACGCCCCTGCGTTAATCTGGATTTTTTCACCATGTCGCAGCAAGAGATCAGCGACGAGTTTGGGCGCGCCATGGCCGCGGCGGAAATCGGCGTCATCGAAGGCAATAAGGGGCTGTATGACGGTCTCGATCTGGACGGCAGCAACAGCAATGCCGCCCTGGCTGCCAAGCTGCAGGCGCCGGTATTTCTGGTGATCGATGCGCGGGGCATGACTCGCGGCATCGCACCGCTGATCCTGGGTTATCAGGCGTTTGATCCCAATGTACGCATTGCCGGCGTCATCCTGAACAAGGTCGGTGGCAGCCGGCATGAGGCGAAGCTCTGCAATGTGATCAACCACTACACCGACTTGCCGGTGGTGGGGGCGGTACACAGCGCTGCCGAGCTGGTGATCGATGAACGGCACCTGGGGCTGATGCCGAGCAATGAGAGTGAACTGGCGGACAAAAAGATTGCGCAACTCGGGGAAAAGATCGCCGAACAGGTAGATATCGACCGGATACTGAGTATCGCTGCCGACGTTCCGCCCCTGGACTACAACGAACCAGCCCCGCTCGAGCTGCCAGTCGAGCCGCTGCGTATCGGTTATCCCCGGGATCGCGCATTTGGTTTTTACTATCCGGGGGATCTGCAGAAGATGCGCAACCAGGGCGTGGAACTGGTACCGTTTGATACCCTGGGCGATGCCCACTTGCCGGAGGTGGACGGGCTGTTTATCGGCGGCGGCTTTCCTGAAATGGTGATGGACGGGCTGGAGGCGAACACTTCGTTACGTCGGGAGATCAAGGATTTCATCGAACAGGGCGGCCCGGTCTATGCCGAATGCGGCGGACTGATGTACCTGTCCCGCCGTTTGTCATGGCAGGCCAAGCAGTGTGAAATGGTCGGGGCCATCCAGGCGGATGTGGTGATGTACGAGCGTCCTCAGGGACGTGGTTATGTTCGACTGGAGGAGACCGGGGCGAATCCCTGGCCTAAAATAGCTGGATGTAGCCGCGAAATTGCGGCACATGAGTTCCACTACTCGGCACTGGAGAATCTGGATCCGTCGATCAATTTTGCCTACAAAGTGACCCGGGGGACCGGAATTGACGGCATACACGACGGGATCGTCTATAAAAATCTGTTGGCCAGCTACACTCACCTAAGGGATGTGGGCGGTAATCTATGGATTGAACGTTTTCTGGCGCATGTGCGCCGCTGCCGGGACCAGCGTAAAACACAATAATCCGATAACGTCAGCGCGGGTGCGTCGTGCGGTTGAAACGTCGGAACAGTTAATTGAAAGGGTAGGTATAACCGGGATAATCTCATTAAGGATCGTCCCTACAGCAGTACGGAGCATTCTCAATGTTTGAAATTACAGAAAATGCCGCTGAGCAGGTACGCAACGCGGCGGAGCAGGGTGGCACAGAGGGTATGGTGCTGCGTATGGCCGCCAGGATGAAAGAGGACGGCAGCATCGATTACCTGATGGGTTTCGACGAAGCCAAAGAGGATGACATACACCTTGTCACCAATGGTGTCGAAGTCGTGATGGAACCGCAATATGCGCCGCTGCTGGATGAAGCCGTGATGGATTATGCACAGTTGGATGATGGCGAGTTGCGCTTTATCTTTCTCAACCCGAATGATGCCAACTATGTACCGGCGGCGAAGACGCGATCCAAGTCATAGCCGCCGGAAACACCTTTCCAAAAAGGGGCGCTTAGCGCCCCTTTTTTTATCCCCGCATGGGGTTGTCGACGATTGTTCTGCAGTGAGATAGATGCTATCAATGGCTCATATTTACCAATGAACACAATTGGTTTAAGGGGTTTGTCGATTTGGTCTAAACTTGAATAACCAAGTAAACAGGTATACTATTTTTTCACCACTCACAACCGAATACAGAGGTATTTATGGATAATCAGGTACAGGTCACGCTGGACAAGGCGGTCCATGATCGGCTGGTGGCGTTGCAGACCGGCTCTTTTCATGACATCAATGCGGTTGTTGAACGGTTGCTGTTCCATGGCGACCGCAAGGTACTTCTGGATGCAGCAGAGCCGCACTACACCATGGAACAGGAGATACAGAGAGAGCGGGATGGCGTGTTTGCAAGCTCTGGCGTATCCTCTTAAGGAAGCCCTGATTAAAGCCATCCCTGGCTTTATCAGTACACGAAAACAAAAAATACGTTTTTTCGTTTTCTTCATTTTCAATGGCTTACAGCCACCGAAAATGGCAGCATATCCCTGTACTGCTGGTAGTCTGTTTATAGTGGTTAAATAAGCACGGAATATCTTGAACACCATGGTCAGTAAGGGGAGTGGGGGTGGAGCGATAGCATATCCTGATCCGATACGGTTACGTGCGGCGACCGATGTGAGCATTGGGACGACAGCTTTTTTCCGTAACCGGTCACTGTTAAAGGTTCTCTGTGAGCGGATGTCTGCATTGCCGTCTGGCCGGATTAATATCCTGGTTCATGCGGGTTCTATTGGTGCAGAGGCGTGGTCTTTGGCGGTAGCGACAGCTTTGGATCCCCGGCTTGCAGAACGTGAAATTGTAGTGACCGTTACCGACATTGAAGCGCAGTTTTTGGACTATGCACGTATTGGTCAATACCCGCGCGAAATCCTCTCCGGCATGACATCTTCTGAACGTGAGTTCTTCACCCCGCTGTCTGATACGACGGTTGCCGTACGGGACGATTTGCGTTCCCGTGTTCGATTTCTACCGGCTTCCTCTGTCGAGGATTTCAGAAGCAGTGAGATGTTCGATGTCGTTATGTTGCTAAATGTGCTGCTCTATATGCCTGGTGAAAGACAGTCACAGGTACTCGACCAAGTGGCGCTTTATAACCGCCATTTGCTGGTTACCACGGGGTTCCACTTCGATCGGATCAAACATGATACGTTACGTAATGGGTATAGACCCATTAGTACTCAAGCCCGTGCGATTCACGATGGTTGGCTGGATCGTCGACGGGAAAAGAGCAGTCACGATGAAGTGATTCCAGGCAGGATATTTCATCCTTGGAGTCTGCCGCCCTTTGAGGAAATCGCCGACTATGAATATATATATTGCGCTATTTTTGAAAAATCGGCTGTACCAACTAATCTCTAGTGTGTGCGGCGGTGTTCAATTCGATAAGCGATCGTGAAGTTTGATTACCTGCGATCTACTGCAAAACGGGAGTACATATGAGCAACGTCAAGGGCAGTTGTCTGTGCGGCCAGGTGAGCTACGAAGTGACCGGACCGCTTGAGCAGTTTCACCTTTGCCACTGCTCCCGCTGCCGGAAGTCCACCGGCTCGACGCACGCCTCCAATATCTTCACCAAACCGGATAACATCCGCTGGCTGTCCGGCGAATCCCTGATCAAACGTTTCGATTTGCCGACGGCAGAACGTTTCGCCCGCTGTTTCTGCACCCATTGCGGTTCGGGCGTTCCATACCTGAGCCGTAACGGACTGGCTCTGATCATCCCGGCCGGTTCCCTGGATGTGGACCCGGGCATTCGTCCCCAGGATAATATCTTTTGGCGCGACCGCGCCTGTTGGTATGACGAGGGACTGGAAGCCCCCCGTTTTGATGAGTATTCCACTTAGCTGTCCGGGACAAAGCAACGCGACCCTGGGGTAGTGTACGCGTGGGCACAAAAATCGTGCCCACCCTACGGGACTGTCCATTCAGCAATCCGCTTCGCTTACTCTTCCTGATGGTGAACCCTGAGCTGATGTTTTTCAGCCAGGTTGCGTTGTACGCTGTCCGGTACCGGATCGTAGTGGCTGAAGCTGATCTCGTAAGTGCCTTCCCCTCCGGTCATGGATTTTAGCTTGGTGCTGTAGCTGTCCAACTCGGCCAGGGGGGCTTGTCCGCTGATCACCATCCGGCCATCCGGCGTCATTTCGGTATTGTGGATGCGTCCCCGTTTCACCGTGAGGTCGGCGGTGATATCGCCCATGGCGTCGCCGTTGGCGGTGATGCTGATGTTGACGACCGGTTCCAGCACTATCGGCCGCGCCTTTTCCAGGGCGTCGTGAAACGCCTTTTTTCCGGCCGTGACGAAGGCGATCTCCTTGGAGTCGACGGCGTGAAATTTGCCGTCATACACCGTGACTTGCAGATCCTGGATCGGATAGCCGGCGATATACCCCTCTTCCAGCGCCAGCCGCACCCCTTTCTCGACAGCCGGGATGAACTGGCCCGGTATTACCCCGCCTTTAACCTCATCGATAAACACAAAGCCCTCGCCGCGGGGTAGCGGAGCCACCCGCAGTGAAACCTCTCCAAACTGACCGGCGCCGCCGGTCTGCTTTTTATGCCGATGATGTCCCTCCGCGGAGGCGCCGATGGTCTCCCGGTAGGGGATGCTGGGTGGGCGGGTATCCACCCGCACGTTATACCGCTCTTCCAACTGCTCCATTACCACGCGCAGATGCAGTTCCCCCATACCCCGGATGACGGTTTCATTGGCCTGGGTGTCGTGTTCGATGGTCAGGCAGGGATCTTCCGACGCGATCTTCAGCAGGGCGTCGGAGAGCTTCTGTTCATCGCCCCGCTTCTGCGGTATCACGGCCAGACCGAACAGTGGCATGGGAAATTGTTCGGGTTGCAGGTGGAAGTGATCTTCATCATGGGAATCGTGTAGCACCGCATCGCGGAATATCTCGTCCACCCGGGCAACGGCACAGATGTCTCCCGGAATGGCCTGGGCAACCTCGGTCTGGTTGCTGCCCTGAATCCGGTAAAGGTGACTCGGCTTGAACGGTTTGCGTGAGTCACCGATAAACAGTTGGGTATTGGTGGTGACCGTGCCCTGATAGACCCGGAACATGCCCAGTTTGCCACGGAACGGATCGTTGCTGACCTTGAATACGTGGGCGACCACATGCCGGCCCGGATCGGGCAGGACTTCCACCGGTTTGGCCTGGGGTAGTTCACCCTTGAGGAAGTGGGGTGGGTTACCCTCGGTCGGGTCCGGCAGCAGCCGGGTCATGATCTTCAGCAGTTGCTTGATGCCGGCGCCGCTCTTGGCCGAGACAAAACAGATCGGTATCAGGTGTCCTTCGCGCAGTGCGGCTTCGAACGGGTCGTGCAACTGGGATGATTTCAGCTCTTCGCCCTGCTCCAGGTAGAGTTCCATCAACTGCTCATCCATCTCCACTACCTGGTCGACGATATTGGTATGCGCCTCGGCCACGGAAGAGAAGGCGGTCGGGTCGCCATCCGGCGCGAAGAAACAGTCCACCACCTTGCCTTGCTCGGCGTCCGGCAGATTGAGCGGGAGGCAGACATCGCCGAAGGTTTCGCGGATACGGTTCAACAGCGCTTCCAGGTCCAGATGGTCGGCGTCGATTTTGTTGATAATGATGGCGCGACACAGACCGTCGTTCTGCGCATGCTCCATCATCGCCAGTGTAGCCGGCTCGATGCCGGTCTCCGCATTGATGACGATGGCGGTGGTTTCCGCGGCTTGCAGGACGCCAAAGGCGCGGCCGAAGAAGTCAATCAGCCCCGGTGTATCGAGTAGATTGATGTGGGTGTTTTCTATCTGCAGGTGGGCCAGTGCGGCGTCGAGTGAATGTTCGTAGCGTTTCTCCTGGGGATCAAAATCGCAGATGGTGTCGCCCCGTTCGATGGTACCCTGGTTTTGTATCACGCCAGCGTGATACAAGAGGGCCTCGACCAGCGTCGTTTTACCGGCGCCTGATTGGCCCACCAGGGCAATATTCCGGATATCCTGGGTGGTATAGGCAGGCATTATTCTCTCCTCGGAAGTTTAATAACGGCGTTCTTGAATCTTTTCTTATCCCACTGGAAGATGGCCCGGGATGCCATGACCCCGATCAACAAGTGGTTGCGCAGCGGGTGGCCGCACCGTTTCTTCAGAGTGTAGTCGCTGGAAACCGCCGGGACAGGATGTGGCGTCAGCCGCGGCGCCCTTTGAAGGCGGCGATCTGTTGGATGATGCGGTTAAAGGGCAGGTGTTCAAGGGATTCGAACTGACGCCGGGCATGGCTGACCAGGGCATGGATGTCCGCGATAAAGCGGGAGGGCTCCGGGCGCTCTTCCATGACCAGGTCCAGCCCGCGCAAGCCGCCCACCTGGATGCGCAGTGCCTGGGCATGATTCAGTACACCACTCCCGTCGCCCGATTTCAGGGTAAAGCGGCTGTGGTGGCGCAGCAGCTCCAGCAATTCGGCACACTGGGACTGGGCACTGTCCGACTTGCAGTGGATGCCTTCGCGCTCGGCCAGATTGAATTTTTCCGACTGGGAACAGCCGGCATGTCCGGCGAACAGGCACTTCTCAAACAGGCAGGCACGCTCATTGATCCGTTCGTAGGTCTTGCGGTAGGCGTCCTGGTCCATGCTAGTCCTTGCCGGTAAAGCTGTGGATCAGGCGCCGGTCCCGCTTGCTGGGCTTACCCGGGGCGGGGCGGGGGGCTGCGGCCCGCAACAACCGCTGCTCTTCAATCTGCTGTTGACGTTTCAGACGACTGCTTTCGTCTTCCAGGTAGAAGTGAACGGCTTCACTGGCTGGACGCCTCTGTTTCGGCAGTTCCCGTACTTCGATCTGCCACTCCAGCGACTCCTTGTGGATGGTGAGCCGACTGCCGACGCTTACGGTTTTGCCCGGCTTGGTGCGCTGGCCGTTGAGATGGACCTTGCCACCGTTGATCGCCTCAATCGCGAGTTGACGGGTCTTAAAGAAGCGCGCTGCCCAGAGCCATTTGTCCAGACGCATATCCGCTGCCTGCCCTGGTGCGTTCATGTGATGATTTCCGGTTCACCCTGTGGTTCCAGCCCCAGTAGCGGGTCGAGTTTGCCCATCATATCCAGCTCCGCCATGTCGTCATATCCCCCGATGTGGTAATCGTCGATGAAGATCTGCGGCACGGTATTGCGTTGGCTGCGCTGGATCATCTCCCGCATGCGTTCCCGGTTGCCCTCTATCTGCAACTCTTCGAAGGTGATTCCCTTTCGGTTGAGTAACGATTTGGCGCGCAGGCAGTAGGGGCAGATGGCGGTGGTGTACATTACGACTTTAGGCATGTCCGGTCTCTAAATTGCAGAGTAATTGGCCTATCGTACCAAGTGCCATGAGGGGGGTCTAGCAAGGCTCAGGTGCAATTTAGAGCTACAGTTTGAGTGGAGGATGACGCTACTGTATTGGGCAGTCGATTAAGAGCTCGAACAAGATGCAACGCTATATCCTCAATCGCAGTTTCTGGTTCGTACCGCTCGCTGTTTGGAGCTTGGTGGCCGGCTTGTCCCTGGTCTGGAATTGGAATGCACTGGATCGCCATTCCCGGGAGATCGCCGAAAACCGTGCCCAGTTCGTTTTCAAGATGGTGGAATCGATACGGCTGTGGAATGCCCGCCATGGTGGGGTCTACGTGCTGGTGGACAAGGATACCCAACCGAACAAATATCTGGAGATCGAAGAGCGTGATATCTCCACCCCTTCCGGCAAGCCGCTCACCCTGTTGAATCCGGCCTTTATGACGCGTCAGCTCACCTACGTGGTGGAAGAGTTGTCCGATATCAAAGTCCATCTCACCAGCCTTAAACCGATCAACCCCGACAATGCCGCCGATCCCTGGGAAACCCGGGCACTGCAGGCGTTTGAGAACGATGTTGAGCTGGTGCAGGAATTTGTCGGTGAGGGCGATGCTTCGCTCTACCGTTTTATGGCGCCACTGATCGCCAAGAAGCCCTGTCTTAAATGCCATGAAAAACAGGGCTACGAAGTGGGTGATATACGGGGTGGGGCGAGTGTCACCTTCAAAGCCGCCTCCCTGCTGACCCCGCAATATGAACAGAAGTGGAACATGGCCGCCATCCACTTGGGCATCTGGCTGCTGCTATCGGCGCTGACGCTGTTTGGCCTGTCGCGTTTCCGTACCCAGATGTTGTTGCTGAAGGGGGCCAAGGAGCAGCAGGATAGGGTGGTGGAGCAGCGCACCGCAGAGTTACGCCAGCAGGTGCATGATCGGGAGCAGGCGGAGGAGGAGTTGCGCTTGCTGATCGACTCGTCCGGCGAAGGGATTTACGGTATTGATAACGCGGGTTGTTTTACCTTTTTAAATCCGATGGCCCTGCGCCTGCTCGGTTATCAGGATGCGGCACAACTGATTGGCCAGAGCGTCTATGACACTGTGCATGACACCGGTGCTGACAGCCCGCCCGGAGGGGGTGCGTCCCGCTTGCGAGCGGCGCTGCAAGAAGGGGAGGTGGTGCACAGTGAGGCGGGGTATTTCCGGCGTGCCGATGGGAGCCGTTTCCGGGTCGAATTTCGCTCCCATCCCCTCATGCGCGAAGGACGGCTGCTCGGTGCGGTCGTCACCTTTGCCGATATTACCGAGCGCAAGGCACTGGAAGAGAAGATCTGGCGTCAAGCCCATTACGATATGCTCACAAAGCTACCCAATCGCAGCCTGTTCCATGACCGGCTGAGTCAATGTTTGCTCAAGGCGAAACGCAACCAGGAGTCGTTTGCCCTGCTGTTCGTCGATCTGGACCGCTTCAAATATATCAACGACACCTTTGGCCATGAGGCGGGGGATCAACTGCTGATAGAGGCGGCCGGGCGGCTCACCGCCTGCGTACGCAGCAGCGATACCGTGGCGCGTATGGGGGGTGATGAATTCAATATCATTCTCACCGGCGTGGAAGGGGCTGAAGCGGTGGCGCAGGTGGCGGACAAGATCCTGGCACAGATGCGCCAACCTTTTATCGTTGCCGGTAGTGAACAGCAAATCTCGGCCTCGGTGGGCATCGCCTGCTATCCGATGGATGGAACCGCTGAGACGGAGCTGTTGCGAAACGCGGATCTGGCCATGTACCGGGCCAAGCAGGATGGTCGTAACGGGTACCAATTTTTTCAAGCCGATGCGGTGACGGGCTGACACCGCCAGGGCATCTTACCGTTCCCGTAGTTAGGCGGTTGCAGCGTGCTGATACGCTTCCGGATCGGATATTTATCGGTGGATACATCGACGGCGGTGGATGCGGTGTGAAAACCGCCACTCCACGCAGGGTTGAATAGTGGGATAAAATCCTGATCTATTGAGTCACCCTTTTCCAAGACAGCCATACGAGACCGCCCATGCTTCGAGACACCCCCGCCACCGTCTACCTGAAAGATTATCGGCCACCGGAATTTCTGATCGACCAGACCCAGCTCTGGTTTGATCTGGGGGAAGAAGAGACCCGGGTGCGGGCGCGACTCGCGCTACGTAGAAATCCCGCTGCCGAAACCCACAGTGCGGATCTGGCTCTACATGGCGAACAGTTGGAACTGCTCTCCTTGGCGATCGACGGCCATCCGCTCGACCCCGAGTCCTACCGGCAGGATAGCGAAGGGCTCATCTTGAAACAGGTGCCGGATCAGTTTGTGCTGGAGAGTGAAGTACGCATCCTGCCGCAGCAAAACACCGCCCTCGAGGGGCTGTACAAATCGGGCGGCATGTTCTGTACCCAATGCGAGGCGGAGGGGTTTCGCAAGATCACCTGGTTCCTCGACCGACCGGATGTGATGAGCCGCTTTACCACCACCATCACCGCCGACCGACAGCGCTATCCGGTGCTGCTCTCCAACGGCAATCCGGTTGAAACGGTACAGCTTGATGATGGCCGGCAGCGGGTGACCTGGACCGATCCGTTCCCCAAACCGGCTTACCTGTTTGCCCTGGTGGCGGGGGATCTGCGGGCCATCGAAGATAGCCATACCACGCCGTCGGGGCGTGAGGTAGCGCTGCGCATTTACGTCGAGCCGGAAAACGTCACCAAGTGCGATCACGCCATGGCCGCGCTCAAACACGCCATGCTCTGGGATGAGCAGCAATACGGCCGCGAGTACGACCTGGACATCTACATGATCGTCGCGGTCAACGACTTCAATATGGGCGCGATGGAGAACAAGGGATTGAATATCTTCAACTCCAAGTATGTGCTGGCGTCTCCGGCTACCGCCACGGATCGGGACTTTCAGGGCATCGAATCGGTCATCGCCCACGAGTATTTCCATAACTGGACCGGCAATCGCATCACCTGCCGTGACTGGTTCCAGCTCAGCCTGAAAGAGGGGCTGACGGTGTTCCGGGACCAGGAGTTCTCCGCCGACATGGGCTCGCGCGGGGTGAAGCGGATCGAAGATGTGCGCCTGTTGCGCGCCCACCAGTTTGCCGAGGATGCCAGCCCCATGGCGCACCCGGTGCGCCCCGACTCCTACATGGAGATCAATAACTTCTATACCGTCACCGTGTATGAGAAAGGGGCCGAAGTGGTACGCATGCAGGCCAACCTGCTGGGGGCGGAGGCATACCGGCGCGGGACCGATCTCTATTTTGAGCGCTTCGACGGACAGGCGGTCACCACCGATGATTTCGTGCAGTGCATGGCGGATGCCGGCGAACGCGATCTGACCCAGTTCAAGTGCTGGTACAGTCAGGCCGGTACCCCCGAACTGGCGATCCAGGGGCACTATGATGCCGCCAACCAGACCTATTCACTGGATGTGCAACAGCACTGTCCGGCGACGCCCGGTCAGACCGACAAGGCGCCGTTCCTGATTCCGCTGGCCATTGGTCTGCTGGACAGTCGGGGCGACGATATGGCGCTACGGCTCCAGGGTGACACCGTGGCGGGCACGGGTACACGCATGCTGGAGTTGAGAGAACCTCGTCAGCAGTTCCTGTTCGAGCAGGTTGCCGAAGCGCCGGTACCTTCGCTGCTGCGCGGTTTCTCGGCACCGGTAAAGGTGCGCTTTGACTACAGCGACGAGCAACTGATGTTCCTGATGGCCCACGACAGCGACGGATTCAGTCGCTGGGATGCGGCCCAGACCCTGGCCCAGCGTATCCTGCTGCAGCGGGTGGCGGATCCGGAATGCCCAGTGCCGAGCGGATTCATCAACGCCTTCCTCCAGGCGCTGACCGATGACAGCACGGATCCGGCACTGCTGGCCGAAGTGTTGACCCTGCCCGCCGAGGGTTATCTGGGCGACCAGATGGAAGTGGTGGACGTGGAGGGCATCCACCAGGCGCGGGAATGGCTCAAGACCACCCTGGCGAGCGAGTTGCAGGAAGCGTTGTTGGCGGTTTACCACGCCAACGCCGTAACCGGTGCCTATCGGCCGGATGCCGCCTCCATCGGCCGACGCAGCTTGCGCAATCTGGCCCTCGCCTATCTGATGCAGTTGCCGGAAGCAAATATTCACCGGCTCTGTGTCGAGCAGTACCGGAGCGGCAACAACATGACCGATGTGATCGCCGCGCTCTCGCTGCTGGCCGATCGCGACACCCCCGAGACGGCCGAGCTGTTGGAAGCCTTTTATCAGCAGTGGCAGGCCGATCCCCTGGTGCTGGACAAGTGGTTTAGTCTGCAGGCGATGTCCAAGCGCAGCGATACCCTGGAACGGGTGGAGGCACTGCTGCAGCATCCCGCCTTCTCCATCGCCAACCCGAACAAGGTGCGTGCCCTGATCGGTGCTTTCTGTTCCGGTAACGGCGTGCGCTTCCACGCGGCCGATGGCAGCGGCTACCGGTTCCTGGGCGATCGGGTGCTGGAACTGGATGGGCTCAATCCGCAGGTGGCGTCGCGCATGGTGCGGTTGATGGCGCGCTGGCAGCGTTACGACCCGTCTCGCCAGCAGCTGATGAAGGCGCAACTGGAACGCATTTTGAACACCGAAGGGGTGTCCCGGGATGTGTTCGAGATCGCCTCGAAGAGCCTGTAAGTCCCCTCTTCGGCCGGTGTGTACAGTGCATGGCGAGCGCCCTTGGGGTGCCCGCCATGCACTGTAATGGTAATTCTATGCCCGCTTGATTAGTATCTAGCACCTGAGGTATGGGGATCGACACTCCCGGGACAAGGGCAGGATATAACAATATGAAGGCGCCATCGCTCCAGTTTCAGCTAACGGATTCGGAATCGCTCGGGGAGGTGGTGAGTGCGCTTTCCACCCAGTTCCAGCTGACCAGCGAGCCGGAAACCACCACCCGACATATCTTTCACGACAGCTTCGACTGGCGCCTGTATCAGGCCGGTGTCCAGTTGGACGAAGTACGTGGCAAGGGCGGCGCGGCATTGACCCTGCGTAAACTGGCGGATGGAACGGCGATCGAGACGATCCGTCCGGAGGGGCCGATTGAGCGGTTTTACCGCGCTTATCCGCCCGGGCTGCTGCGGGAGCAATTGGCCGCGGCACTGCAGATGCGGGCCCTGCTGCCCCAGGTGGAGATCCGTTGCCGCGAGCGCCTGCTAAAGGTGCTGGATAGCGAACAGAAGACGGTCTTGCGGATTGCGTTGCTGGCACAGAGCGCCCGGACGCCGGGGCGGGGCGAGTATCAACCGATGGCGGCGCTGATCCATCTGCAACCGGTGCGTGGCTACGCTAAACCGCTGACGCAAGTCAGCCGCTTTCTCGGCCGTAACCTGAAACTTGCAGCGCAACGTGAGCCGTTGATTGCGCTGGGCCTGGCCGCAATGGGTCGGCAGCCGCTCGACTACAGTTCCAAACTCGATTTCACCCTGCATCCCGAGACCCCGACGATCGAGGTGGCGCGGCAGATCCACCGTGCCCTGCTGGACACACTGGAGATCAATCTGCCCGGCGCCCGCGCGGATCTGGATTCGGAGTTTCTGCACGACCTGCGGGTGGCGGTGCGCCGTACCCGCTCGGCGCTGAGCCAGATCAAGGGGGTATTTCCCGAGGAGGCGGTGGAGAAGTTTCGGGAACAGTTTGCCTGGATCGGCCAGCTGACCGGCCCTACCCGGGATCTGGACGTCTATTTATTGGGGTTCGACGATTATCGTAACAGCCTGCCGGAAGCGCTCCAGCCCGACCTGGATCCGTTGCGGGATTTTCTCATCGACCATCAGCAGGCCGCGCAGCGGGCCATGGTGCGCAAACTCAATTCACCCCATTTTCATACCCTGCTGAAAGAGTGGCGCGCGTTTCTGTCGGCACAGGACGACCCTGAACAGACCGCTCCCCACGCCCACAAGCCGATCGGCAAACTGGCGAGCAAACGCATTTACCGGACCTTCAGGCAGGTGCTGGAAGAGGGTTTGGCGATTCACCCTAAGGCCCCGCCGGAGGCGCTGCATGAGTTGCGCAAGAGCTGTAAAAAGCTGCGCTACCTGCTGGAGTTTTTCCAGAGTCTCTATCCCGCGGAGCGGATTAAGCCGCTGATCAAGAGTCTCAAGGGGCTGCTGGATAATTTGGGGGATTACCAGGATCTGGAGGTCCAGGCCGACAAGTTGCGTGAATTTGCCCATCAGATGGTGGAAGAGCGGGCGGTGCCGGCCGACACCCTGCTGGCGATGGGGATGCTGGTGGATGGCTTGTTGAAACGGCAGCAGCAGAGCCGCTCGGAGTTCGCCGAACGGTTTGCCCTGTTCGCGGCCCCGGAGCAGGTGGAGAGCTATGAGACGCTGTTCGGCTCAGGCAAGAAGAAGGGACGCCGCGGCGGGGAGAAGGGATGAGGATTATCGGCGTCTATAACATCAAAGGCGGAGTCGGCAAAACGGCCACGGCAGTCAATCTCGCCTATCTGTCGGCCCAGGCCGGCCTGCGCACCCTGGTGTGGGACCTGGACCCGCAGGGGGCGGCCAGCTACTACTTCCGCATCAAGCCCCGCGTCAAGGGCGGCGGCCGCAAGATGATCAAGGGCAAGCGGGAGCTGGACGACTTGATCAAGGGGAGCGATTTTTACAATCTGGATCTGCTACCGGCCGATTTCTCCTATCGCAACATGGATCTGATGCTCGGAGAGGCCAAGGGGCCGGTGAAACAACTGCTGCGGCTGTTGCGGCCGCTGTCGCAAGAGTATGACCGGATCTACCTGGATTGCCCGCCCAGTATCTCCCTGGTGTCGGAGAATATCTTTCGTGCGGCGGATGCCCTGATGGTGCCCACCATCCCCACCACGCTGTCACTACGCACCTATGAGCAGTTGGTGGAGTTCCTGGACGGGCACAAGGTGGGGGAGGTGAAACGGCTGCCGTTCTTCTCCATGGTGGACCGGCGCAAGCGCATGCATCTGGAGATGATCAAGCAGCTACCGGCGCGCTTCCCCGAGTTGCTGGAGGCCCACATCCCCTACGCCAGTGACGTGGAGCGCATGGGCTTTTTCCGCGCGCCGCTGGGCAGTTTCGCCCCGCGTAGCGCCGCCGGTGTCGCCTACGAGGAGTTATGGCGGGAGCTGGAGTCGGCGCTCAGGGCCTGACGGGACCCTAGGGTGGGCACGCGGTTTGTGCCCACGCGAATACGCCGATCCCGGAACCCCGCTCAATTCACGGGGCCGTGATTCTCTTCATAGGGCTTGTAGTGCTTGATCTTGCGGCGGATATTGCGCTGGACAATCACCCCTTCAATCTTATGGTTGGTTCCGGCCAGCGCGATGCTAGGGTACTGCGGGTTGAGCGCGACCAGCTGCACCTGACCCTCGGTATTACGCACCCACTGCCGGAACAGCCGTTCACCTTCCACGGTGATAATCACGTATGCGCCACTGGCGCACACCTCGGAAGGCTCGATGACAATGATACACTTGGCCGGAAATTCCGGTTCCATGCTGTCATCCAGCACCTGCAGGGCGTAAAGTTCGTTATAACTGCAATCTTGTGTCATAAGGGTTGGCTCAGGAATTCGGCTAGAATCCCACTCTATTAGCAAATTATTAAACAGTCTCTCTATATGGCACACAATCGTCAAGCCCAAGCACGTCCACACAGCGACCGCCGCGACTGGAAAAACCTCAGAAACATGCTCCCCTACCTGTGGAATTACCGTGGGCGGGCCCTGTTGGCACTGGGCTGCCTGGTCTCGGCGAAGGTGGCCAACGTGGGTATTCCGATGGTGCTCAAGGAGATCGTCGACGGCATGGAGCACAACCAGCAGACCCTGCTGGTCCTGCCGGTGGCGCTGCTGATAGGCTACGGCGCCCTGCGCGTCAGCAGTACCCTGTTCAACGAGTTGCGCGACGTGGTGTTCGCCCGGGTGCGCTATCACGCCATGCGCCGCCTGGCGACCGAGGTGCTGACCCATCTGCACCGGCTCTCCCTCAGTTTTCACCTGGGACGCCAGACCGGTGCCATCAGCCGGGATCTGGATCGTGGTACCCGCAGTGTCAGCTCCATCCTCAACTACATGGTGTTCAGCATCATCCCGATGGTGGTGGAGTTTTCCCTGGTGGCGATCATTCTGCTCACCCACTATGACCTGATCTTTACCCTGGTCACCTTCGGTACGGTGGCGGTCTATATCGTCTTTACCTTCGCCGTGACCGAGTGGCGGATGGATTATCGCCACACCATGAACCGGCTGGAGTCCCTGTCCAACTCACGGGCGGTGGATAGCCTGATCAACTATGAAACGGTCAAATACTTCGGCAATGAACAACTGGAACTGGTGCGTTTCGACAACACCCTGGATCAGTGGGAAGAGGCGGCGGTCAAAAGCCAGAACTCCATGTCGCTGCTCAATTTCGGCCAAGGCGGCATTATCGGCATCGGGGTCACCGCCATCATGTTCTTCGCCGCCGGCGGGGTGGTGGACGGCAGCATGTCGATCGGCGATCTGGTGCTGGTCAACGCCTTCCTGCTGCAACTGTTCATCCCGCTCAACTTCCTCGGCATGGTCTATCGGCAGATCAAATACTCGCTGGCGGATATGGACCTGATCTTCAAGCTGATGGAACAACAACCGGAGATCCAGGATCGTGCCGATGCGCCGGCCCTGCAACTGCAGCGCGGTGAAGTGCGTTTTCGCCACGTCTCTTTCTCTTACGTGCCGGAGCGGCAGATCCTGCAGGATGTGGATTTTACCATCCACCCGGGTGAAAAGGTGGCCGTGGTGGGCCACAGCGGTGCCGGCAAGTCGACCCTGTCGCGGCTGCTGTTCCGCTTTTACGACGTGACCGGCGGTGCGGTGCTGGTGGATGGCCAGGATGTACGTGAGGTGACCCAGGACAGCCTGCGCCAGGTGATCGGCGTGGTGCCGCAGGATACCGTCCTGTTCAACGACACCATCTACTACAATCTCGCCTATGGCCGCCCCGAGGCGACACAGGCAGAGATTGAAGCGTCGGCGGGCATGGCCCATATCCGGCGCTTTATCGAATCCCTGCCCCAGGGATACCAAACCCTGGTGGGGGAGCGGGGACTGAAACTCTCCGGCGGTGAAAAACAACGCATCGCCATCGCGCGGGCAATCCTGAAACGGCCGCGTATCCTGGTGTTCGACGAAGCGACCTCATCGCTGGATACCCAGACCGAACAGGCGATACTCGAAACCATGCAAGAGGTGGCGGAGAACCACACCACCCTGGTGATCGCCCACCGACTCTCCACCGTGGTGGATGCCGACCAGATCCTGGTGATGGATCAGGGGCGCATCATCGAGCGCGGCAGTCATCGGCAGTTGTTGGAACAGGCCGGGGTTTATCGGGAGATGTGGCAGTTGCAACAGGAGGAACGCAAGATGCAAGTGGAGCAAGCGGTATGAAAAATTGGCAGGATAGGCAATTTTTACGCCCGACGGCCAACCGTCTGAGCGTGCTGCAGGGAGGTGGGGCATGAACATCTATCTGGTCGGTGGGGCCGTGCGTGATCGTCTGCTGGGTATTCCGGTTAAAGATCGGGATTGGTTGGTGGTAGGGGGAACGGAAGCGGAGATGCTGGAGCGCGGTTTTAAGCGTGCCGACGGGGAGTTTCCGGTGTTTCTGCATCCCGATACGGGGGAAGAGTATGCCCTGGCCCGCCGTGAGACCAAAACCGCACCGGGTTACAAGGGGTTCAGTGTGGAGTTCGGCACCGACGTCACCCTGGAAGAAGATCTGCGGCGCCGCGATTTCACCATCAATGCCCTGGTGGAGGATGAGGAAGGCGAAGTCATCGACCTGGTGGGTGGACTGGCCGATATCGAACAGCGCCGCCTGCGTCATATCACCCCGGCCTTCAGTGAAGATCCGGTACGGCTGCTGCGCGCCGCGCGCTTTATCGCCCGCTTCTCGAAGCAGGGCTTTTCCCTGGCCCACGACACCTTTGGCCTGATGAAGCAGATGGCAGCGAGCGAGGAGTTGGCGGCACTCAAACCGGAGCGTATCTGGCAAGAGCTGAAACGTGCGCTGCCGGAGCCGGAGCCGTGGCGTTTTTTTGAAACCCTGCAGCGCTGTGGCGCACTGGCTCCGCTGCTTCCACCACTGGCCGAGGCGATGGGCGGCGGTTCCGCACACGACTCACAGCCGGTCAATGAACCGATCCTGGCGCTGAAACGTGCGACAGCGGCCGGCGCCGATCCGCTGGTGCGCTTTGCCGCCTTGTTTCACAGCCTCTGTCAGGGGCCTGCCCGCAGCCGTTGGCTGAAAGAGGCGCTACCGGTGGAGCGCGACTATCTGGACCTGCTGGCCCAGGCGCAGGGGGTTGCCCGCTTTTATCCGCCGGCGCTGCAACGGCAAGCCGAGTCCACGCTGGATCTGCTGATCCGCGGGCGAGCCCAGCAGCAGCCGGAGCGTTTTCGGCGCCTGCTGATCCTGTGTGACGTACTCTGGCCCGACCCGTCGCGGCAAGCGGCAAGCTGGCTGGACGCCGCCGGACGGGCCATGGCGTCGGTATCACCCGCCAAGCTCAGTGAAGAGGGTCTGCAGGGGGCGGAGCTGGGCAAAGTACTGCGGGAACGCCAGATCGCCGCCATCGCCGCACTCGGGACATGATCCATTTGCCGTAACCCCCGGCCAAGTGCGTAGGCTGGGCACGTTTTGTGTGTCCACGCGGATTCGGCTACAAGGGATCACGGCGTCACCCCCGACGGGCGGTTTCCTCCCTTGGTGTAAATCATGCTAAATTAGCAACTTCGAATACAGTGTGCTGATCCGCCCGATTCGCATCCAGATAAGGTGAACGATGAACAAGGCCATGACGAACGAAGAGAACACGCCTCATTCCCCTGTGCCTGAGGGCGGTGGCCTGCTGATGACCATCATGGGCCGTTATCCCTACCTGCAGGTTCTGGTGGCCGCCCGCATGCTCGGGCCGCTGATCACCCTGGCGGCCGTTTTGCTGTTCAATCTTCTATTGGTCCTCTGGTATGCACCGGGGGCGGATTTCGGGATGGTCGGCCTGCTGATGCTGGCTTCTACGTTGGTGGCGATCGGTGCCTTCATCGTCGGCGTCAACCGCTTGCGTAACCGGTTGCTGGCACCACTGGTACAACTGGAGCGGGCGGTGGGGGATGTCTGCCAGGGCGAACCCTGGACCACACTGCTGATCGACGATGTCGGCGTGCTGGGTCCCCTGGCGCGGGATCTGGATAGCCTGAGCAGCGAGCTGATCGACCTCTACGAAGACATGGACAACCGGGTGGCGCGGCAGACCCGGCGCCTGGCCCAGCAAACCACCGGTCTGAAGGCGCTCTACGACGTGGCGGCCAGTATCAACCAAACCGATGATATGGACGAGCTGCTGCTGCGTTTCCTGCGGGTGCTCAAGGAGATGGCCCACGGCGTGGCGGCCACGGTGCAGTTGACCACCCCCCAGGGGCTGATGCGTCTGGTGGGCAGTATCGGACCGGATGACCGGATCCTGACCGAAGGCGAACAGTTACCGGTACCGCTCTGCCAGTGCGGCAAGACCCTCTCCAGTGGCGACGTACTGTGTGAACATGACGCCAAAGCCTGTTCCGAGCGCAATGGTCGGCATATGTACAGCAGCGATGAGTTGGAACAGATCACCGTGCCGCTCAAGTTCCATGGGGATGTGCTGGGGCTGTATCGTATCCTGATTAAAAAGTCCGGTCTGGAAGGCCGTGAAGAGACCTATGATCTGCTCTACACCATCGGCAGCCATCTGGGTATCGCCATCGCCAAACACCGTTCGGATGAAGAGGCGCGGCGGCTCTCGATTATCGAAGAGCGCACCGCCCTGGCCCATGAGTTGCACGACTCCCTGGCCCAGACCCTGGCCAGTCTGCGCTTCCAGGTGCGCATGCTGGACGAGACCCTGGAGCAAGAGCCGGGTGACAGCTCCCTGGCGCGTAATGAACTGGAGCGGATCAAAAACGGCCTGGACGAAGCCCATACCGAACTGCGTGAGCTGCTCAACAACTTCCTGGCGCCGGTGGATCAGCGCGGATTGATCCTGGCGCTGGAAAAGATGACCCAGCGCTTCCGCCAGGATACCGGAGTCCCCATCTTCTTCCAGTGCGGCTGCCGTCAGGTCAATATGGGCGCCAGCGAAGAGATGCAGTTGCTGCGTATCGTGCAGGAGAGCCTGGCCAATATCCGTAAACATGCCAAGGCGCATACCGTGCGGGTACTGCTCACCTGCAGTGCCGAGGGCGAGTACCGGTTGCTGGTGGAAGATGACGGAGTCGGCTTCGATAACGTGCGGCCGCCCGGCAGTCCCGGTGAACATATCGGACTCTCCATCATGGAGGAGCGCGCCCGTCGGGTGGGAGCCGAGATCAAGATCGAGAGTGAACCCGGAGAAGGCACCCGCGTGGAGTTGACTTATAATCCGGGCCTGAACGTCCGCAAGAGTGAGCAGAAAGAGATCAGTTGATGCGTATCCTGTTAATCGATGACCATGCGCTGTTTCGAATTGGCCTCCAGGAGCTGCTGCAGCGCCGGGGCATCAATGTGATCGGCGCCTTCGGCAACTGCCAGGAAGGTATCGAACTGGCGGCACAGGAACGCCCCGACGTGGTACTGCTGGATATGCGTATGCCGGACATGAGCGGCATCGAGGTACTGAAGGTGTTGCGGGAAAAGGGGCTGACCATGCCGATCGCCATGCTCACCACCAGCCGTGAAGAGAGCGATGTAATCAACTCGCTGCAAGGCGGGGCGCAGGGTTACCTGCTGAAAGATATGGAACCGGACGAACTGATCAACGCCCTGCGCGCCATTGTCGGTGGCGCCACCATCGTCGCCCAGGAGTTGACCGGCATCCTCGCCAAGGCGGTGCAGGGTGAAACCCAGGCCACCGCTACCCGGGATATCTTTTCCGACCTGACCCCGCGCGAGGCGGAGATCCTCTGCCTGCTGGCGGACGGTCAGAGCAACAAAGTGATTGCGCGCAATCTGGGCATCTCCGACGGCACCGTCAAACTGCACGTCAAATCCATTCTGCGCAAACTCAATGTGCACTCGCGGGTTGAGGCGGCGGTCATCGCCGTTGAACAAGCCCTCTGCTCCCGTGATCAATAATGGTGTCACCCCATCAACGATAACCCAAAGTAGTAACAGGACTTATCCCTATGATGCGTTTTATAGAACTGATCCGTAGCTGTCTGACGGATGTGAAAGAGATCATGCCGTGGGATCTGGAAGAGCGGCAACTGGCCAATCCCGATCTGCTGATTGTCGACGTGCGCGAACCGGAAGAGTTCGCCGCCATGCACATCCCCGGCTCCATGAACGTACCGCGCGGCATCCTCGAATCCGCCTGCGAATGGGACTACGAAGAGACCGAACCGGAACTGGTGCGGGCGCGCGAGCGCGAAATCGTCGTGGTCTGCCGCTCCGGCTACCGCAGCGTACTGGCCGCCAACTCGCTGCAGGTGCTTGGCTTTGAGAACGTCGCCTCGCTCAAGACCGGCCTGCG